>JAPOUS010000106.1:0-1708 GCA_026708525.1 Cellvibrionales bacterium
CACAAACCGAACTAATTATTCTAAGACCCAGCAATGTACTAGGAAGAAGAGATATCTCTTTTTTACCCAGCTTTTTGCTTGCACATAAATTCAGGGTATTCCCTGCGATTGATAGCGGCAAACATCGCTTTTCTTGTATTGATGCTAGAGACGTAGGGCGTGCCATAGCACACCTTATTCACGCACCAATTGATCAACCCGAAATTTATTTAACCAAGGGGTACGATATTAGCTGGCGAGAGTTAAAAAATGCCCTGGACAGTCACTCAGGCCGCACATCCTTTGTATTCAACCTCCCTAAGGGGTTAACAGCATTTTTTGCGCAATTATTTGAAAAAATTTACCCTTTTGGTTCATCGCCTCCCCTGACTCGTTTTGATGTCGCAGTCTTAAGTACCGACACCCTCTTTGATGACAGTAAAATCAGAGAAACAGGCTTCAGCCCAAAATACTCACTAACAGACTCATTAGCCGATAGCATTGATTAAAAATTTTATTTAACGTAACGGAAGATGCTCTTCTCAGCTATAGTTTATTGATAATGTCTTAAACCAACCTTGTCTCTATGCCTAAACATGTTGAGAAAACCCTACGATTTAGCCTCGCTTTTTTATGGGTAGCCACCGCAATAACGGCCACTTTTTTTGATCGAGCGACTGGGCTATCAGTACTGGCGATGGCGAATATATCTGGTAATTTAGCATTAGCTTGCATCTACGCCGGAAGCCTAGTCAATCTAGTCATTGGCTTATGGTTATTAACCCCTTTCAAGCGAGAAGCTTGTTACTACACACAGATCAGCATTATCACCATTTATTCATCCACTCTCAGTGTTATTGCGCCAACACTTTGGTTTCACCCTTTTGGCCCACTGACAAAAAACATCCCTATTATCGCGATCATCGTAGTGTTACTTTCAATAGAAAAAATGCAGGCGAAAAAAAAGCACGATTAACGTGCTTTTCGTAATGCTTCTTGGATTAGACCAGAGGATAATCTTCAGGGTACGGCAACTGAGCCACACCAGAATCCACAGCAGCTTTTGCCACCGCAGCTGAGACTTCGCCCAATAGGCGCGAATCCATAGGCTTAGGAATAATATAGTTTTTACCGTATTCCAAGTGATCTTCATCACTTGCATCAATGACTTCTTGCGTCACGGGTTTTTTTGCAAGATCTGCAATAGCATGAACCGCAGCGACTTTCATCGATTCATTGATCAGTTTCGCGCGAACATCTAGCGCACCACGGAAAATAAACGGGAAGCCTAACACGTTATTCACTTGATTCGGATGATCCGAACGACCCGTTGCCATGATTACATCATCGCGGGTTTCTAGTGCAAGCGCAGGGCTAATCTCAGGATCAGGGTTAGAGCAAGCAAACACCACAGGGTTTGGCGCCATAGACGCTAACATTTGAGGTGATAAAAGATTGGCACCCGACAAGCCAACAAAGACATCCGCATCTTTACAAGCATCTTCAAGGGTACGCTTATCCGTATTGTTAGCAAACTCTGCTTTATATTCATTAATGCCATCACGACCTTCATGAATCACACCCTTACGATCTAACATAAAGATATTTTCTTTTTTAGCACCACAGCTAACTAACAAACGCATACAAGCTATGGCAGCAGCACCTGCGCCTAAACAAACAATACGCGCATCATTCAGTTGCTTGCCTTGAATCTCAAGTGCATTCTACA
>JAPOUS010000106.1:1718-10352 GCA_026708525.1 Cellvibrionales bacterium
ATCATCGTGAAAGACAGGAATATCACATTGCTCGATCAAAGCTTTTTCAATTTCAAAGCATTCAGGCGCTTTAATATCTTCAAGGTTAATGCCACCAAAAGTGAGAGCAATACGTGAAACTGTATCAATAAATGCCTGTGGCGACTCAGCATCGACTTCGATATCAATCGAATCAATATTGGCAAAGCGCTTAAATAAAAGGCTTTTACCTTCCATAACAGGCTTGGAAGCTAGAGGCCCAAGATCACCCAAACCCAAAATAGCGGATCCGTTAGTAATAACAGCGACCAAATTACCTTTTGCTGTGTATTTATAAGCAAGCTCAGGATCTTCAGCGATAGCTTTGACTGGCTCTGCAACACCTGGACTATAAGCCAGGGCTAAATGCTGTTGCGTTTCTGCTGGGGTGGTCAATGAGACTGCTATTTTCCCAGGCTTTGGCTCCGCATGATAGTCGAGGGCGGCTTTTTTAAATTCTTCTGACATAGCTATCCCATCTCGGTTAACGTGGCAACTTAACATAACAACCTTTGAATCCATTGCAAAGCATTGATTAACAATTTTGGTGGGAAGCTTGGGTGGTTATGTTGTAATGTGTTTCGTTTTTGTTTTTATATAGGGTTAGCGCTTACTTCGTAGAAACTTACTTAATCAAGTGTCGCTCTGCGTAAAACGCTAATTGCGGCAAAGCATCGCGTTGCCGCAATCTTGCACCAAAAAGTTACCTTTGGTGCCAAGCACATTGATTAGCTAGATTTTCTAGAACCAAAACGCTTGTTAAATTTATCAATTCGGCCACCAGTATCAGCCGTCTTTTGCTTACCTGTATAGAACGGGTGACAACTTGAACAAACATCCAAATGGATGTCTTTACATACCGTTGAACGGGTTTTAATGACATTACCGCAGCTACACGTTGCTGTAATTTCGTCGTATTTTGGATGGATATCAGCTTTCATGGTTTTTACCTTTATTGTCGTGCCGCCACCTGATCGTTTGGCCACTTGTTCTATTTACTCTGCCGTTATTTGCTCTAGAATAAATTCAAGTTGCCAATAGGGCGTTTACCTTTTACCCTTGCCAAGCACCGCACAGGTCAAAAAAATAGCAAGGCAATATACCCATCAATGATGCATGACGCAAGTAATTTCGAGCAAAAAACAAAAAACGCCCAAAAAAAGTGCATCGCCAAGGTTGCCTTGCCCTCACCGCTGAGATCTAGCTTTGATTACCTTGTCAGCGACAAAGATGCACCATTCGCCAAGCCTGGCCATCGACTGCTAGTTGATTTTAACAACAGAAAAACCGTTGGCATCATCCTTTTGATTACAGACACATCCGAGGTTCCGCGTGAAAAACTCAAAACTGCACTCGCCTTACTTGATCAATCACCGCTTCTACCTGAAGATATTATAGGCCTTATAGAGTTTGCAAGCACTTACTACCAGCATGCAATCGGGGAGACTTATCAGATCGCCCTACCCAGCGCACTAAGAAAGGGCAAACCACTATTGAACCTGAATGAGACCCGCTGGCAATTAACAGACAATAGCAGCCCAGATATCCCCAAACGTGCCAAAGCCCAGCTCAAAGCAGCCGACGCACTGAAAAACTTTGGCAGCCTAAACGAAGCGCAATTGAAGCAACAAGGCATAAATAAAAACACACTAAACGCGCTCTTAGAAAAAGCCATTATTGAGCAATACTCAACGCCACCGACACCTCAATCAGTGACCTTTGCCCCTTCGGGCATCAAGCTTGACGATCAGCAAACCGCTTGCCTTGAAGACTTCCATCAAAGACCTAAAGGCTATTATCCCGTGCTACTTGAAGGGGTCACAGGCTCCGGCAAAACCGAAGTCTACCTGCAAATGGTCGAGACCACGTTAAAACAAAAGAAACAGGTACTGATTCTCGTCCCCGAAATTGGGCTAACCCCGCAAACGCTTGGACGATTCGAGCGGCGCTTTCAAACACCCCTTGCGGTTTTTCATTCCGATATTTCAGAAAAAAAGAAATTGGAATATTGGCAAAAAGCCAAAGATGGCATTGCCCCCATTATCATCGGTACGCGCTCGGCCATTTTTACCCCGATCCAAAACCTCGGGTTAATTATTATCGATGAAGAGCATGACTTATCGTACAAACAGCAAGACACCCTACGCTATAACGCAAAAGATTTAGCCTGTGTTCGCGCTCAACACCATCAAATCCCGGTCATTTTAGGCTCCGCCACCCCAAGCCTTGAAAGCCTTTACAATTCAGAATCCAAAAAATTCACCCACTGGCTGATGGAAAAGCGTGCAGGCCAATCACAAAAGGCCGCCATCGATATTTTTGATATTAAACAAGCCGCAATGCATGAAGGCATCGCGGAGGAATTGCTACCGCGAATTGATGACACCCTAAAGCGCGGTGAGCAAGTCCTACTCTTTATTAATCGCCGAGGCTTTGCACCCACGCTTATCTGCCATGATTGCGGCTGGATTCATCATTGTCATGCCTGCGATGCACGCATGACAATTCACAGACAGGCCGCCAAAAGTCAATGTCACCACTGCGGTGCAATAGAATGGACGCCAATCGCTTGCCCAGAATGTAAAAGCACTTCACTCGAATCAGTCGGCGTTGGCACCGAACGGCTAACACTTTTTATGCAGCAGCAATTTCAAGACACCCCCTGTTATCGCATCGATCGAGACACCACAGGCAGCAAAGGCCAAATCGATGAGGTACTTGAAAGCATCAAAAACCAACAACGCGCCATTTTGATTGGCACACAAATGCTGGCAAAAGGGCATCATCTACCCAATGTCACCTTAGTGATTATTGTCGATGCAGATCATGGGTTGATGGGCGCAGATTTTCGCTCACTCGAACGTTTTGGTCAACTGGTCACCCAAGTGATAGGACGAGCCGGCCGAGGCGATAAAAAAGGCACAGCCATTATCCAAACCCATTACCCAGAACACGAACAGCTACAAAAGCTGATTCATTTTGGCTACCGCCGCTTTGCGATGGATATTCTTTCAGAAAGAAAACAACTCGGTCTCCCTCCTTTTCAGCACTTGGCATTGATAAGGCTTGAAGCACAGGATCAACAGGAAGCCATCCAAATACTCACCGACATGATCCAACAAACGGCACCGCACTATTCGCAAGTTATCGGGCCATTTTCGGCTGGTCTTGCACGTCGCGCACACTTCTTTAGATTTCAGGTGGCGATTAAAGCAACATCTCGAGGCGCCAGGGCGCATACCGTCAACGCGTTTTTGGCCATCAAAGACAAGCTGATTAAAGCAAGGCATCGATTTTCGATCGATATTGACCCACAAGATATGGCATAATTCAGCTTCTATTTTTCAAACGTTTCAAGAATCCCAGCTCGCATGAAAGATCAATTACAACGCTTGTTCCAACAAGCTATCGACGCTTTAGTTACTGACAATACCTTTAATGAAACCATTAAAGCGAATGTACAGCTAGAGCGCAGTAAAAACAGCGAACACGGTGATTTGGCCTGCAACCTTGCGCTCATGTTGGCTAAAAAAGCCAGCATGCCACCTCGAGCCTTAGCAGAAAAAATTGTGCAAAGCCTGCCTGACAACGCATTGATTGAAAAAATTGATATTGCAGGCCCAGGCTTTATGAATATCTTTTTAAATAAATCGGCAGCCACTGCTGTTATTACACAAATACTTTCTGAAAAAGAACATTTTGGCCGCAACCATTCGGGCAATGGCGAATTAACGCAGGTGGAATTTGTCTCAGCTAACCCAACTGGCCCCCTGCACATTGGTCATGGGCGTGGCGCGGCGGTAGGTGATTCACTTTGCCGGTTACTTCGCGCTAATGGCTTTGATGCAAAAGCTGAGTTTTACTATAACGATGCAGGCGCGCAGATCGAAACCTTAATGCATTCGACCCATGCAAGGCTCCAAGGTTTAACACCTGAATCACCCAACTGGCCTGAAAACGCAGGCTATTTAGGTGAATATATTCAAGATGTTGCCGATAGCTATAAAAATAAAGACACCATCAACGCCAAAGATATTTCCGTGACAGCCAAAGGTGATCCGGAGGATCTAGAGGCGATCAAACATTTTGCTGTGGCCTATTTACGCCATGAGCAAGATCTGGATCTACAAGCTTTTGATGTTGAGTTTGATTATTTCTTTTTAGAGTCATCGCTTTATACTGACGGCAAAGTAGAGCAAGCCGTAGATCAACTCATCGCAAATGGGAAAACTTACGAAAAAGACAATGCGCTCTGGCTAAAAACTACCGACTATGGCGATGATAAAGATCGCGTCATGAAAAAGGCCGATGGTTACTTCACCTATTTTGTCCCTGATGTAGCTTACCATTTAGACAAATGGCAACGTGGTTTTACTCGCGTTATTAATGAGCAAGGTGCCGATCATCACAGCACCATCACTCGAGTAAGGGCCGGACTTCAGGCGTTAGACAAAGGCATCCCAGAAGGCTGGCCAGAATACGTCTTGCATCAAATGGTATTAGTCATGAAAGGTGGCGAAGAAGTTAAGCTCTCCAAGCGAGCAGGCAGCTATGTCACATTAAGAGATTTGATTGACGAAGTGGGTCGAGATGCGACACGATTTTTTTTAGTCTCAAGACGCCCGGATGCCCAATTAACCTTTGATATTGATTTGGCCAAATCACAATCAAATGAAAACCCTGTGTACTACATTCAATACGCGCACGCACGCGCTGCGAGTGTGTTAAGTAAAATCGAAAGCGACAAGTACGCATCCGCCGATCTCTCACTGCTTACCACCACAGAAGAAGCCACACTACTCAAGCGTTTATCACAATACCCTGAGGTAGTTCGTGCAGCAGGCGAGAAGCTAGAGCCACATCAAATTGCCAATTACTGCCGCGAGCTGGCCGGTGAATTCCATAGTTATTATAACGCCGATAAAATCATCACAGAAAATGACGACTTGAGCGCAGCTCGTGCACAATTGGTAGCAGCGGTTAAACAAGTGATCATTAATGCATTGGATCTATTAGGTGTCACTGCACCGGATAAAATGTAGTAAACTTACATTCACCCCAAGGACAGTGCAAAATAAAGACAAACGATGAGCAGAGACTTCGCAAAAAAAACACCCCCAGCCAAAAAGAAAAATAAGCCTGCTCGTGCGAAAGCAAAATCTACAAAAACGCAGCTGCCTTGGTGGATTTGGTTTTTTTCAGGCGTTTTATTAACGCTCTTCGGTCAGTTTTTATTGCATCTTGGCGCATCTGCTCCAGAAAACACCAAAGGCTGCCAATCAAGCACCCCTGAGTTTCATTGGCCGAAAGATAAAAACAACACCAAAGTGCAAGCTGGCCCGATCGAAAAGCCCGACATTAAGTTCTACGATACATTAAAAGAGCAAAAAGTTGATGTCTCTGCAAAACCCGTGCAACACCGCGACGAGGGTTCTTATGACTTCTCACTACAGGCTGGATCATTCAGACAACCACAAGATGCCGAGCAACTTCGCGCAGAATTAATTTTGCTCAACCTTGAAACCCAAATTCAAAAAACAACCTCTAACAGTGGCTCCACCTGGTATCGTGTCATTGTTGGGCCATTTAACTCACGTGCCATGTTCGCTAAAGCCAAAAGTACGCTACTGGATAACGGCATTCATCCCATTCGCATCAAAAATCGTTAACTGAACACAACACGTTGGATAGGATCAGTAGGCAGAAACCTTTTGGCTCTTGGCTTTTCAACAAGAAGTGGGTACATTGCGTTTTTTGATTTAGTACTCGAGTTTTTTATGAAAGCCTTATTGTCTTATCTATCTCTATCAACGGCACTTATCTCAACATTAGCCTTGGCAGAAACACCAGCAGAAGAATTTTTAAATCAAAACAATCCCAATATTTTTAGTTACGACTATATCGAAGCCAATCTTGTCGCACAAAATAACCATGGCACGGGATTTAACGTCAACGGCTCGTATGACCTTAAGCCTAATTTTGCTGTGATTGGTGGCGTGCAGTACACCAGTGACAATGGCGCAGACTATACCACCATCAGTGCTGGTGGTGCATTTCATCGACAAATTGTCGCAGATGAAGTGCCAGGCCTTGATTTAGTAGCGCACGCCGAACTCCAACAGGCCTTTGCTGATACGAAACATAACGACCTTAGCGATTTTGGCATCAAACTTGGCGCAGGCGTTAGATACCATATCAACACCAAGCTTGAAACCTTTGGCGATTTCTCAGTAGCCACCACTGGCAACTCAACGATTATTATTTCAGGTGGTGCACGCTTAATGCTTGCTAAAAATTTGAGCGCTCAAGCAGGGTATGCATTTAGTGACCACAATACTCTGCACATTGGCCTACGGTATCAGTTTCGATAGGATACACTGATAAAGACCGATCGTTGCATTGCCATGCAAAAAGTAAAGCACTCTCGTTCTCGCGGCCTGCATGGGATGACACTTTAGGGCATATATTTTTGGAGCGTCCATATATGCCCTTTAGTCACCAATGCGAATAATCGTCATATTGTTAGTCCCCCCCAGCTGATGATGCTTACCATTCGCAAAAATCACCAAGTCTCCATCGGCGGCGTAGCCAAATTTTAATAACTGTTCGCTGACCCATTGATGCGTTTCGGTTGAGGATTCAATGGCTTTGTCGGCATCAATCGCATAAACCCCTCGGCACAGGGCTAGGCGATTTCTCGTTTGTTCACGTCGTGCAAACGCCAAAATAGGAATATCCGAGTTAATACGTGACATAATCTGTGGGGTATAACCTGATTCGGTCATACAAACAATCGCTTTCACACCATCAAGGTGGTTAGCTGCATACATGACTGATAAGCCTATAGCTTCATCAATCCGCATAAATTTTTCATTCATTCGGTGCTGAGATTTAATGACCGCAGGGTATTGTTCGGCTCCCAATATAATACGATGCATCGCAGCAACTGCCTCCGTTGGATATTTTCCCGCAGCAGATTCAGCCGATAACATCACAGCATCGGTTCCATCAATCACGGCATTGGCAACATCAAACACTTCTGCACGCGTCGGCAAGGCATTCTCGATCATAGATTCCATCATTTGAGTGGCGGTGATTACCATCTTATTCATCGAGCGCGCTTGTTTGATCATTTGCTTTTGTACCGCGACTAATGCCGCATCGCCAATCTCAACGCCTAAGTCGCCTCTTGCAACCATGATAGCATCGGAGGCTTCCATGATTTCAGTTAATAATGACGCATCTTCAACCACCTCTGCTCGCTCAATTTTAGCGACCATGCCTGCTTGCCCACCTGCTGCGATTAATTTTTCTCGGGCCAGCTCAATATCAGCAGCAGATCGAGGAAAAGACACAGCCAGATAATCGACACCAATCTCGGCTGCGACAGCAATATCGGAAAAATCTTTGTCTGTTAATGCAGGCGCGGTTAATCCGCCACCTTGACAATTAATCCCTTTATTATTGGATAACTCACCGCCGATAATAACGTTACAGATAACTTTCTGATCGCTAATCGACTGAACCTGAAGAACCACACGGCCATCATCAAGTAATAAGGTGTCACCAACAGCACAATCCGAAACCAGTTGTGGGTAATCAATTCCCACCTGCTCTGCATCCCCAGCATTCGAGTCTAGCCCGGCATGTAAAGTAAAGGTATCGCCAGCGTCTAGATTAACCCTTCCGTCTTTAAAACGCGCAATGCGAATTTTAGGCCCTTGCAAATCACCCAAAATGGCAACAATACGCCCTTGTTTTTTTGCCGCCTCTCGAATTAATTGTGCGCGTGTTTTATGTTCATTCGATTCGCCATGTGAGAAATTCAAGCGGAAAACATTGGCTCCAGCTTTAATTAAGCCTTCAATCTCCGCTAATTGACTGCTGGCAGGGCCAAGGGTTGCGACAATTTTTGTTCGCCGTAATTGGTTCTCTTTCGTTTTCTCCGCGTGGTTTTTTTTATTGTTTTTCTCTGTGTTTTTGCCTGACATCCTAACTCTCCAAGACTGCAAAAGATCCCCGTATCTAATGCATCCTACTTATCTGAATAAAGGTAAAAGGGGCTTCTGATTTACTAACTCATTGCAATCTCCACAAGGCATTTCGCTTCGCCGGGTATCAAATGATTGCACAGGTGCTTCTTGTGAAAAATCCCTCTTATCCAATGGAACATAAAACCAATAAGGATTTTGCATTCTTTGATAATAAAAAATACAGTGCGTTTGATCAAACCGGGGGCGACAGATGTTGTTGTCGATAGCCCCATTCAATCGAAGCATTGCCCACAACCCCGGATTTTTCCACCTTCCTCTGGAACTGCCTTATTCTGAGAGGGACATCCTGTAGCCAATCCATATTTTGGTGAGTCGATACTTGAGGGTTAACCGTCGAAGATAAGCGCTCTCACAAAAAAATAGCACCTTCTACGCCATAATGGTTCTCTCAGACTAAGCGATTGAGATATATGACAGTGTCAACAGAAAAGCGTTCTTGATGAATCAAGATTAATTCATATCAGTGGAAAAGTGCATGTATTAATCGTTGTGTAACTAATCGCAGCATTAAGGGCACCTCTAAAAATTGCTTTCGGGCTCTGTAACGAAATTAAATAACGTG
>JAPOUS010000143.1 GCA_026708525.1 Cellvibrionales bacterium
GAGCCGCGTCCAATGTTTGGCTGCATCACAGCTTGCATTCACTGAATCGCGGCCTTAAGAATAATCTCTACACAGATAAGGGAGATCCACTAAATATCCTTTTAACCCTTATCGACAAACACCAGATCACTCATGTGCTCTGGAATCGCTGCTATGAACCTTGGCAAATTAAAAGAGACACATTAATAAAAAAAGCCCTGTTAAAAAAAGGCATTCATGTCAAAAGCTTTCGTGGAAATTTTTTATACAACCCACTTACGATAAAAAAACACGATGGCACACCTTATAAAGTCTTCACCCCTTTTTATCGCAAAGGCTGCCTTGAAAACCAACCTATCCCTGATCGCCCCATCGTAATTAATCAACAACCTGCCTATATAAAAACCAACACATCTATCGATAAACTTAACTTGTTACCCAATATTCGGTGGGATAAGCCCCTCATTCACCACTGGCAGCCAGGAGAGGATGGTGCAGCTGAAAACCTCAATACCTTTATAAAAAACGGGCTATCTGAATATAAAAAAGGGCGCGATTTCCCTGCTTCAAAACATATCTCCAGGCTATCGCCCCACCTCCACTTTGGCGAAATATCAGTTAATCGCATATGGCATGCCATTCAATCCGAAGCGGTTCAACAGCCATGCGAAGAGGATGCTGCACACTTTTTATCGGAGCTTGGCTGGCGAGAGTTTTCTACCTATCTGCTGTACCACTTTCCTGATTTACCCGTTAAAAACTTTCAGCCCAAATTTGATCAGTTTCCCTGGAAAAAAAATAAAAAATATTTGCTCGCTTGGCAGCAAGGCCAAACTGGCTATCCATTCATTGATGCAGGCATGCGAGAACTTTGGCAAACAGGCTTTATGCATAACCGTGTACGCATGGTATGTGGCTCTTTTTTGGTAAAAAATTTACTCATCCACTGGCAGGAAGGTGAACGGTGGTTTTGGGATACCCTAATCGATGCTGACCTCGCCAATAATAGTGCAAGCTGGCAGTGGGTCGCAGGTTCGGGAGCGGATGCTGCGCCCTACTTTCGGATATTTAACCCAATCACCCAAAGCGAAAAGTTTGATCCAGAAGGGGAATATATTCGCGCCTTTGTGCCTGAGTTAAGTCAATTGCCGAATAAATATATCCATAAACCCTTTGATGTACCGCAAAAAATTCTAGACAAGGCAGGTATTCAATTAGGAAAAACTTACCCCAACCCAATCGTTGACCTTAAACTGACTCGAGAATTAGCGCTTAACGCCTACCAGGCAATCAGAAAATAAACACCTAACTTATTTGTAAAAGTTTTAACAAACACCACTTTACTTTTAAGTCTTTTGTCGTATTATTGAACCACACTTATGGGAGGCAGCATGAAACGTATTGAATCCCGTCAACTTACCGGTCGCAGTCACCTTGACCGTATTGAGATTATTTCAGCCGAAGGCTGTTCGTATATTCTTAACATCCACTTTGAAGGCGAACCCCATCATCTTGTCGATCATTCAGGAAAAAGCCGGCGCTTTCATTCTATCCACGAAATTCGTGAAATCTTACATGGTAAAAATTGCGCCGATACGGTTTTGGTTCAAGATATCGCTTACGATGAAATGATAGGCCATAGCCCTGAGAAACAATCACTCATTGAAACCAAAATTTCGCTAAATTAGTGCACCCTTTTGATTCATCAAAGCACGGGGTTCATCAAAGCATGGGGTTCATCTTCCCAGACCTTCTCGCCGTTACCAGCCTCGCTCCCATGCACCTGTGTGAGAATGCATAGTCATTAAAGCTGCGTAAGTCATCATAACTTTAACGACTTACGCAACGATTGAGAATGAATGAAGGGGCTGCTTCCCGTTCGTCACTTAGCTAGAATTTTTTCGATGCACCCAACGCGTTAACAAGGGCAAAATAAATAGCGTCAGCAAGGTGGACGAGATAATGCCACCAATCACCACTGTCGCTAAAGGTCTTTGCACCTCCGCACCCGCACCGGTATTCATCGCCATCGGTAAAAACCCTAAGCTTGCCACTAAGGCTGTCATTAATACTGGGCGTAAGCGTTCTTTTGCCCCAGTTATTACTGCCTCATCGATCGACAGGCCTTTTTGGTAAAGGTCACGAATAAACGACAACATCACCACTCCGTTCAGTACTGCAATGCCCGATAGCGCAATAAAGCCCACAGCAGCAGAAATCGAAAACGGCATACCCCGCAGCGCCAACGCAAAAACGCCCCCAGTAAGCGCTAAGGGAATACCCGTAAAAATTACCAGGCCATAGCGAAGACTGTTAAAGGCACTGATCAGCAAGCCTAGAATAAGCAATAAGGTCATAGGAATCACCCAACTTAAGCGTTGTTTTGCCGATTGAAGCTGTTCAAAAGTACCGCCGTACGCCACCCAATAGCCGGCTGGAATAATTTTCGCGCTATCGAGTTGCGCTTTAACATCAGCAATAAAAGAACCTAAATCCACTCCTTCAACATTGGCTGTAATCACAACATTTCGTTTAGCATTTTGGCGATTGATTTGATTGGGCCCTTCCGATGCATGAATCTCTGCAACCTCACCTAAGGGCACATAAGGCAACTCGGCACCCTCAACATGCCCTAAAAAAACGGGCAAATTGGCCAACGCTTTATCGTTCTTGATATGTTGATCAGACAGGCGAACAATCAGTTTAAAGCGTTTATCGCCTTCATAAATCGTACCCACCACAGTGCCTGCTACCGTCTCTCTCAGTGACTGCTGAATATCATCCACCGTTAGCCCTAACAACCCTAAATGATCGCGTTTGGGTATTAGCGTTATCACAGGCAACCCTGTTGCCTGCTCCATACGCACATCTTTAGCACCGGTTACTTTTGACAATAAGGTTTCTATTTGCTCACCCGTCTTTCTAAGCACCTCAAGATCATCGCCATACAAGCGAATAGCCACATCCGATCGAACACCGGCAATCAATTCGTTAAACCGCATTTCAATCGGTTGTGTCATTTCATAATTATTGCCAGGAATTTTCTCTATGTGTTCTCGAACTTTTTCGATAAATGCAGATTTTGACAAACTTGGATCAGGCCATTGATCCTTTGGTTTTACCATCAAAAAAGTATCTGCCACATTGGGTGGCATCGGGTCGGTTGCCACCTCAGGCGTACCAATTTTTGAGAAGACTTTATCTACCTCAGGCTGCAATGCCAGTTCTGTTTCCAAAAACTCTTGCATCGCAACAGATTGCTCAAGGCTTGTACCCGGTATGCGCAGTGCATGCAAGGCAATGTCGTGCTCATCAAGCTTTGGCAAAAACTCGCTACCCATAAACTTCATTTGTAACCCACTGCCAATCATTAGCACTAGCGCAATCGCCAATAAAAATGCAGGGGTTTTTAAGCAAAAGGTTAACGTAGATTCATACCATCGAGAAATGGCCTGCATCCATCGATTTTGCTTCTCACTGACTTTGCCATTGACAAAGATCGCAACCGCCGCAGGAACAAAGGTTACTGAAAAAATCATCGCACCAATTAACGCTGCGATAACCGTAAAGGCCATGGGATGGAACATCTTACCTTCAACCCCTTCGAGTGCAAAGATAGGCACATAGACAAGCATAATCACTAACAAGCCAAATATGGCTGGCTTGAAAACTTCAACTGTACTGCTTTTAACTTCTTCAAGGCGTTCAGGCAGCGTTTGCACACGACCTAAGCGTTGCTGGGCTTCTGCTAATCGCCGCATAGCATTTTCGACTACAATAACAGCACCATCAACAATCAAACCAAAATCTATAGCCCCCAAACTCATCAAGTTGCCCGATACACGCCCGGCTGCCATGCCAGTCATGGCAAATAGCATACTCAAAGGAATCACTAACGCGGCAATTAACGCCGCCCGTAAATGGCCTAACATTAAAAACAACACCACGATGACTAAAACCGCGCCTTCAAATAAATTGGTTTGCACAGTGTTTATGGTTTTATCTACCAAGGTGGTTCGGTCATACAAAGGTTCTGCAACTATACCGTCGGGAAGACTTTTATTCACATCAACCAGCGCGGATGCCACAGCTTTTGACACCTCCCGAGAGTTTTCCCCGATGAGCATCATGGCAGTGCCTAATACCGTTTCTTGACCATTTAAGGTCGCAGCGCCTGTTCTCAGCTCTTTACCATAGATCACATCGGCCAAATCCTTAACAGTAACCGGCGCATCATCACGTTTGGTGACCACCACTTCACTGATATCTTTAATACCTTTTAATTGACCACTTGAACGAATCAACCACTGTTCACCAAAACGTTCAGTGAATCCCGCCCCCATATTTTGATTATTCGCAGAGATTGCCGCGATTAATTCTTTCATGGTGACTTTAAAGGCCAGCAGTTTGGCAGGGTCTGGCGCTATCTGATACTGGCGTTCAAAGCCGCCTATGCTGTTAATTTCTGTCACGCCTTTGACGCGCATTAACTGCGGGCGAATCACCCAGTCTTGTAAGGTGCGTAAATCTTCGGCGGTATAAAGTGAACCATCCGCTTTTGTTGCGCCTTCTTGCGCACGCACTGCATAGGTATATATTTCTCCTAAGCCGCTCGCAACTGGGCCTAAGATCGGCTCGATCGATGGGGGTAAAGGCAGCCCCTGCAAGCGCTCGGTTATTTGCTGACGAGCCCAGTAAATATCCGTCCCTTCTTCAAAAACAATCGTGATTTGTGATAACCCATAACGCGATAACGAACGTGTCATCGCCATATTAGGAATACCGGCCATCGCATTTTCAAGCACAAAGGTTATGCGCTGCTCGACTTCTAAAGGCGTGTAACCTACAGCTTCGGTATTTATCTGCACCTGCACATTGGTAATATCAGGTACCGCATCAATGGGCAACTTCATCGCAGAATAAAAACCACAAGCGGCAATAATCACGGTAAATACCATCACCTGCCAACGCTTTTGGATGGCAATATCAATAATCGAATGCATCAGTATTCTCCTCGATTAATGATCATGGCTTGCGCCGCTTTTCAAAATATCGGCTTTGATCAGGTAACTATTTTCAGAGACATAGTCTGTACCCGGTTTTATACCGCCTGTCACTTCCACATAATCCGTACCTTGATTTTCATTGGCCATCTCTATCATGCGCACTTCAAAGGTATTGCCAAACTTGGCAAAGACTACAGGCATCCCACGAAAACGTTGAATAGCAGAGCGCTTGATGCGTATCGGTACCTGTTTTTGCTGGGTAATAACATCGGCCTTGATATGCATTCCTACTCGCCAATGCCCATCGGCATTAGCGATAACCGCTCGCGCACGAGCAATATGGCCACCTGTCATCACAGGTGCGATATAAATTAAATTCCCTTGTACTTTTTCATGCTGATGCAAATCATAGACATCCACCGTTTGACCTTTTGTAAGCTTTTCAATCGCTTCCGGAAAGGCTGATAACTCAACCCACACACTGGATAAATCCATCATCTCCATTAAGATTTGCGTATCAACCTTCTGACCAATTGCGGCATGAATTTGTGTTACCACGCCCTTGCCGGGTGCATTAACTGTATAGGTTTGTTGGCTTTCAGTATTTTTGAGCGTTAACACCGCTTGCCCTGGACTTAATTCATCGCCTTCCGATACAAGAATGTGCTTGACAATACTCGGAAACGGCGCAGCAATATCCGCGTGACTGTTTTGCTTTGGTGCGATAATGCCGTATAAGGTTTCTTTGGTCGTAATCAATCCAGATTCAGCTTTTTCCAGTTTTATTCCAGCTTTTTTTATCAACCGATCTGAGATCTCGACACGACCTTCGTAGGAAGCATAATGCCATTCGTAGGCTTTTCCATTTACCTTAGCCTGCACAGTCACATCATACGAATGCGGCTCTCTTATAACAGCATCGCCTACCCAATAATCTTGCTCAGGAATAAACTTGATCAGATCCTTATCTCCGCCCAAGCGCCCCAGAGTAACGATAATTTCTGCATCTTTGGTGGCCAGCAAGCGATGATCGTCGTAAAGATAGATACGCATTTCGGGCTCCACCCCCTGTTCAAAAATAATGACTTCTAAACCAAACTGATCTTGCGTAAGCCATTTACCGCCTTTGGGGCCTTTTGGCTCTTCTTCATGATGGTCTCCGTGATCATCATGCCCATGACCATGCCCTCCACCGGCTAATAGATTCTGAGAAAAGACTGCAATAAAAAAAACAATGGATAATAATTTGATTGGTTTCATCGATTTTCTCCCGTTTGACGAGGAATAGCGCGTATATCAACGCCAAGACTAACGCCTGTGATTTGCTCAATAGTTAGCAAATGGTTATAAATTTGTGTGTGTTTGCGAATCAAAGCTTCTTCTAAGGCGAAAACTTCATCTTCACTATCCGCCCATTGCAATACCGTGATTTGACCTTTAGCTAAGGCCGATTGCGAAGCAGCCAGTAAACTTTTTGCTTGAGGTAACAGACGCTTGGTAATCCAATCAATTTCTGATTTAAGCAATAGGGTTTGACGGTGCAGTTGATGTAATTCAAGCGCTAATCGCTTTTCTGATGCAGCAAATTGCTGCTGAGACAACCGATATTGTGCATTGGCTGCCTCAATTCGACCTGCGTTAGGGTTTGACAAGTGCAAAGGCATCGATGCCCTCAGCGTCAGCGCAAAACTATCTTCTTCATTCAAGTATTTCACCCCGCCACCTAAGCGAAAATCAGCCTTGCCTTGACGTTGGGCAAGTTGCGACTGACCTGAAGCTACCAACATTTGTGCGTGCTTTAGCAGGTATTCTGGACTTTGTTCAACTGCTTGTTGCACCTGCTCAATTGAAGGAAGTATTGGCAGGGCCAAAAGATTTCCCTTCACCTGATCAAAGGCTGGATACGCTAGCCATTGACTCGACAATGCCATTTTAAGCAGCTGTCGTTGCTGAGTTAACGCCAATT
Source organism: Cellvibrionales bacterium (assembly GCA_026708525.1). GTDB lineage: Bacteria > Pseudomonadota > Gammaproteobacteria > Pseudomonadales > DT-91 > CAKMZU01. The sequence continues at coordinate 6,952 of JAPOUS010000143.1, forward strand.
GCTGAACAAGACTTTTCTCTAGGTGCAATGCCATTTTTTTTACATCGACATCACTGACTGCACCCGCTTTCGCTCGTTGCTGAATTAAACGAAACGCCGCTTTTTCTTGCTTGATCCGTTTATCTAACAAAGTTGCAAACGCGTCATGACTTAGCAGCGCATAAAATCGCCGGCTCGTTTCAGCCAACACCTTAAGACGCGTCAATTCAAACGCAGCTGCGCGCTGTTTGGCTTCGGCTGTGGCAAAGTCAATACGGGCTCGACGCTTATCGCCCAACTCAATTAACTGACTAAGCATTAACGTGGTCTCAGCACCATCAATGCCTTCAAGTTGATGCCTACCTAAAATATTTTCAACTTCCAATTGCAGAGTCGGTTGCGGACGAATCTTGGCTTGCTTAAGTTCGGCCACCGCCTGTTGCTGAAAAAACGGGTATTGCAATAGCAATAAATTGTTTTCTGTGGTTTTTTGTAGGGCTTGACCTAATGTGATGGATTCAGCCATCGAAACGATGGGGAGCAACACACAACTCCACCCTAAAGCCCTGGCAACTAGCCACCGAGGCAATTTCACTCTATAAAACATACGCTCTCCAGAACAAGGCCAGCAAATGCCTTGATCACGCTATAGAAAAATCATTAGACAGAAAAAGTCTAGTTTTAACGAATATTCAACGAAGCGTCATTAAAGAATGGGAGGCTCAAGCAATGGCGGGGATGAGCGTTTAGCAAAAAAGCCTAAACGAAATTGCGGGTGATCTGCCGTTAAAAAAGGTAGCGAAAATCTATCAACGATAGCAAGGTGAAAAACTAAAGAGGCATGACAATGCACTTCACAGTGCTCACCATCTTCGCAATCCACTAACCCTAAGGTGTTATTAGGTTCAACATCTTTGCCCCCATCATGATGATGCGAGAAGCTATTTGATGCAGCCAGAGGAGCTGTTTCTATGCTGGACATAGCTAACGCCATCACTTGACCAACTGGCAAGAGTAAGACGAGTAGCAGCAACAGCACTTTTCTATTGGAAACAAACATAAGCCGATTCTAACAAATCCTAACCACTAAAAAAATAACTATATCGCAGCCTCAAACTTAATTTTCTTACTCAGAACAACTTTTTACCATAACGACACTCAAAAGATAATGAAACCCTAGTTGAACAAGTTACTTTTTAGTGATCTATCAGGAGGTTAACGAATGCACACTTTATTCATCCATTCCCCCGCTATTGCTGGCCTTAAAAAGCTACCCTTGCTCTTTATATTCACTATTTCTTTAGTCTGTTTTTTCAATAAATCTTGGGGTTGTACGAATCCACCCAACGCGACGGAAACTTATCAAGACACTGAGTTGACGAATCATCCACCCAAAAAAATTTCATTGAAATTCAATAAAACGCTTAGAGCCGAAGATCTTCTACATCATTATGGCAATAACTATATTTGCCTAACAGACAAGATGAGTCATGAAAACCCCGGCGATTTACTTCCACTGGATCTCGTTGTTGATTCGCATGAAGGGTTTATCCCGCTGTGGAAAGAAGATTCCAAACTTCGATGGACGTTTGATGAGTCATCGTTAGGTTTTTTCGATAATGCGGAGGAGATCAAAACACACGTCCGGGAGTACTTTGATCAAGCCGTCAAAAAATGGGGTTCATCATTGCCAGTTACGTTTTCAGAGAATCCCGAAGTATGGGATTTTGAAATCCGTATTGAGCCTAACAACTCATGCATGAATGGTGGCTGTGTCTTAGCTAGAGCCTTTTTTCCAGATTCTGGTCGACATTATTTTTCCATTTTCCCCATGTGGTTTGATCTTAATGACATTGAAGAAATAATTAGGGTCCTACTACATGAAATAGGACATATTTCCGGATTGCGGCATTCTTTTGCCCCAGAAAAAGAAATCAACTGGCCTTCTGAAATATTCGGCGTTCAGCGCCCATTTACCATCATGAATTATGGTAATAAAAGTAAGTTGACTCGGCAGGATAAATTAGATTTACAGAATCTTTATAAGGCAGCATGGAATGGCAGGCTAACAGAAATCGACGGCATACCGATCAAGTTTGTGCGCCCCTTTCATGAGCTATCCTATCATTAACCCCTTTCATTTATTCAATAATGACTAATTTTGGATCGACTGAAAAGAGACTTAGACTTAAGTTTCTTTTCCCAAAGGATTGGATTATCTTTTCTTCTGGGTAATTATTTATAAATTGCCGCCAGTCATCGGCCTGACGCCTAAGATCATCTGAAATCCTATGTTTATATTTGCCATCAAAATGTGAAAGCTTAGTTGGCACAACATAGATTACAGGGTAGGTTGCAGGCCCACCCTGTTGCAACCGTAAATAGATATCGGCTAATGGCACGAGCTGATAACGCCCATCAAGCTTGGATAGATCACTGGCATGGATATCTAGCTCCTTGGCAATAATCACCGTCTGCTTATCAGATGACTGTAAAAAATCCATTGATTCAGATCGAGAATCGTAGACATTCTGAAGCGCCAGTGTTGTTTGTGTTAATTGCTTAAAACCGTTATGCGCTATAATCGCCACCAAAGCAAAAACAAAACCCGCTTGCGCCATTCTTTGCAAAGACCGCTTGGTGATATAGTTTGTTATCATTTCCCAAATAGTACTAACGCCCGCCACAAAAAATACGGCCATAAATGGGTATATTTGAATAAAATTTCTATGGAAATTTGTCTTCATCAAGCTCATAAAAACAACAAACGCCAACGGATACACCCATAAAAATTTTAACTTATCATTCTCACTTCGACTGATGAAAATTCCCAGCACAGCTATCGCAAAAACCACTGCACCAAGATGGCCATTCATCTGTGTCATTTGATGAAAAAAATTATCGAACCCAAGCGACGATTCATAGTTTTTATGCCCATTAACGCTATAGTGCAAAACCTCAGATACAACATTGCTGATGAATTTAATGATATTTAATACCAGGCCAGGCATTGCCAGAAAAAAAGCCATAGCAGGTACGACTATCACATAGTGATCTTTGGGTATGTTAAGCGATGTTTTGGCCTGGGTTCTCAAGTGCCTCATCGCAAGGTAGGGCACAATAACCACCAAACCTGAATTGTATTTGGTTGCCGCCGCCACGCCGCAAAAAATCAAACTGGCTCGAAGGAAAGCATGGCGCTCTTCAAACCGATAACGGAGTGCAAAGTAAACCGCAAGCAATGTGAATACGGCAACAGGCATATCAGTTGCAATAACAGAAGACGATTTTATTAAAAAGCCGGTTGTTGCAACCACAAACGCAGCTAATAACGCTTTATACTTATCTTTAAGGGCACCTCTAAAAATTGCTTTCGGGCTCTGTAACGAAATTAAATAACGTG
>JAPOUS010000344.1 GCA_026708525.1 Cellvibrionales bacterium
CAATTAGGCGAAAGCCTTTAAAAAAGAGCTTGGTTGTGGAGTGTTTGAGTGGTTAAGACAGCAGCGTATGGAAAGGGCTAAACATCTTCTTGTACATAGCTCTCTAAGTGTGCAGCAGGTCGCTCTTGAAGTGGGCTATGAGGATCAAGCAAATTTCTCGACAGCTTATAAGCGTTGTTATTCTGTTCCACCGCATCGATATCGAAAATTAATGATGGAATCAAAAGAATCGATGACGGAATCAAAAAAATCTTTGCGCTGACTTTCCTATTATAAAACTTCAGGAGCTGATCTCCTGTACACAACCACTATTAAAGGATAAAAATATGAGCACACAATACACATTAACAGTTAAAAATAATTCTTCTCAATCAGGTAGTTTTTGTATCTTCCAAGAAGCGCCAGACACTAACCAAATTGAACTGGTGACTTTGGCATGGTTGGCTAAACAAGCGCATCCGACGACGCAGCTAACGTTTGACTGGAAAGTTGATTATAACTTTTTATGGACGAATGCGACTGCGCTTGAAGCGGGTACTCAAGTTAAGGCCAATCAAACCTGGGATGCGAATCTTCAAACACAAAATAGTGTTGTGTTGAATAAGAAAAATGGCGCCTACACTTTTGAAGATTTAGATCAAGGGGAATATGAAGGAACCCTTTATATTAATCAAGCACAGCGTGTGGAATCTCGAGGGGTAAGCGTTGGTATAGGCATGTCGGGTAAAGGCGCTTTTGTTGTTCCATCTCAGCCTAATATGCAGTTGATGATGCGTCCTAAACCCACCTATTGGATTGTATTTGGTGATTACAAAGAAGGTGCAGTGTTAGATATTGGTAAAGTGTCTCAAGAAGCTTATAAGTTGGAATATAAGGGCGTAACCGATTTGGCTGTTGAATTCACAGCTAAAAATAACTGGAAAGCCATTTAACTAATGGGCATCTCTAAAAATTACCTTAGATGGTAAAATAACGCTCCTAAGTTATTGATTTTTAATGGCCAGGTTCCAAAGGAAGTGTATTTTTAGAGGTGCCCTAATATTTAAAGCGGCTTTTTTTTAGATAGTCGCTTTAATTCAAATCTATTTTAATCAATATCTGAAATCTAATAGGATAACTTATGAATACACATGAACATGAATCTTCAGAAATTACGACTGAGCTAGCTGCTCAACCCCATGCGAGAACGATTATTGGTGTTGTGAGTGTTTTTGTCTATGGGTCATATCAAGCATTTAATTCTTACCTTAGTTATCGTCTTGCTGAGAATGCTTTGGCAAGAGGGCAGCAATTGGAAAGTCTTGAGTCGGATGGTTCAAAGCTAATCATTAAATTCAGGGTAATGTCTGGTGCTCAAATTCAAGCGGCTAATAAAGAATTTGACAATGCTGTTGAAATTAGTAGGGAAATTATAGAATTATCTTTAAAAGAAACGCAAAAAAAAGGTGAGGCTGATAAATTTAAACTTGAAAAATATACCATTGATTCTGTAAAGCCAGAAAATAAATATTTCTTTCATGGTTTTATGCACCCGCAATTGGGTAAACATATCGTATAGGTTTTTATAGATAACCCCTGCTTTGATTTTTACAGACTAGGAGGCTGTCTGGGAATGGATAATTATAAACAATCTGGATAAAAAAATCAGTTGTCTAAGCTGTCTCGTTCCCATGCTCTGCGTGGGAATGCCTAGATTTTAAGGGTTTTTTTCAAATATGCATTCCCACGCAGGAGCGTGGGAACGAGAGCTCACTAGGGGGTCTGTCAGTTCTTGGACAGTCTCCTAGGGATGATAGTTGTCGGGTCGCCGCTATTCTTTTTTGCGCCAAAGAGCCGATTCACCCTGTTTTTTATCAAGGAAAGCAAGGTATTGATCATGCTCGGTAAGTTCATCATTCGAGGCCTTTACCACTTTGAGTGTGTGATTGAGCGATTGTGTTGTTTGTATGGTTTCTAGGGATGACTCTGCGTCCGATTCTTCGGCAAAGAGATCAAGGCCTGTCTGGCCACCGGTCAATAATAGATAGACGTCCGCTAGTAATTCTGAATCCAGTAATGCACCATGCAACTCTCGGCCTGAGTTATCCACGCTGTAGCGTTTACAGAGCGCATCGAGGCTGTTGCGCTGGCCTGGGTGTTTATCTTTTGCCATCACCAGTGTGTCGGTTATGGTGCAAATGTCTTCAAGCTTGGGTTTGCCTGATTTTAATAAGCCTAATTCATGATTTAAAAAGCCCACATCAAAGGGGGCATTGTGAATGACAAGTTCTGCACCCTTAATATAGGCTAAAAAATCATCAGCGATATCGGCAAAAAGCGGTTTATCGGCAAGAAAATCCAATCCAATGCCATGAACCTTATATGCACCTTCTTCGATATCGCGTTCAGGGTTAATGTATTGATGGTAGTGGTTACCAGTGAGCTTTCGATTAACCAATTCAACACAGCCAATTTCAATGAGTCGGTTACCTGCACCAATGTCGATGCCTGTGGTTTCTGTATCCAGTATAACGATGCGATGGCTCATATCTGTCAGCTTTGAAGTTAAAAGAGATATTCTATCCTAATTATTCGATTTTTCGATGCGTTTTCTAAAATGAAGAATTTGCGTGTACGAGAGGAGGTTGGGTGTTCTGTTTGACATTGACTTGACGTAAACGCATAAAAGGTTGCTCAATAAGCACAAAAGCAAAGAGTGAGAGGAGTAGCAGAGGTACTAAGGTTACGGCAGCCAAAACGAAAATATTGCCAACAGTGAGTGTTTGTAACCAGCCTTGTTGATGGAGTATGCCAAACACAATAAACAGCAGTGGTAGGTGCAGTAGGTACATAGCATAGGATAATTGAGCAAAAGGATAGAGAAGTCGGCTAGAAAATACCCGATTAATCCAGAGGCTTAAGCCAATAGGGTGTAAGCACAATAAAATTATCAAGCCTACGATAAATGCAAATACATGCCGATGCGCGGTATGAAAGAGATAATAAAGCCATAAAGGTAGTTCGATATCTTTGTATACAGGCAGAAGAAGAAAACCAATAAAAATACCAATAGCCACCCCTAAGAGCAGCAGCTGTTTTTTGCCGGACAACCAATGAAGCAGTTGAGCGTTATGATAAGTCGTCCAGTAGGCCAGAATGATGCCCATAATGATTGGGCCGAAGCGTGAGTGGAGGTTGATATAAAGGGCTTGGTTGTAGGCATCATTTAACCCTGGTTTTCCCACGAGCAGGGTTTTACCCGAGACAAGGAATTCAGGGTTGGCAAGCAGAATAGCAAAGCGAATCACTAGCGAAGCGACCAGTAAAAAATATAGCCAGTTCAATGGGTCTTGACGTTTTACGAGAAATCCACTTAAGAGCAGAGGGAAGAGCAGATAGAATTGTTCTTCAACGGCAAGACTCCACAGCCAAGGGATATAGCGGTTAGTTTCAGCTAAAAAGTTATTTAAATAAAATGCATAAGCGGCAACGTAGTTGGCCTTGATGCCAGTAACGGCAAATACACTAAACAGCAGTAAAAATGACCAATACAGAGGAGTTAATCGTAGCCAGCGTCTAAGATAAAATCGTTTGAGGTTGATATGTTGCTGTTTTTTATACTCGTTGAATAATAGGCAGCCAATCAAAAAACCGCTGATCATAAAAAACACATCAACGGCTTTGTCACCCATTAATATCCATTGAAGATACCAAGGCGTGTTTTCGATAAAACCTGCGGTATCTGGATTGACTTCGCGAAAAAAAATTACCATTGAGTGGGTGATCAGGATATACAGCATGGATAATGCGCGAAGGCCATCAATGGCAGGAAAGCGGTCAGCGGATCGAATAAATGCAGGCTTTACATTTTGTATTGGGTTAAAGCAACCTAAGATTTGGCGTACACTTATGGCGATGGCTTTCATGAAAGAGGCTGCAAGTTATTATTATGGTTATTATTATCAATGACGGAGACGCTGTTTTGTCGAGATTGTATAAAGCCAGGCTCTCAGCGCAAGCCTTTTGCTGCAAAGTGCGAGTCAGCTCAACAGGAATTTACAACCTTGATACATTTACACGCTTTTTTTACAAATATTGCTCACAACCTTGGTTGGCTAGATCATCTGCAATTTCGTTTTCTCTATGGCCTGCATGGCCTTTTACCCAGTGCCAGCTTACCTGATGTTGTTGAATTTTTTCATCCAGTAACTGCCATAAATCCTGATTTTTAACTGGTTTTTTACTGGCAGTTTTCCAGTTATTACGCTTCCAATTGGTCATCCACTGTTCTATGCCGTTTTTGACATAGGTCGAATCTGTTGTGAGCTTAACCTTGGAAGGTCTCTTAAGTGCCTTTAGTCCCTCAATGGCCGCTGTTAATTCCATTCGATTGTTGGTGGTATTTTTTTCTCCGCCACAGAGTTGTTTTTCGTGGCCTTGGTAGCGGAGCAACGCTCCCCAGCCACCGGGGCCAGGATTGCCTTTGCAGGCGCCATCAGTAAATATTTCAACAATGTGGGAATCAGGCACTTGGGTCATTCTTTTTTTCTTTATGAATGGATGGATTTAACTGGGGTTTCATAACGGGAATAAATGAGGGTCGATGGCGCTTTTTTAAAGGCCTAGGTGTGACAGGAGCAACTTGTTTTACAGCGTGAAGATAGTAAAAACCGCCAACAGGCCATTGTTGGCTATGCATTTTCCTTTCAATGTTCTCTGCAAGTGGGTGTTTTTGCAGCCATGGCCAAGGGGGGGTATAGCTGCCGAATTCCGTTTCTAATACTTTGAAGTCAATGAGCTTAAGCCAGTCAATGATCTTATTGAGAGAAAAGAGTTGATGGGGTTGTAGCCCTTTGCCGATACTTTTGGCTATAGCCGATTGTGCACCTAAGAAGCTGAAGGGGTTAAATCCAAAAATAATGAGTTGTCCGTAAGGGATGGTGACTCGATTGACTTCTTTAAGTAGATCATGGGGGTGATGGCAATAATCCAAATAATGGTGCAGTAGTACAGTATCAATAGATTGCGTTTCGATCGGTAAGGCAGAATTATCAAAAAATGCCTGAGCATGTTCATAAGGCTTTTGATGCAAACAAAAATGGTGATTAATGTTGCTGCGGTCGGTATTCATCGGTGCTTCATCTGCTGTGAGTTGAAGGAGATTAAAACCGAATAGCTCCTCTAGGGTTTTGTCGAGTCGGCTTTGTTGTTCGGCGAGCATTTTTTGACCAGAACGGGTACTAAAAAATTGTTCGCAGGCCAAAAAACCTGCCTGTTCCTCATGCTTGTCTTTTGTCATTTTTAGCATATCAGTTATTGAAAAATCTGAAGCTTGCGTTCATTATGCAAAACTTGAGAAAATTATCACTAAGAAAGTCAATGATTTTACTCTCTCGCTGAAACTAGCTTCAAGCCATTAGCTCTATGACTATAGAACCAATTCCAGCATTTAACGACAATTACTTTTGGCTAATAAACCAAGGGCAGCAAGCCATTGTGGTTGATCCGGGTGAGGCTAACGTGGTGTTATCTCGATTAGAGAATCAGGGCTTAACACTGCATGCCATATTCGTCACCCATAAACACTATGATCACATAGGCGGCGTGGAGCAGCTTAAGGCCGAAACAGGCTGCCAAGTGATTTCTCCGCCTATTGAAGGATTGTCGATGGATCATGTGGTTCATGATAATGAGACTATTTCTGCATTCGGTGAAGCCTTTCATGTGATCGCGGTACCGGGTCACACGCTTGAGCATGTTGCGTATTTTAGTGAATCGCTCAAAGCCTGTTTTGTGGGGGATACCTTGTTTTCTTCGGGATGTGGTCGCATGTTTGAAGGAACTCCTGAGCAATTTTTAACTTCTCTCAAACGATTAGTAGAATTGCCAGATGATACCAAGATTTATTGCGCACATGAGTATACTCTTGCGAATCTAGATTTTGCGTTAACGGTTGAACCTAAAAATTCGGCGATATCGCTGAAACTAGCTAAAATGAAAGCACTAAGGACAGAAAATAAACCAACATTGCCAACCACCATTGGTGATGAAAAAATAACAAATCCTTTTTTGCGAACGAAAGAGGCTGATATCGTAGAGGCGGTTACTGCGCATACAGGGCGTACGCTTTCCGACGAAGTGGCTGTATTTCACGCATTAAGGTCTTGGAAAGACAACTTTTAACGCTACGATGACTGATTAAAAATACGTCACGTTAACAGTGTTTCAAGGAACAATAACGAATAATAATTGCGAAACAATTTCATCATTTTAATGCCGTTTAGCGTTCAGATGACGAGGTTGCGCACATTGGATTGGGCAAAAACACTTCATGGGTATAAAAAAACGATTGCCGCTCATAATAACAACCGGCGTTTTGATTCTTTTGACGGCCTGCTCGATGAGTCCGGATAAACAAGAGAAGAATGTCTTAAAAGATTTTGACTTTACTAAAGAGTACCAGGTCGTCACTGGGGGCGATTTTTGTTATTCGGTTGAAGAAGATAAGTTTGACCACCCTATTGATTCGCTCGCTGTGGTTGTAACTGAAGATACCACTATTTGGCCAAGAGTTCAGGCAAATCTTGTACTATCAGATATTGAACACAAGCGTGTGACACCTTATCTTAAGTGGTACAAAAAAAACCCGGATTACCTTTCCCGTGTTCAACAGCGCTCGGCGCGCTACATTTTCGCTATTGTTGAGTTGCTCGAAAAACACGATATGCCAACCGATTTAGCCTTATTGCCGATTATCGAAAGTGCTTATGAGCCCTTTTCGTATTCACACGGCCAAGCTTCGGGTTTATGGCAGTTTATCCCAATGACAGCCAAGCGCTTTAAATTACAAAGTGACTGGTGGAAAGACGATCGTCGAGATACCCTCATGGCAACGGAATCTGCGATTAAATACTTATCGTACTTGCATCGCTATTTTGATGGCGACTGGATGCATGCACTGGCTGCGTATAATGCTGGTGAAGGGACGGTTAGACGTGCGATTAATAAAAATAAAAAACTCAAAAAGCCTACCGATTTTTGGAGCCTTTCGCTACCAAAGGAGACTAAAGCTTATGTTCCTAAATTGATTGCATTATCGACGATTTTTAATGATCCAGACGCTTTTGAAGTGGAATTATTGGCTATTGCTGATGAACCCTATTTTGAAACGGTACATTTGGATGCACCGCTGGATCTCGCACAGGCTGCAACTTTGGCAGAAACACCTATCGAAGAATTGTACTACTTGAATCCGGATTTGAATCAATGGGCCACTCCGCCAAAAAATAACTATAGCTTTCATATTCCTGCTGATAAAAAAGCCACTTTTGTCGAAGCTTTGGCGAAACTACCAAAAGCCGATCGTATTGCCTGGAAGCGTCATACCATCAAATCGGGTGAAACCTTATCCGGTATTGCTGCCCAATACAAAAGTAACACAACCTTGATTCGCGAAGTGAATCAAATGACCTCGAACCGAATCCTTAAAGGCCAAACCTTGATGATTCCTACCGCGCAGGATAAAGCGATTGAGTATTCGTATAGTCAGTCTCAGCGATTACGAGCTGTGCAGGCTAGGCAGCCACGAGGCAGTAAAAATAAGCTCAACTACAAGGTGAAATCCGGTGATTCGTTTTGGTCGATTGCTAAAAAATATCAAGTTAGCGTCAATTCGTTAGCGAAATGGAACAGTAAATCGCCGAAAGATCCATTAAGAGTCGGGCAGTCGCTGGTTATCTGGCAAGATAAATCAAGAAAAACGCGCAAAGAGATGATTCGTAAAATTCATTATAAAGTCCGAAGTGGTGATTCTTTGGCAAGAATTTCGAATAAATTTAATGTGTCTATGGGCGACTTGATCAAGTGGAATGACATCAACCCCAAAAAATATATTTATAAAGGTCAGTCGCTTAAAATCTTTGTTGATGTCACGAAAATCAGTTTTTAACGGATGACATATCTCTGTATGTCGTGATCTTTAAAGCCGTTGATGAAGACTATCATCGCATGGCTGACGCACTGAGAGAGCTTGCGTTCAATGATTTTAATTGCCAAGATTTTCTATCCATCGATAAAGATGGCGCTGAAATCACACTCTCGTACTGGGAGTCTCTCGATGATATTGCTGCTTGGCGGCAACATCCCCTCCACAAAAAAGCTCAAATCCTTGGTAAAACGTGCTGGTATTCAGATTATTCTGTTGAAATTGCTGAGATTAGCCGAGCTTATTCAGCTTAAATTCGGCAGCCTATGATGAGGTCTGGTCACGATCTGTGTAAAAAGCGACGCGAAATTTTTTAATCAATTGATTTTTTTTGAAGTTAATTTTCAAGAACTGGGCACGATGCCTAACATAATTACTCTGCATTAAAAGCTCATCTAAGCCATCAGCAGATTAACATCTTATTGTGATGCTTCACCGTGAAAAGGACCTTTTATTTATTTAAATCATGTACAAATTGAGGTCTATACGATGCCAAAGAATTATAAAAAAACTACTCCTGAAAAAAATTATCTATCTTAAAATCCCATCTTCTCGACAAAAAGCCTGTTTCGGAACTATGCGAAGAAAATGAGGTTTCTTCAAGCAATTATTATCAGTGGCAAAAACAACTATTTGATCATGGCCTAGAGAGCTTTGAAAGCTCGAGAAAGCATAAAGGGCTCACGGATGATCAGAAAGAGGTAAAACGTTTAGAGGCTGAACTGACAGCCGCTAAAGCTAAACTATCTGCTCGAGATGAAGTGGTGGCTGAACTAATGCAAGAGCACATTCATCTAAAAAAGACTATGCCAAAAGCTACTTTATCAAGCACTTCGGTATCCACAAAAGCAAATTTTATAGCTGGTCAAATAGGCAAGGAGAGTTCAACAAGCATAACGCGCCCACTCCGCGTGATAATTGGTTGCTTGAGTGGGAGCAGCAGGCGATTATCCGCTATTTCCAAGAGCATCCATTTGAAGGCTACAGGCGGCTTTGTTACATGATGTTGGACGAAGGTGTTGTTGCTGTCAGTCCGAGCTAATCACTTCAGATCTAGGCATCCCCACGCAGAGCATGGGAACGAGGAGTGAGTGCTTTTTATAGCTTACCCCACCCGACAAATGCTGTGCACTGAACTACTAGTACCAATGGAGGTTTTTAATTTTTAAGGTTTTTTTTATCTACTTAAGAAAATAATTTGATCTGACCTGTATAGTGGCCAGATCTTATAATCACCGATTTAATAAGCTAGGTAGCGTTAACGAAATCTCAGGTATGAATGTAATTAACATTAACGCCAGTATCATGGTAAACACCCAAGGCCAAATCGCGCGCGCCAGGTGATCAAAGGGTATTTTTCCCACTTGAGAGGCCATAAATAAATTAGCACCAAGAGGCGGTGTGATAAAGCCTATAGAGAGATTGACAATCATAATAATGCCAAAATGTATTGGGTCGATACCTAAGGAATTAGTAATGGGTAATAGTACAGGGGTGAGTATAACGATGGCTGCTAAGGTTTCAAAGAAGGCGCCAACGACTAGCAGTAATGCGTTAATACCCAGTAAAATGAGGATTTTATTCTCGGTTAGATAAAATACACTGGCGACAATCTTTTGAGGAATTTCTTCAAAGGTCATGATTCGACCAAAACAGACCGAGCCGCCTAGAATAAATAAAGCGACAGAGACTAATAAGGTCGATTCGATGCTGATATGGTATAGGGATTTTACTGAGAGCGTTTTATAGAAAAACAAACCACACACAATGCAGTAAAACACGCCAATGGCGGCTGATTCTGTCGGCGTCATTAAGCCTGAATAAATCCCCCCTAAAATCAATAAAGGTAAGCCTAAAGGAATTAACGCTTCTTTAAGGGCTTTAAGTCGTTGGCTGTTAGAAAAAGCCTTGCTCTGAGTGATAGTCTGTGTGCGTTGCGCACTTAGCATGCAGTACCCAATTAAAAATAGCCCAACCAAAATACCTGGAATAACCCCTGCTGCAAATAATTTGGTAATGGAAACCTGTGCTGTGACGGCATAAATAATCATGACAACACTCGGTGGAATGATGACACCTATGCCGCCGGCGGCTGAAATCAGTGAGCCTGAATATTCAGGTGAATACCCGGATTTTATCATTCGGGGAATCATGGCTAGTCCGATGGCAGCTACCGTTGCAGAACCTGTGCCGACAATCGAACCAAAAAAGATGGAAGCCACAATGGCAACAACGCCCAATCCACCGGGTAATTGGACAAATAGACTTTCAGCCAAAT
>JAPOUS010000348.1 GCA_026708525.1 Cellvibrionales bacterium
ACCTTAAATGGTTGATAATATTGTCTCGCATTTAAGTGTCCGGTGCTATTAGACCGCTTCAATATAAGATTTAATGAGGAAGTTAGAGAAAGAGTACAAAAGTATAATCAGGGAATAAGAAAAATTCGTAAAAAGGAATTAGCTAGCAATGATGTAGAAGTGTTAGGTGATATTTCTTCTGCACTCGGTGCACTTGATGGAGGGTTGCAAGGCGGTGGCATTAAGGCCTCTGCTTCAGTAATCAATAAGCTAAAATCACCATTAGCCGCAATATATGATTTGGTTGTTGAAGATACTAGTTTGGCGAATGTATCAGATAGATTGCGGGGAATAGTTAATAGAGTGCCCAGCGAATCAATTAGAATATATAGGATTCAATCGCAGCTGAGAAGAAAAAGGAGATAGGAGATTACGCTGATTTAAACGTGAATAATTCAACTTTTTGTGTTTCCTCTAATTGATACTAGAGTTCCATTTTGGGGTGGTGCTCTAGAGAGTAGAACTGATGTTTGTCCCTTAGTTGCAAAACTGATCCAGCAGGCTTTTAAAGTCTTGACGCCAATACTAGCTGGTTCCACATCGATAACGGGAGTATGGTTTTTTGCCTTTTTCTGTGACTACATCTCTGAATAGTGTTTATAAGCCTATCATCTGACTAACTGTTCTTAGACGGGGGCAACCTTGTCGTATTCGTTCTGATTCATTCTTCTTCCTTAACTTCGTTGCTTGTTTCAGCGACACCCAGCAGCGACCAAGTAACGATCTTCAGAGTTAACCACCACGCATAAGCAGAGGCCCGAGAGTTGGCTGCCACATCACTTATTAATCCATGGGCAATATTGTTTCTTAGATTGAAGCCTACTGGCTCAGTAAATAGGGTTTTAATATTCAATAACATATCTTCTCCCCATAGCGAGGCAGCTTCGGGAATATTAACAAGCGTATTTAGGCTATGTTCATTCTCAATTCCATTGGAATCAACGTGAGTTGTAACAGCTCCGGCAGCTTTTAGTGCAGATCTGAACAAATGTTCAAACTGTGGGCATAGTAGGTGAATTGCTACATCAAAGTTATAGTCAAAGCCTTGAAACAAAGCTTCTGATAGGATTTTTTCACGACCATGAGGAACAACCGGCGAGTAATGACATAGCTCTAATAGAGATTGCCGTGTGACTGTATGCTCCATCAGTACTTGGTCTAGAGCAGGAATTATGCAGGCTGCGACAGTAAACTCCATATCGCAGCATAGCATCTGCTGCTTGGTGAATTCGTCTTTAGTGTTCTCATCAGATTTGGCTATTATTCGGCCATCCGCGCTTGTGTACACAGCCGAAAACATATCACTAAAGAAAGATCTCCCTTTACGCATTTCCAAGCGCTCTTCCAACTGCTTAGTGTCTAGCCCTCCAAATCCCGTAAAAAAAGCTAGTGTGGTAGCTAAATCTCCTTTTTGTGATACATGCTCCCTTGAGCCTCTGGCAATTTCAGCAATATCTGTTGAATGTGAAAAGTGCGCAAGTTCACCTAAACTGGCTTTTCCGGTTTCTTCAATTCGTTTTTGTAAATCAGTAAGCTTGGTAGCTATATCAAATTGTTCCCGAAAACGATTTGGAATACGTCGGTATGCTTGTAGAGCATCTTCAAAGAAAGACCTTGCAACGCCGTAACTGACGTAATCACTTGCTAAACGTCTTTCAGCTTCTAGCTCATAGCACTCTGCATTAAGGGCCAAACAAAGAATTTTATTGTCGTTATCCCCGGCAGTATGGAATAGTTTTTCAGCCAATTTAAGGTAGTGTTGAGCAAGTAAATAATCAGAATCTGGATACTCTTGGTTAGCTCCATGTTTTAAGGACTGGGCATATTTGAGTAGGGAGGTCGCTATCTCTTTCTCTCGGCCCCTAGAAAAACCGTGTTTTTCAATAAGCTCTGCAATATTGCAGGGATGAAGTGTTCGCTGCTCGTTATTTAAAGAAGCCTTAAAGGCGCTAATCAGGTCTTCACATATATTATCCTGATGTTCATCGGAGCGAATCTGAAATGACAAAACTATGGCGCGTTCCCAGCAGTGGTTGATATCGCCATACCAGTTATCTTTGCTTATAGAATGTTGGCAGTACGCCGAAATAGCAGCTCTGGCATACTCGACATTTTTGGGTTTATGGTAGAGCCAAAGTAGATCTGAAATTCTCCCCTTAAGCCAAGGCTCATCTAAATGTGGCCAAATTCCACCCAGTGTGCTGAGAGCATCTTCAGATAAATCAGTAGCAGTTAAACTTCTACTTCCATCTGAAAATTCAAAAAAGGGACGAAACGGTTCATTAAGGCTAGAGTTGTCCATGGCCATTGAACAAATATCAGTAAACAACGACATCATTGTTGCTCTATCCGTCTGACCTGCTGTTTTGGCTGCTTCTGCTAACGCTCTAAAGCCTTGCTGTAAATCTCTGTATCCTGAGATCTCTTCAGATGAGAATAGTGTTTTCCAATCAGAATCTAAGAAACCTTCTATTGAGAGATTGGTATTATCGCTATTCATAAGTCTCAATCTCTCTGGGAATGGCAGAAGCTTCTAGCAGATAGAGCTCATTGATCAGCATGAATTCTCTAAGTGATGCTTTCTCGTCTGTGTCGATTTCTCGGTGAGCACGTGGGTTTCTGTAAGCGCCGAAAATAGCTTTAAATAGGTTTGCTTTACTGTTGTGCTCGTTTGAGCTGACATCATCCCAGTGTAAAAGGGAGTCATCACCTAAAAAGGCCTTGCTGAAAAGTTTGCTGCCACTTTCATCGAGCAAGCCTGTTCTTTGTCGAAGGGTGTCCTCTAAGCGCTTATAAGCCGTATCAATTGCATGGCTGGGGTTCTGGAAAAAAACGAGTGCAAGATCCATTAAATTAGGAGCGATTAACCCAAAATTAATGCTGGCTGGGAAGTGTTTTTCCAGATACTCCTTATGTCTTTCAAGGATGTAATCACGATATCGAATTGGACGCACGGGTCTTTCCTGTTCTAACCAATCCAGATCTTTTATTAACAGGCAGCCTGCTTTTAAGCGATCCATCATTTGGTGAGAAATTTCATATTCTTCGATATCTACGCTGTGTTTTAGAAGTAGTTTGATAGCAGTTGATAGGCCTCTGGGGCCTTCACCGGAGTAACCGGAAGCAAACCCAGAACCAATAACGATTAAATCGTCATATTCCATTGTTAAGAGAAATGCATGTGAGCCAAAGCCGTCATTGATTCGAGATAGCAGCTGGGCCTTATGAATGCGGCTGCCAAAATGAATGATTCGAGCAATCGCCTCCAGACAAGTCGGGGTAATTCCATCTGCGCCATGGTATTCAATTTCTGCCAATTCCTTAATACTTACCTTGGCCATAGTTAGCCTACCTTGAATCGGACGATGCTGATTAAGCCTTTCAGAAACTTCATGCCGAAGATGTATTCCTTGAACTCGCTGGCATCCATGTTTCCGCGCAGCATATCGGCGGTTTCGCCTAGTAAGGATTCGAGTTGTGTGCTCATACGATGTTTCTCTATTCAGTGTCGCTCGAAATGGGGAGATCGAGCTGTGCATCGGTCACGTTAGATGCAGAAATCTTGTTGTATTGTTGGGCATCAATTAAGACGATCTCTTTTCCTTCGCTCAACTCCAGCTCATCAAGTATGCGCATTACACGCTCGTATTCACTGAACGAGAAGTACAGGATGACTTTTATAGATTTGTTGGTCTGATTGGCGTCTTTATAGACTTCAACCTGATGTTTGAGGTTCTGTTTTAGCTTGGTGTTTGCGGCCAGTTTAAACTCAACTAGAGTGCTGTCTTTTCGGCCTCGGGATATTTTGAAGTCAACGGGGCCACGCCCGTTATTTACCTCAGCATCTACACTGGATGGACTAGCATGCCAAGTTAGCTTGAATAGCAGTTGGAGATCGGACTCTCGTTTGATAGGTTCGCCCTTATGGTAAAAGAAGCGATAACCATCGTTATGTTCAATGACCTGTTTCAGATACATCACCTTTTGATAGGATTCTTCAAAGGTATCAGCGGGCTGCTTATAGAACTTACTCTCATCATTTATAGTAAGCGCGAGCTCTTTTGCCTGAATAATGAATAGACGCTCAGTGTCAGCTACTTTCAGCTCACTGACTTTACTAGCCTGATCACCGGTATCTTCTTTCTGTTTAATGAAATAGTCGATGTATTCCGGGTGTTTCAGTATTGTCCTACTAACCGCTTCGTTGAACTCTTTCTGGGTTGGATCGTCTGGCAGCATGCGTACTAAATAATCACTGAGCTGAGCTCTCAATTGATCGTTAGGGATACATTGTACAATGTTCTGAAAGTTGCCAACCATCTCAGACTTGTTGATCCACGTGTCGTCCTTAGTGAGGATATCTTTGGGGGTCAGCAGTACGAAGTCATCCCCGAAGGCTGGTAGGCGGTAGGTTTTGCTGATCCATGTGCGGGTTTTGTAGTTAAACTCAACTTTCTTGACAGCAAAATCAGCTAGCAAGGTGTCGTCAATGTGTTGCTGGGCAAAAGTTTGTGTGTAATCGAGTAGAAACTCTTTGATCAGGTTGGTAGTGAAGTCACTGATGTTGTCACGGCCAACGCCTCCTCTGATGAGGCATAGTTTTTCCAGATGGCTGCCTTGGGTGACCTGTTCTTCCCCAAAATCGGTAAAAACCGTATGCAGGTTGTCATTAAGTGCAGAGGCGAATTTTGCCCCTAGGCCTGAGCCACCGTTGCCCACTTGGCTATAACCAAACCAGTTCTGCTTCACTTCTGGAAAACGGAACCAGCTTTTCAATAAACCGGGGTGAATACCGGGTTCTTGTGAAATGTCCCTAAGAAATGCAACGTAGGCGATTATCTGATCGTGTAAGGCGACATATTCTGGTTTCTCGCTGTTGAACAGGAGAAAGGGATCAACAAACAGCGGTAGGTCGTTGATTAGTGACAGGTCAAACGCACCGTATTCCTCAATGAGTGCAGGATTTACTTCAAAGAAGTCCGAGAAGTACATATTGAGGTTGTTTTCACTTCCATGTGAGGTCACTGTTTGTTTACTCCTATAACGGTCGCATATTCTTGTTCTATCAGGCGGGATATTAGCTCGCCTTTGGTACAATTCAGGTCATTGGTTAGCTCTCGGACTTGTTCAGCCACAGATTTGGATGCCATGACCTAGATTGGGCTTAACGCCTTCTGCTTACATGCGCTTGCGGTAGTATTTTGGGCGTTCGGCATCGTAGGCGGTTTGAGTTAACCTCTGTATACCCCTATTTATGGTAAGTGTTAGCAGTGTATCGTTATGCTGTCACGGGATCAACGCGTTGAGAGGGAAGCAAGTTGGAGGAGGGCATTAGTTTTGCAGTATCTACGGCTAATCCCCTAAAATGGCAGCTTGAGGAAGTACGATTTGTGCCAAAAGAGTATGAAAATTAGCAGAATTAGGAGCTTAGTTGCAGATCATCAGCTATTTCGTGAGTTGGAGTTGCGTAATTAACAGCTTCATTTTCATACCATTTCTCGATATCTGAGCATAAGGCAGCTCCCTGTAGGGCAGTTTCTTTAGAGAATCCGTCAAAGTTTGCTTTGGCTGTAGTTAATTCATCGATTTTAGAGGTGATAAATCCGTGAATTGCCTTATTCCTATCTTTTCTCCAGTCATTGATACGGGAGTCAAAGTCACTCTTTAAATACTGGCCATGATTGAAGCCTTTTCCGATTTGTGTCAGAAGTTTATGGAAAGAGGCATCTTCTAAATTGTTTTTACCTTGCATCACGAGATAGTTGTAGAGGCAGTTACTGATAAAACATTCCTGCAATGTGATTGCCTCAAGAAAGAATTCTTCATCAATTGCTTTTTGAATCTGTTGAAGGGCTTTTTGCTGAGCTTCATGGCGCTGTTTCAGGCTTTTAATGGCTTGATCATAGTCAATTTCATTGCTGTGCGCCTTATGCAGAGCTTCGAGTAATGAGTAGCCTTTCTCTTTGGTTGATTGTTTGTCGTTGTCTTTGATGAAGTCCCAGTAAGAGGTAAGAAACCCCTCAATAAATGTCTTCACAAATATCCATTCAGGTTTGATCCATGCTGCCGCATGTGCTGGTTCTTTTGGTTCTGGAAGATTCATAAGATCGTAGCCTATTGAGGCGACCCAGTGGCTATGAGTAAATGTTAGGGCTGAGATGGTTATACAAGTACGATATCGATCTGGGTAAACAAAAGCATCATCAGTAGTCCAGTTAGTGAGTTCTTGCGCTAAAACATGTTTCTGGAGAGCCTCACCCCCCAGATTTGGATCGGTTTGGATGCAGTAAAGAAGTAGATCGTATATATCGCGTGGCTGAGGAGATAGATTTAAAATTCCGTCATTAGCAAAACATGCACTTAAATGGACGCAGAATGACTCCAAGTCGAATAGGCCATCCTTAGAAAAATATTCGTAATTGGATATTTCGTTTAGAAATTCTTGCGCATTATCTGAATTTTGAGGCATCTTTGATGTCCGCTATGATTTATCTGCGTTTTTATCATTATAAAATATACTTTTCACCAATGATGTCTAGCGAATGTGCCTCAACTTACCAGTTATATGTTGTTAGGGTTAAAACTGAGTAATGTATCGGAACAAGGAGTTTTATAATTCATGTCTATCTTGGATGATCTAAAGCCTGAAAGCAGGCAGAAAGTTTATGACCTTGTGGCTCTTGCCGGTGTTGATGTTTCAGATTGGTCTAATTACAAGAATGGTGAAAGGGCGCCTGCGGCAAATCCTCGATATTGCTATAACTGGTCATTTGTTGAGCCTCATAAAACTATTGTCCTGAATGTTTGGTGGGAAGATATTTCAGAGGACGGCGGTATTTTGTCGATTGACCTAAACCCTGATCGTGTGGCGTCTGCCCTTAAAGGCGTTCAGGCTAGCAGAGCAGGGCTAGTCAAGAGTTCCATCCATTATGCAATGAGGGAAGGTCTCCCTATTAGGTTTATTGTCTGTGATGGCGAAAGGGTGCCATTAGATCGCGTTGCAGAAGACGGGGCATCAAAGGTTAAGACTCGTATGCTAGATCCAGCTCCATGGCATGTGGCCCACTTTAACAGTGAGACTGGAGACTTTGTTTTTGAACGCGGAGAGAAGCTGTCGGAGTATATTGATCAGTTTTCCTTAAAATCTGTTGATACGAACGGTGATCAGAAACAGCTTTCTGTCAAAGTTTACAATCGCAGCCCTAAAGTAAGAGAGAGCGTATTGATGCGCGCTAAAGGTAAATGTGAGTATTGTGGAGAGACTGGATTTAAAATGTTTAATGGAGCCATGTACTTGGAGACCCATCATATAATACCTCTGTCAAAATCAGGCCCTGACTCAACTAGCAATGTTATTGCCCTTTGCCCCAATCATCATCGCGAGGCGCATTACAGTGATATGTGGAAAGCTCTGCAAGTGAGTTTTAGTAAGATTGTTATGGGTAAAACTTGAACTCCCCAGAAATTGTCAAAAAGTATACTTATTGCGTCAATTCTGATGGTTAGTTATTTTCTGTTTCAGATTATGTGTCAGAATTAAAGAGTCAAAAACTCTTAGACTTTATGAATCGTCAAATGACCATCGGCTATGCAAGGGTGTCTTCGCATGGCCAATCACTTCAGCTTCAGCTGAATGCCATTGAAAACCATCCGTGTGATCGGATATTTCAGGAGAAAAAGTCCGGTACTAAGTCCGAAAATCGAGCTGAACTTCAGGCTTGCCTAAGCTTTCTGCGAAGCGGCGATACCCTAGCTGTCACCAAGCTGGATAGATTGCCCTGATCTATGACTGACTTGGCTAACATGCTGTCTAAATTTCAAACCTCTGAGATTAACTTAGTTGTTTTGGATCAGCAGATTGATACAACTACTCCCGGCGGTCGACTGAGGCTTAAGCTGCCTTTCTAATTGGTTTGCCAGAGTTAAATTAAGGTGCTTTATAAACATACAAAAAGAGTTGCCTATGTTGTAAGCTAGAAATCAATTAAGCCATGGATGCTAGTTGTGAAGTATATTGAAAAGATTAAGTGTTCAAATTTAAAGCGATTTGATATTTTTGAATACGCTGCTAGGCAGAATCGAAACATCTTTATCGGCGATAACGAAGCAGGTAAAAGCACGTTGCTTCAGGCTGTAGATCTTGTGTTAACAGGCAGCAAGGCTAAGGTTGAGGCTTTGGGGCTTGAGGCCTTGTTTAATCGTGACGTTATCAATCATTTTCTCGCGGGTGATAAAAGCCTTGATCAGTTGCCTACTTTAGAAATAGAACTGTTTTTAAATGATCATGGCAATTTAAATCTAGAAGGTATTAATAATACCGAAAGGCGTATTTGTCATGGCTTGAAGTTAGTTTGTGCCCCCATGGATGATTATGCTGCTGAAATGCAGCAGGCTCTGGCTAACGATGATGCTCTTTTCCCTTTTGAATATTACAGTATTCACTTTTCAACTTTTTCTGGACAGTCTTACACGCAAAATCGTCGGTTTATTAACCATATCCTTATTGATAGTGCTTTGATCGGTACAGAGTATGCGACGCGTCAATATACAAAATCCCTTTATGATGCCAATACAGATATAGCTCAGCGTCATCAAAATAATCATGCTTATCGCCAGAGCAAAGCCGCTTTTAAAGAAGCTGCTTTAGCTGACGTGAATGCTGGTATTGGTGATTTTGATTTTGCTATACGTAATGATAATAAGGCGAATTTAGAACTGGACTTGATGATTACCGAGCAGGGTATTCCTGTGGCCCAAATGGGCAAGGGGCGTCAATGCTTTATTAAAGCCGATTTTGCCTTGCAGCAGCGAGATGGCGCTACGCCGATAGATTTGATTTTAATTGAAGAACCTGAAAATCACCTTAGTCATATTAATATGAAAAGGTTGATCAATCGTATTGAGGCATCAACTCAAACACAAATTTTTGTAGCTACACACAGTAATAGTGTTTGTTCTCGCTTGGATTTACATAATGCGGCACTAATCAGTGGGCTATCAAATATACCTGTATCATTGCAAGATTTGCCAGAGGCTACTGCTAATTACTTTATTAAAGCCCCTGATAATAAAATATTAGAGTTTATTTTAGCCCCGGCTGTCTTATTGGTAGAAGGTGATGCAGAGTTTATGCTCCTTGATGGTATGTGTGAGCGCATATTAGGTATCACGCTTGATGATGCGAATGTGCATGTAGTTTCAGTTGGTGGCACAAGTTTTAAACGGTATCTTGATATCGCTAAATTGTTAAATATTAAAACCGCAGTAGTCAGAGATAATGACGGTGATTTTGATGCACATTGTGTCCAGAGTTATGGAGATTACGTTAGTGAAAATATTCAGGTTTTTTATGATTCAGATGATCAACGCTCAACGTTAGAAATATGCATTTATCAAGATAACACCGATCTTTGTGAAGCTATGTTTTCAGAGGGGCGTAGAACCTTATCCGTACAGGATTATATGTTGAAGAATAAAACTGATACGGCCTTTAAATTATTAACGGAAGCTATGGATCAGCTAGTTGTGCCTGATTACATTGCACAGGCCCTGCGATGGATAAACGAGTAATCTTTGCGGTCGCAGGCGCAGGTAAAACAACGCATATTATCGACAGTCTTAGCTTAGAGAAACGTGCACTAATTGTTACTTACACTGAAAATAATTATCACCATTTACGCCAAAGAATTATCAATAAATTTGGGGTAATACCCGATAATATCGCCGTTTTTACGTACTTCACCTTTCTTTATCGTTTTTGTTACAAGCCATTCCTTTACGATAGAGTTAAAGCCAAGGGCATCAATTGGGATATGCCACATCCAAATACGTTAAAGTTAGCACGTTCTACAAAAGAGTTTTATAAGGATGTTTATGGCAGGCTTTATCATAATCGTATTGCTAAACTCATTGAGCAACAACGTGTCATAGAGTTAGTGAATCAAAGAATTTATAAATATTTTGATCATTTTTATGTTGATGAGGTGCAGGATTTTGGTGGTCATGATTTTAACTTGTTAATAGCGTTGTGTCAGGCGCAAATAGATATGACTTTTGTAGGTGATTTTTACCAGCATACTTTTGATACTAGTAAAGATGGAAAGTTAAATAGTGGGTTGTATAAAGACTTTGGTAAGTATAAAAAAGTACTACAGAAAGCAGGCTTGGAGGTTGATGCAACTTCATT
>JAPOUS010000043.1:0-18657 GCA_026708525.1 Cellvibrionales bacterium
ATCCGCTTCAAAGCGTGCCGTTAATGTGTGGTTTGTATTTGATGCGCGCACTAAGCCAAAGCTATAGGGATACTCGAGACGCACGCCATCAATAGTGATTAATTCAGCATCCGTTTTTTGAAAATGATCAACCAGTTTTTTAATTATCTGAAATTTATCTTGAGCTGGAGCTAAAGGGATAAGTATTTCTTCGGTGCGTATGCTTGTAGGCAATTGCGCAAATTTTTCTTCGAGTGTTTCATGACTCATGGAGAGTAGCTCAATCAGGCGAGCTGCGGCATAAATGCCATCATCAAAACCCATCCAGCGGTCGTTAAAGCAAAAGTGGCCGGTATATTCTCCGCCTAAAATAGCGTTGGTTTCGCGCATTTTTTGCTTAATATTGGAATGCCCGGTTTTTTGCATGATGGCTCTTGCGCCGGCATCTGTAATAACGTCTGCTAAATGTCTTGAGCATTTAACATCGTAAATAATGGATGCACCAGGATTAGTGGCCGCAACTTGAGAAGCAAAAAGCATCATTAATTGATCGCCATAAAGCACGTTGCCCTGTGATGTAATGACAATGACCCGGTCAGCGTCACCGTCTAATGCAATGCCAATATCGGCTCGTTCTTGTTTGACTTGCGCAATCAGCTGAGTGAGGTTTTCGAGCTGGCTTGGATCTGGTGCATGGTTGGGAAAGCTGCCATCCATCTCGCAAAATAGCGGTATGACCTCACAATCAATGGCTTTTAGGGCGGCTATGGCTAATGGCCCACCGCTGCCATTGGCGGCATCCAAAACAACTTTTAGGGGTTTTGCCGGGATCACATCATTTTGGATGGCTTTTGTATAGGCGTTAGGCAATGTGTTGTCTTCGGTAATTTGCCCTTTGCCTTCATTGTATTGGTGAGACTTAATGCGGTTTTTCAGTTGATGAATGGCATCTCCCCCTATACTTTTACCGTCTAAGACAATTTTGAAGCCATTATCTTCTTTATTGTTGTGACTGGCTGTTACCATCACTGCCGCATCGGTGTTTAAATGTTTTGCTGCAAAATAAACCAAAGGCGTAGGTACAATACCTATATCTATGACATCACAACCAGAGTTTGTGATGCCTTCCATGAGCGCAGCCGTCAAGGCGGGGCTGCTTAACCGAGCGTCTCGCCCAACGACTATGTGTTTATGGTTTAATTCTGAGGCTTTGGTTGCAATAGCGCGACCAATATGAAAAGCCAAGTCTGAAGTGATGTCGATATCGGCCCTACCTCGAATATCATAGTCGCGAAAGACTTTTTCATTAAACGTTAATGCTGATTTTTGTACAGGTGCTTGCGACTCGGTTGCAGGATCAGGCGTTTGAGCTAAATGGCTTTTTTTGATGTTGCCCGCCATGGATTGGATAGCATCCAATAAAGGAGAGAGCGTCGGGAGTGTTAAATTCGGTGCTTTCGCATCATGTAACGATGATAGTGTGTGAAGCCTTTGAATAATTTTGGCCTGGTCTTGTCTGAGCCATTTAGTTTGAAGTAGCCAAAAAGTGATAAACGCCACTAGAGCAAATAGAGCGAGAGCGGCGATCGATATTAAAATGATTGAAGGGATAGTAGGGGTATAAGGTTTAATCGAAACGGTTATTTCTGTGTCAGGCAGTGGGCTTTGTTGTGACATAGCTTGTGTGCCAAGGTTTCCAGCCTTAATAACAGGAGAGCGGCTGCTGTCGGTAACGGATAGTCCACTAAGTAAAGCAGGGGGTTGTTCAAATAGTTCTTGAAGTAATTTGGTAGAAAAAGAGGCAAGAAGTACCCCTACGATACGGTTGTTTTTGGTAATAGGGGAGGCAAAGGTTACTCTAAAATCTTTGCCAACTTTATAGACTTCTGCGGGTTGGGCTTTTCCAAGTGTGACTTTAGAAAACATTAACAGCTCAATGGTATTGTTAAGGCTGATATCCAGTTTTTTAAGTCCAGCAGAGCCAGACGTTGTTTGGGGTAATAAGCGGATATCGACAAGGTCTGGAAAGAGAGGCGTCAGGTATTTTTTAGCTTCCGCTTGGCTGATTTGGTATTGCTTTTTTCTTTTTTCTAATCGAAAGGGATCTTGTGGATTGTTGAGACTGTCAAGTTGCGTTAAAGGTTGGGTTAAATAAGGGTTGTTGTTAGCAATAAAGTCGAGTTGTTTTTGTGTGGATTGCAGTCTTTGCGTGAGTTGGCCATTAATGTCATTGATTAGTGCGCGGGCTAACTGTTGATCTTGTTCGTGCTGAAAGCTAGGCCAGGCCTGTAGTTTGAGTAATGCAAGCAGGGCAAGAGTGATAATAATTATCGGTGCGGCAACGAAAGCAACGATCTGGATGAGTGGAGAAGCGACTGTTTGCGGCTTGTCTTTTTTATGTTTTTTTTTATCCATGCGTTTAGCTGGTCTTCCAAGAATGATAAATGGGGGCGATATGCTCAACAATCCATTCGGCAACTGCCGTTTTATGATTGGCAGGCAGTATATGTGATGTATCTTTGGTTAGGAGTGTCACCGCATTAATATCGACGCCAAAGCCAGAATCTGATTTGCTCACGTCATTGGCTACAATAACATTGAGATTTTTTCGTGCTAATTTTTTTTCTGCATTCTTTATGAGGTTCTCAGTTTCTGCTGCAAAACCTACAGCAAATAGCGAAGGGTAGTGAGTTGTGATTTCTGAAATGATGTCAGGATTTTTCACTAAATGCAGTGTCATCGAGTCACTGTCTTTTTTGATTTTTTGTTCAGCAATCTCAAGAGGTCGATAATCGGCAACGGCGGCGCAGGCAATAAAGAGCTGGCTGTTTTTGGCGTTGCTAAGGCTTGCATCTAGCATGTCTTGTGCCGATGTTACATCCATTCGATGGACTCTTTCAGGGGTATCAAGGGCAGTAGGGCCAGAAATTAAAGTGACGTTTGCGCCTGCATTGGCACAGGCTTTAGCTAATGCATAACCCATTTTGCCTGAGCTGTGATTACTTAGGTAGCGCACAGGATCAATGGCTTCTTGGGTAGGGCCTGCGGTGATGGTGATATTGATGTCTTGCAGAATACCTGCATTAAAAAGCGCCGCAATGCCCTGAATAATATCTGGAACCTCAAGCATGCGCCCAGGGCCTGTATCTCCACAGGCTTGGTCTCCACTCCCTGGGCCAAGTAGATGAATCGATTTACTGTTAAGTCCATCAAGGTTTTCTTGTGTAGAGGCATCTCGCCACATGGCTTGATTCATGGCTGGGGCAATGGCAATGGGGGCATCAGTTGCTAAACAGAGTGTGGTTAATAAATCATCCGCAAGGCCTTGGTTCAGTCTTGCCATAAAATTCGCGGAGGCGGGGGCGACCAAAATCAGATCTGCCCATTTCGCTAATTCAATATGCCCCATGCCGCGTTCGGCTTCTTCGTCTAGAAGGGTGGTATGTACGGCATGACCAGAAAGCGCCTGGAAAGTCAGGGGGGTAACGAAGGCCTGTGCAGATTCGGTCATCACAACACGGACTTCGCTTCCAAGGCGTATGAGTTCGCGAACTAATTCACCGGATTTGTAGGCTGCAACGCTGCCTGTAATGCCAAGGAGGATTCTGCGTTGATTAAGATTGTTTGCTGTCGTCATTAGACCCACCTTTTTTTGCCTTATAATAAACCCCGTGCGATAAGATGAGAAGCGTTACTTTTGTGCTGCTGATGCTTCAGTGGTAGTGAGTGCTCACTTATAGCTGGATTGCGGGGAAAAGACACCGAGTGTTTTAGCTGCCTGCACAGTTATTTCTTGTTATCTGCGCCTGTTTCTGGTATAAAGTCGCGCTCAATTGCGTCAGCAGGTTTTTATGCTGCGTTCTATCCTTTGTTGGCCGTTAATTAAGTTTATTGCTGTTAGCGGGTGAGACAAAAGTAGTCGCGGTGAACCTATAAAAAATATTCGGGCTTTGGCCCACTGAAAGATCGAGTCAAGGCAATGTCTAAAGTATGTCAAGTAACGGGTAAACGCCCACAAACGGGAAACAACGTCTCTCACGCAAAAAACCGTACGAAGCGTCGTTTCGAACCAAACCTGCACTCTCATCGTTTTTGGCTAGAATCAGAGAAGCGTTTTGTGAAGCTTCGTGTTTCGGCTAAAGGTATGCGTATTATTGATAAAGTAGGTCTTGAGCAAGTATTGGCCGACATCCGTGCGCGCGGTGACAAGGTTTAAATAAAGGGTAGGTTAAAATGAGAGATAAAATCCGATTAGTATCAACAGCTGGCACTGGCCACTTTTATACAACAGATAAAAATAAGAAAAACACGCCGGATAAAATGGTCATGAAGAAATATGATCCAGTTGTTCGTAAGCATGTTGAATATAAAGAAGCAAAAATTAAATAATTTTTAGCTTTGTAAGCGGCTAGGGAGGCAGATCTCCATTGGCCGCGATTAAAAAATCTTAAGCTTTCTACGCTCTTATTAAGCTGCACACTTGCTTTAATCCCCCTCCTTTTATTCTGAAGCTTTTCAACGTACTGGCCGTTTTGGGCTATACTGATTCTTAATCGTTAATTTTTATTTAAAACTTTAATAATATTCGTCGTTGCCAAAATGAAAAAAATAATAACTCGGCAGTTATCGGATGTTGACCTGAATGCATCTGCTTCTTCACTTCTTCTTCCTACGGTTATCAATGATTCTGATAGCGGGCTCGTTTTACCTAAAAAGCTTGCATTAAAGGCGATGCCGGTCGTCATGCCTTCTATTGAGCTGGATTCTCAGGTGCTCGATATTTCATCGGAAATGCAAAAGATATTATCACCAGAAGCCGGATCGCCTAGGGTGATTCCTGAGGCACTAGGTAAGAGTGATTTTCTTATTGTTAGGCAATTGAATATGGTTGATCGTTTAGGAATTTCACAAGATGTTAGTGAGAGCTCCTTTAATTTATCTTGGAGTATGATCGGTTTAATTGTGGGGGCGACGGCAATTATTGCCGGTGGTGTCTTTTTATTGATTATGCCAAGTTTCAGTAACAGTTCTTCCTCTAAGAAAAAAGAGGAACCCGAAGATCAACAGAAAACGGAATCACTTGCTTCAGATGATTTATTTTCTACGCCTGATGTATCTCAAGATAAAGCGTCAGAGGCAGATGATGAGAATGTTGATAAGGTTGTTGACGGTGAATCTAATGCGTTTGGCGTAGAAAAAATAGCCAACAGTGTGCCTGTTTCGCGGAATATTGAAGCAGACATAGAAGGAAAGTCGCCATACCCCATTGGTAAAGAGGGATTTTTCTTTCGAGACGATGATGGCGATCCGCTTAGAGGGTTAGTCATTACATCATTGCCTGATCAGGGTGAGCTTAAATTAGGGGATGATGTGCTCGAGGAGGAGACGTTTTTAAAAATATCCAGCGTCGCAGATATTGATGATCTTAACTTGACTTACCATTTAGAAGAGGAGGAGTCTGCTTCTTCATTTGATTTTGTTTTAGTGAGTGGCCAAAGTGTGGTCGATCAACAAGAGAGTGAGTTGTATACCTATCACTTTAGCTTGAAGGAAACTTTAGCAGGCCCTGACATTCACACTTTTATAGCGGATTCAGCATACGATAGCGCGCTTTACGATTACCCGCCAATTAATTATTTTAGCTAAAAACCTGTCCTATTTTAAATTTTCTCTCTTAAGTTGTTGAACTTAAATATAAAGCGGCTCTCCTAGTGCATTATATAATGCGCTCATGTTGTTATAAAAAACTGAGTAAAGCATGTTGTTTTTATTGTGACTGTATGGTGGCTTTAATGAGGCAAATTGTTTTTTTGTTATTTCTCTGTGTTGATTTAAGTTATTCAGAGGGGTTTTCAGGATTGACAACAATTGGATGTCTATCGGATGAGGTATTACAAAAATTTATAAAAGTCATTTCAAATACACCATATTTTTCTTGTGTGGTGGACGGGAGGGCTTGTCAAGACGTTATTTTCCAAGAAAGTGAATGTGAAGGTAATAGCGGGGTTGTATTTAATGCCGTTTTTGATGGTCATAGTCCCCGAGATAGAGAGGTGAAAATTGTAGGTTCTGAAGAGAAGCTTTCACTATCAAAACTTAACCTAGTCGCTCGCCAGTTGGCCAACAAGAATTTTGGCAAGAGTTCAATCTATAAAAATCTGGTTAATTATGCCCCAAAAATTAACTTAGACGATGAAAAAGCTGTCGTGTCGGCTATTCATTCTGTCTGTAAAGAGACAAATAACGATTTGACTTATGAGCATTTATTGTCGGCAATTTCAAGTGTGTGCGAAGGTGCGAGCAAAGAAGATTTAGACTTTGGTTCAACACTGACAGGAATTGTGGAGTTTGAAAATAGCGATAACGTTATTCTGATGAATGTGGGGGATTCTCCTGCTTTTGTTATTGGTCGTAATGGTCAGATATCTATGATCAATTTGCATGATGCAAATAATGAGGGTGAAGTAGAAAGAATGAAAAATGCCAGGATTCCTGTATTATTCTCTCGGTATTATGCAGGTTGTTTGCAGGTATCAAGAGATTTTGGGCCGGTAATGTTTGAGTGTGAACCCTTCGCCCCTATTCCTGAGGTTTATTCTGTGGATAAAAATGATATAGTCGCAGTGTTATTGATGAGTGATGGCCCACTTGATAATTGGAATGTAAACCCTGAAGGTAAGGATATGACAGAAAAAGAAAAGCAAATCGGCTTCATTACAAGCTTTATTGAGAAGTTAACGGTAGATGCGCTTTCCAGTGAAAAAAGTTTCAAAGGTTTTTTACAAGATAATCAAAAAACAAAACGCAGTGGGCTATATGATGACTGTGCATTCATAATAAAAAGCTACTCAAGCCAACCAGAAACCAATAAATAATAGCAGTATCTTTTCTAGTGGTTGTTTGATTGTGGTTTTTTAAAGATGCCCATTCGAAATCCTCTTTCTTCTAGATGACTTGCGTGCAATTTGCTCATGACGCCTTGATCGCAATACAAAAGATATCTGACATTGCTATCAAGGCTATCAAAGTGCCGGCCTAGCTTGTAAAACGGCACAGTTTTAATGGCATGATTTTCTATTTTTAACGGCGCATCAAGTGCATCGTTAGGGTGTCTGATGTCAATGATAATGTCTGAAATGTCGGGTGCGATGATTGTGTCAATGGGTTGCGGTTGATTGTCCTTTGTGAAATCAATCTTGTCGATGGGGGTAATGACGGCAGCATCCACTACTTGATCAATTAGCGACATATCAAATTTTTGCTCTTCGCCTTCGATAATATCCTGCTTTGCACGAGTTGTTGGTCTGTCAGAGATCACGCCACAGTATTCAGGGATAACCGCAGAAAAAGCTTCAGTGCCAATCTCGCGGGCAATCTTAATGATGTCTTCTTTATCGGATGTGATTAATGGCCTTAAGATTAAGGTATCTGTCACTTTTTCGATGACGTTTAAATTGGTCAGTGTTTGGCTGGATACCTGTGCAACGGCTTCGCCTGTGACTAGGGCTTGGATCTTTTGTTGTTGCGCAATTTTAGCGGCTGCGCGATAAAACATACGTTTAAGTACAACACCCATTTGGGAATTGGTAATTTTTTCTAAAATTTCGGCGACTATAGACTCAAAGGGGACGCTAATAAAATTGACACGAACGCCTGATCCGAAGTGCGAGTAAAGGTAATAAGCCACTTCTTTAACGGCAATTTCGTGGGCGTCACCGCCGAGATTAAAAAAACAAAAATGCGTGGGCATACCTCGGCGCATGGTCATGTAGGAGGAGACCGATGAATCAAATCCTCCCGATATCAACGATAATACTGGCTCAACTTCTCCCATGGGGAATCCCCCAAGGCCTTTGATTTTTTCTTTGATCAGAAAGAGTTTGTCTCGGTTAAGCTCGAGGCCAATGGTGATATCAGGGTCTTTAAGTTTGACTTGTGTATTTTCTATGCGCTGATTAATGCGCCCACCCACTTGGCGCTCAAGATCGTGCGAGGTAAATTCATGCTGGCCTGAACGTTTGCATCGAACAACAAAGGTTTTGCCAGTAATTTGTTCTTGGAAATACTCGAGGCAGAAATTTGCAGCGGCATCAAAATCCGTAAAGGGCTGTTCTAAAACATCGAGAAAATGCGCAATGCCAGAGGTGTGCTTTAACATTTGCACGACAGAAGCTTTGTTGATGTTTTTATCTTCATTGATGCTTAGGGTCAATTTATCCCAGTGTTGTTTAATCTCGGCATGAAACTGATTGGCTTTGCATTGCCTGTTCAGATTGGTGTACAGCTTGTTGGCCATTTGCTGGCGGACAGGCTTGCTTTTAGTAATGATTTCAGGGGCAAATTTAATGATAAAAAGCATGGTGCTTTCCAGTTAATGTTCTTGATAGGCGATTGTGCGCATTTTACGAGGAGTTGCACCAATAAACGAGTTAAATATCCGCGAGATTGGAGGGCTTTGTGCTGATTGCACCGAAATAGTGCTTTAGTGGGGGGGTTTTATATTTTTTCACTATTTTGGTGCGTCGGTATTGTTGGGCGACTTGGGTATCAAGCACTTACTACTTGTTTTTTTGGTATGATTTTTGCTTTAAGGGTAAAGATTATTATAAAACCGCTAGAGCGTTACTGTGCAGCGGGGCTTACCATTTTTCTTTCTAAAAATAGAAAGTTAAAGCCCTGTTTGCAATAAGGCTCTCAATAAAAGTGGGTTTGTCATCTGTTGCACCATGATCGCTTAGGTTACAATGCCGAATATTTGATCTGCCAAACCACAGCTGTTTGACAAATTCTAACGTCGTAAAGCTAACTGATAGGAGTTAAGCATGTCAGAGAATACTCTGAAAATCATACAAGAAAGCGAAGCGCGATGGGCTGACCTGCGATTCACTGATACTAAAGGTAAAGAACAGCACGTGACTGTTCCAGTTGGCGAAATTGATGCTGGTTTCTTCGAAACTGGTAAAATGTTTGACGGTTCATCTATCGCTGGTTGGAAAGGCATCAATGAGTCTGACATGGTGTTAATGCCAGATGACGAAGCAACTTTGGTTGATCCTTTTACTGATGAAACGACCGTTATCATCCGTTGTGGTATTGTTGATCCTATTACTGGTGAAGGCTATAACCGTGACCCACGTTCTATCGGCGCGCGCGCGATGGAATACATGAAATCTACTGGCATTGCGGACACCGTTCTTTTTGGCCCAGAGCCAGAATTCTTCGTATTTGATGATGTAAAATGGCACGCGGACATGTCAGGCGCTGGTTATGAAATCAATTCTGAAGAAGCGGCTTGGTCTTCAAACAAATCTTTCTCTGACGGTAATACAGGTCACCGTCCTGGCGTAAAAGGCGGTTACTTCCCTGTTCCTCCAGTTGATAGTCTTCATGATTTGCGTGCAGCTATGTGTAACGCAATGGAAGCTATGGGTCTTGTCATCGAAGTACATCACCACGAAGTGGGTACTGCGGGTCAATGTGAAATCGGCATCGGACCCAACACCTTGGTTAAGAAGGCTGACGAAGTACAAGTGCTTAAATACTGTGTGCACAATGTTGCTCACGCTTACGGTAAGACAGCGACCTTTATGCCTAAGCCATTAGTTGGCGATAACGGTTCTGGTATGCACGTTCACCAATCACTATCTAAAGATGGCACTAACATCTTTGCTGGTGACAGCTATGCAGGGCTTTCTGATACAGCGCTTTACTACATCGGTGGTATCATCAAGCATGCACGTGCAATCAATGCCTTTGCTAATGCATCAACTAACTCATACAAGCGTTTGGTTCCGGGTTTTGAAGCGCCAGTTATGCTAGCTTACTCAGCGCGTAACCGTTCAGCTTCTATCCGTATTCCTTTCGTACCTAGCCCGAAAGCTAGCCGTATCGAAGTACGTTTCGGTGACCCTACCGCTAACCCATATTTGGCATTCACTGCCATGCTTATGGCGGGTCTTGATGGTATCCAAAACCAAATTCACCCAGGTGATGCTGCGGATAAAGATCTTTATGACCTTCCTCCAGAAGAAGCGGCTGAGATTCCAACCGTTGCTTCAAGCCTAGAGCAAGCTTTGGCTGCTCTTGATGCTGACCGTGAATTCTTAAAAGCTGGCGGTGTAATGGACGATGACATGATCGACGGTTACATCGAGCTTAAGTCAGAAGAAGTTGAAACTTTGAACATGACCACTCACCCAGTTGAGTTTGACATGTACTATAGTTGCTAATTTCAGGCTGTGACTCTTAAAAAACCCGCCTAGTGCGGGTTTTTTTGTTTTTGCTTTATATGGGGGAAGCATAATGCGCCATTGGGTAGTTATCTTGAGTTTGCTGTTCGTTGTTAGTGTTGGGGTTCATGCGGAAATTTATTCTTATGTGAATGAAGACGGCCAGACTGTCTATACAGATAGCCCACCGAATGGGGTTAAAACAACAAAAATGGATGTGAAGCCTGTAAATCATAGCCAGGTAGATACGGATTTAAAGAAACAATCCGATCAATATTTTGCGGAACAAGCTGCCAAGCGACAAGCAAAAAAAGAGGCAATTGCGCAAAAGCAACGCGATAAAAAGATGAAAGAGCGGCTTGCGAAAAAGGTCAAAAAGCAGTTAGATTCAGCGAAACAGATCCGTCCTGGCGATTTAATGCCTAACAAGAATGGTGGATTTCGGTACACAGATCAGTACAAGAAACGGCTGGCAGAGGCTGAGAAGGCTGTTAAGGATGAAATGAAGAAGCAATCACGCAGGGAAGAAAAAAACAGACCACATTAATGTGTGAGTCTACTAGATTATTTAGACGCCCTTTTTAGTATTTATTGTTGGCTTAACTTTTGCTACTAATCAGACTGGAAGCGAAACTGTTATGTCTCCAACTATGAGTATTAATTTTTACCAGTCCATCTTTGATAGCATGAATACGGCTATCATCTTACTTGATGATGACTCCACTATTTTGTATCTCAATCCTTCGGCGGAGTACCTTTTTCAGGTCAGCGCTAAACGATTTGTCGGTTTGTCAATTAACGCGGTCTTCTCAGAAGAAGGCTTTGCGCTAGAGGGTGTAGAGAAAGCGTTAAAAGTCGGTCAGCGGTACACTAAGCGTAAAGCCCTCATTCGTCTCCCCTTAACGGAAGTGCAGGTTGATTATACGGTGACTCCTTTGGTCGATAGCGAATCAAAGCTTTTGATTGAGTTTGATCTTTTGGATCGTGCGAATCAAATCCGCAAAGAAGAAATGCTGGTGTCCTCGCAATCGGTTGCACAGGATATGATTCGAGGGTTGGCGCATGAAATTAAAAATCCTTTGGGTGGCCTAAGAGGTGCTGCGCAATTATTGCAACGTGAGTTAACGGATGCAGACTTACTGGAATATACAGACATCATTATCAGTGAAGCGGATCGTTTGCGAAATCTTGTCGATCGTTTGCTGGGCTCTTATCAATCGCTCAATCTCAGCTGCATTAATATTCATGAAGTGCTGGAATATACGCGTAAATTAATTTCAGTTGAGGCGCAAGATGTTGCCATTAAGATCGATTATGATCCTAGTTTGCCTGAGCTAATGGCGGATCGGGAACAACTCTTGCAAGTCTTCTTGAACTTGGTGCGAAATGCAGTGCAAGCACTTGATGGTTGTGATCATCCAACCGTTATATTGAGAACGAGGATTCAGCGGCATTTTACCATTGGCAACCATCAATACCCTGTGATACTTCGAGTTGATATTGTCGATAACGGTAAAGGCATTGATGAGCATTTGGCGGAGAAGCTTTTTTTCCCCATGGTAAGCGGCCGTGCAGAGGGAACGGGTCTTGGCTTGTCTATAGCGCAATCCATCGTTAATCGTCACCGAGGCTTGATCAATTTTTCAAGTGAACCTATGAAAACGGTATTCTCGGTTTACTTACCATTTGGAGAGAGTGATGACTCAGAAAGCTAATATTTGGATCGTCGATGATGACCGTTCTATTCGCTGGGTGCTTGAGAAGGCGCTTGGTCAAGAAGGCTATGAGATTACGAGTTTTAGCGATGGGCAAAGTGCGATTGATGAACTCTATGAGAAGCAGCCCGATGTTATTATTAGCGATATTCGCATGCCGGGATTGGATGGGCTTGAGTTACTTAAGCGAATTAAAGATAAGCATGCCGACATTCCTGTGATAATTACCACGGCACATTCCGATTTGGATAGTGCCGTGAGTTCTTATCAAGGAGGGGCATTCGAATACCTGCCAAAGCCTTTTGATGTTGATGAAGTGGTTGAGGTATTAAATCGTGCCATGATGCATGTGCGCCAACGCAGTAACGAAGGTGTGCTGGATGAAGCAGAGCCTATCGTTGATACCGAAATTATTGGTGAAGCACCTGCCATGCAAGAGGTGTTTCGGGCGATTGGTCGTTTGTCGCATTCGAATATTACGGTGCTTATTAATGGTGAATCGGGTACGGGTAAGGAGCTAGTTGCAAGGGCTTTGCATAAACATAGTCCTCGCCAAAAATCGCCCTTTATTGCACTCAATATGGCGGCGATTCCAAAAGATTTGATGGAAACTGAGCTATTTGGGCATGAAAAGGGGGCTTTTACTGGCGCGACTGCGCAGCGTAAAGGGCGGTTTGAGCAAGCAGATGGCGGTACACTTTTTTTAGATGAAATCGGTGATATGCCTGCTGATACTCAAACCCGGCTTTTGCGAGTGCTTGCTGATGGTGAGTTTTATCGTGTGGGTGGGCATGTGCCGGTAAAAGTCGATGTGCGGATTATTGCAGCCACTCACCAGCATCTCGAAGATTTGGTTAAGCGCCGAGAGTTTCGTGAAGATTTGTTTCATCGCTTGAATGTGATTCGTATTCATATTCCAAGGCTCAGTGAGCGCCGCGAAGATATCCCAAAACTTGCAGCCTATTTTTTAGCGCAAGCAGCGAAAGAATTGGATGTCGAAGCCAAAGTGTTGGATGAGCAAGCGTTAAATTATCTTTGCAGTTTAGATTGGCCGGGCAATGTCCGTGAGCTTGAAAATAGCTGTCGCTGGATTACTGTGATGGCGTCAGGTCGTGAAGTGCATTTGAGCGATTTGCCACCAGAATTAATGGAGAAACCAGTTGAGTCAGCCAATGCAGGCCCTTCGGGTAATTGGCAGGCGCTGTTATCTTCCTGGGCGGATGCAGAACTACAAGCAGGTAGGCAAGATTTATTGTCCGTCGCTATGCCTGATTTTGAGCGCATTATGCTGCAATCTGCGCTTAAATTCACCAAGGGGAGAAAACGCGAAGCGGCAGAGCTTTTAGGGTGGGGGAGAAATACCCTGACGCGGAAAATGAAGGAGCTGGCATTTGATTTTAATGAAGAAGAAGCGGTGACTTAAGGCCGCTACTTCATCAGAGGTTCCCTAGACCTAAGGGCAGGGTTGAGATACCATTAGTCTGTTTTTTGATGCGTGTTTTCTTATGCCAAAGCCACAAAAACCCTCATTTGATAAATCCTTGTCCGAGCTTGAAGCCTTGGTGGCAAAAATAGACTCAGGCGAGCTTAATCTCGAAGATGCCTTGGCTGCCTTCGAAAAGGGCGTTGGCCTAGTGCGAGATTGTCAAAAATCCTTGAATGAAGCAGAGCAAACGGTCAATCGTTTGGTTGCCGACTCAGAAGGCTTATCGCTTGAGCCGTTAGATGATCGAGCACAAGATGACGACTGAGTCTCTCGCCGATTTTTTTATTCACTCCCAGTGCTTACTGGAAAATGCCTTCAACGAGATTTTAATCCCCTTAAAAGGGGAGGCTGACTCAGCCGTCAATCCCCCCCTGGTTGATGCGATGCAATACTGCTTGACCAATGGCGGTAAACGCTTGCGGGCGATTTTAGTGTTTGCTGCGTTTGATGCGGTAGCGGATAGAGAAAGGCCTGCGTCTTTAGTTGAGGTTGCCGCAGCCGTTGAATGTCTTCATGCATATTCTCTTGTGCACGATGATTTGCCGTCAATGGATAATGATGATTTACGCAGAGGTAAGCCCACTTGTCATATTGCGTACGATGAGGCAACAGCGATTTTAGTTGGCGACGCCTTGCAAACCTTAGCGTTTGACTTGTTGGCGAATAGTACTGATTTTAGTGCGTCGCAGCGACTGAGCATGGTTCAGGTGTTAGCGAGTGCCTCGGGTGCCTCGGGCATGGTGCTTGGTCAAGCGATGGATTTGCAGGCTGAAAATAAAACACTCACACTCGCCCAGTTAGAGAATGTTCATTCATTAAAAACAGGTGCACTGATTCGCGCAGCCGTTGCTTTGGGTGCTATTGCCGGTGGGGCGAGTCAGCAACAGCGAGATGCGCTGGATGACTATGCCAAATACTTAGGGCTCGCTTTTCAAATTCAAGACGATATTTTGGATGTGGAATCGGATACTGAAACTTTAGGAAAATCTCAAGGCGCGGATATAGCGCTCAACAAATCAACCTATCCCAAGCTGTTGGGTATGGATAATGCCAAGCAAAAAGCAGCTGAATCTATCCTTAACGCTAAAGCCGCTCTTTCATTGGTTAAGAGTGATCAAGCGCTTTACGCAATTGCCGATTTTGTTACTGACCGCAGATATTAAATTTCTTCTAGGTTCATTAAAGAGCAAGCAGTTTTCATAAAAGTGCGGTAGAATACGCGCCCCCATTTTTAAGTCTTGGGAAACGTGGTGGTCAAACAAATATTTACGGAAATACCGAGTCATGCGCCAGATACCCCTTTGCTGGATACTGTGTCGCACCCGGAGGTTTTACGTGAATTATCCCTTGATGAGTTGCAAACCCTTGCTAACGAACTGCGTCATTTTCTTTTATATACCGTAGGGCAAACCGGCGGGCATTTTGGTGCTGGGCTTGGTGTGATTGAACTGACCGTTGCGCTGCATCATGTGTTTAATACCCCCTATGACCGGATTGTATGGGATGTTGGGCACCAGACCTACCCGCATAAAATTTTGACTGGCCGTAAAGAGGCGATGGCGACTCTTCGCACCGCTGGCGGTATTTCGGGGTTTCCGAAGCGAGCAGAGTCTTCTTTCGATGCGTTTGGTGTTGGGCACTCAAGTACCAGCATTAGTGCTGCTCTTGGCATGGCCGTCGCAGCCCAGCACAAGCAAGAAAATCGGCATGCCATTGCCGTCATTGGTGATGGGGCTATGACAGGCGGAATGGCGTTTGAGGCCTTACATCATGCCGCGCATACTAAATCTAATCTGTTGGTTGTTTTAAACGATAATCAAATGTCGATATCCGCCAACGAAGGGGGATTAGCCAGTTATTTTGCCAAGATTTGGGTGAGCAAGTTTTACCATAGTGTGCGCGAAGGAGGTAAAAAGGTTTTATCTTATTTGCCACCTGCGATGGAGTTAGCCCGCAGGACGGAAGAGCACATGAAAGGCATGGTGTCGCCTGCAACGCTTTTTGAAGAATTAGGCTTTAATTATATTGGCCCGGTTGATGGTCATGATATTGGCTCATTAACCCATGCACTCAGCAATATGAAAGACTTTGATGGGCCTCAGTTGCTGCATATTTTTACTCAGAAAGGTCATGGTTTTACTCCAGCCGAGCAAGACCCTATTGGTTATCATGCGATCAATAAAATTTTGTCAAAAACCGAGCGACAATCTCAACCGCAGGTGATGAAAAAGCCCATCCCCAAATACCAAGATGTCTTTGGTGGGTGGTTGTGTGATATGGCTGCAAAAGATGAGCGCTTGGTGGGTATTACTCCTGCAATGCGTGAAGGATCGGGCATGGTAGCGTTTTCTGAGCAGTTTCCCGATCGTTATCATGATGTCGCTATTGCCGAGCAACATGCTGTCACTTTTGCAGCAGGCCTTGCCTGCGAAGAGCAAAAACCTGTGGTGGCGATTTACTCGACCTTTTTACAGCGTGGTTATGATCAATTGATACATGATGTCGCCATCCAAAATTTGGATGTGCTGTTTGCCATCGATCGAGCAGGTATTGTGGGTGAAGATGGTGCAACTCACGCAGGGGCATTTGATTTGAGTTACCTGCAAACAGTGCCCAATATGCTTGTCATGACGCCGTCGGATGAAAACGAAACCCGGCTTTTGTTAAATACAGGCTACTATGCCAAGCAACCGGCTGCCGTGCGTTACCCAAGAGGGCAAGCTGAAGGCATTGAGATAACTGCCGACTTTGATACGGTGGCTATTGGAAAATCAAAGGTAATTTCCGAAGGTGCTCAGATTGCGATCTTAAATTTTGGTGCGCTTTTGAGTGAGGCAAAAATTGCTGCCGAAGCGTTAGGGGCAACACTGATCGATATGCGGTTTGTTAAGCCTATGGATCAATCGCAGTTAATTCGGGTAGCTGAAACACATGATTTGATTGTGACAGTTGAAGAAAATGCCCTATTAGGAGGTGCAGGCTCAAGTGTTGCATTATTTTATCAACAACAGGGTATGCAGGTGAGTTGTTTGCATTTAGGTTTGCCGGATCAGTTTATTGATCACGGTAAACGACCTGAACTACTTAGCCAGTGTGGCTTGACGGGTGATGAGATGATTAAGCGGATTGACCGCCATCGCCAGAAAATCCGCCATGATAGCGTCAAAGGCATGCTGCTCAACAAATAGTCAGTTCGTTTTTTGAGCTTAGTATAGTGACTGTCGGGGTCAATCAACCCACGAGTTATTCGATCAATTCTCCTTGGTGATCTAACATGTGGCCTAGTTTTCCAGCTTTAGTTGCCAGGTAATGTTCATTGTGTTTATTGATGCCGGCAGTATGGACTAAGCGTTCAACGACATTGACGCCAGCATCTTCAAGTGCTTTTACCTTACGCGGGTTGTTGGTCATGATTTTCACTTTGTTGATACCTAGATGCGCCAGCATCGGTTGGCACATGTGGTAGGTACGAAGATCCGCTGCGAATCCCAGTTCTTCGTTAGCTTCAACGGTGTCTGCACCTTGATCTTGAAGGTGGTAAGCACGAATTTTATTCAATAAACCTATGCCACGGCCTTCTTGTCGCAAATAAAGTAATACCCCTCGGCCTTCTTTGGTGATGGCTTCAAGGGCTGCATGAAGTTGCGGCCCACAATCACACCGCTGGCTAAATAATGCATCACCGGTTAGGCACTCTGAATGTAAGCGACATAGAACGGGTTCGTCACCTGAAACGTCGCCATAGGTCAGTGCGACATGTTCTTTGCTTTCGTATTCATCCCAAAAGCCGTGCAGGCCAAATGTCCCGAATGCGGTGGGTAGTTTTGAGCTAGCTATAAATTTTATTGTCACGCTGTCACCTAGTACTGACTATTGGACGCATTTTACTGCTTTTTGTTGATCACTTCGAGTATTTCTATCGTAGCAGGGTGTTTTACAACGCATGTGAAACATCGGATCATGTTAATCTAACATTTTCTAAGACATGTTCTGCAAAACCGTGACCTGCTTCATCGTAAAGGTTGAAGACGATGCAGCCTAAAGCTTCTAGTTCTAGGCGTTGATCTGGAAAGCGAACCATCACTGCAATCACCCCTTGG
Organism: Cellvibrionales bacterium; assembly: GCA_026708525.1. Lineage (GTDB taxonomy): Bacteria > Pseudomonadota > Gammaproteobacteria > Pseudomonadales > DT-91 > CAKMZU01. The sequence continues at coordinate 17,510 of JAPOUS010000043.1, forward strand.
TAAGAGGTTTTTTTTATGAGCTTCACCACTGAGCGATTCTCTTGGTGATTAGAGAGGTTTACCATGATGAGCTCAACGTAAGAAAGATCAAGGTGTTGCCAGAATTGGCTATCGTTACCATCGGCATGAATAACATTGTACCCAGCCAGTTGACGCTGTTGGGCTTTTTCGCTGTTTTCTTCAATGGCAACAATGGAAGTGTCGCATGTGCGCTGCAAATGATCGTAAACACCTGTGCCGACACGCCCCAATCCAAGGATTAATACTTTGGTTTGACCAATATACACAGGTTGTTCAATGGGTAGCCGTGTTTTGCTTTCAAATTGTTGAAAAAAGCGCTGATGCTTTGCAAAGATAAAGTGTGCACTTTTGTTAAAGGGTGAAGCGACAAGGTATGATAGTGACAGAGCAATAGCCATCATTACCAGCCAATTAGGATCAAGATGCGCTTGGCTTACGGCAAGGCTCACGACAATGAGGCCAAATTCGCTGTAATTCGACAGTGCAAGGGATGATAACAGTGCGGTACGAGCGCGTAATTTCATCGCAACAAATAAAAAGAAAAATAAAATCGGCTTAATGATCAGGGCGCTGACCAGAATGAGTGCTACCCACGTCAAAGGCAGTGAGGGCAAACCATATAACCCAATACTTAAGAAAAACCCTACCAATAATAAATCTTTAAAATTCATAAGATTGGTATAGATTTCTTTACTCTTTGTGCTGTTGGCAATTAACGCGCCGGCTAATAATGCACCTAAATCTCCCTTTAAACCGACTTGTTCGAATAAAGCAGTTGCACCAAAAGCTAGAGTAAAGCCTGCCAAGATGAGCAATTCACCATGCCCGCAGTAGGTCAGTATTCGATTGAGTAAAGGCCTTAGTGGAATAAAAAGTAGTAGAAGTAGGCTGTAAGCTGTGGGTGATTGTTCTGATTGCGTGCCCATATAAATCACTGCGACAAGGTCTTGGACGACCAATATACCAATGGCTATAACAGCAAAGAGCGAATTGGCTTCCCCTTTTTCATCGAATATTTTGACCGCAAAAATCGTGCTTGAAAATGCTTTTCCAAAGCTTAAAATCCACAGCCCTGTGTTGGGAATGGGGGGCAGTGGCTGAATGACTTGTGTGAGTGTTTGCTCGAT
>JAPOUS010000043.1:18667-41201 GCA_026708525.1 Cellvibrionales bacterium
GCAAGATCATAAAAAAGAGTGGAACGACAATGGCAATGTGTATGATCGAAATGCCAAACACATAGGGCGCACTGATGGTTTTAAAGCGCAGTTTTAAGCCAATCGTAAAGAGTAATAGAATTTCACCTGCATGTGCCAGATGCGCAATTAACCCTTGTTGTTCAATACCTAGGGCATGAATCACAAACCCTGCGATTAAAAAGCCTATGAGAGAAGGCTGGCCGATAGCCTTGAACAAGAGTCCAAATCCCAAGGCGGCCAAAAGAATGATAGGGTCGAGCATGGAAAAACCTTAACGCAAATCAATGAGGTTATAACAAGTTGAGGTTATAACAGTATAGAGAGTGGCGGCTCATCCAGTTGAAAAAGTTGTTCTTTGAGGGTTTGGATATGCTCACTCCAAAATCGTTCGGTATTAAACCAGGGAAAATGTTGTTGAAATGCAGGATCTTGCCAGCGTCTGGCAAGCCAAGCCGTAAAATAAAACAACCTGAGCGTTCTAAAGCTTTCAATTAATTTTAATTCTTGATAATTCCAGTCATTAAAGAGTTCATACTCATCAAGAATGATCTTGAATTGTGCAGACTGTTCTTGGCGATCGCCAGATAGCAGCATCCACAAATCCCAAGTGGCTGGCGCCATGAGTGTATCATCAAAATCGACAAAAAATGGCTGCTCATCGCGAAGTAAAACATTGCCCATATGGCAATCGCCATGGGTGCGAATCAGGGTGAGATTGTCGCTTTGATCAAAGATTGATTGGACTTTGTTGAGTACTTGCGCACTGATTGCCTGATAAGCATCAAGATAATGGGCAGGTAGTACTGTTTGCTCAATTGCTTCTTTGGATTCAATGCCAAAGCGTTCAACACTAAAGGTGGGTCTATGTTTAAATGTGCGTTGTTTGCTAACGGCATGCATGCGCCCTAATTGCTGTGCCAGTGCCTTAAGGTGCTCGGTTTGTCCCATATCCGGTGCGCGCCCGCCTTTTCTTTCAAATAGGGCGATTCTGTGTTTATTTGAATGTCTGAGGGTTTCCCCTTTGGCATTTTTCATCGGACAAATGACCGGTAGCTCGGCATCCAGCAGTTCGTAGCAGAAATCATGCTCCTCTTGAATTTGCGCATCTGTCCACCGATCAGGGCGGTAAAATTTGGCGATGAGGGGAAAGTCATCTTCGATGCCAACTTGATAGACACGATTTTCGTAGCTGTTAAGCGCCAAAATGCGCCCATCACTTAAATAGCCTTGAGATTCAACGGCTTGAATAACAGCATCCGGTGAAAGTGAGGCGAAGGGCGTTAAAAATTGAGCGATTTTGTCCTCATTGTGCATCTGTGAAGCCCTTTTTAGCTATCGGTAAAATAGCGCATTATAATGCGTTGGTTAGTTTTTTGGGGAAATAATATGTCCGATACCTTGGATTTCACAAACCCTATGGGGTATCCCATTCGAGAGGACTTTGGTCAGGGTGCCTACCATCGCGGCATTCGCTTAGAAAAAATGACGGATGACCAAGGCAGTTTTATCTTGGGTGAGTTAGAAGATTGCAATCATGGCTTTCGCGTCAAGGTGTATATTGATAGTGAAAAAGTTATTAAGATCGAAGGTGATGCTATTCGTACGCCACTTAATACCTGTTTTGGTGCGATTGATGTGTTGCAGCAACTCGTGGGCTGCCCTTTAGGATTGACGCTTCGAGACTTAACCAAGCGCGTGAAAGCAACTGAACATTGTACCCATTGGTTAGATTTAACCCTGCTTGCTATTAATCATGCCAAGCGAGATGAGGCAGCCATACACTATTTGGTTGTGGCGCCGGATGAAGTCGATGAGGCGCAGTGGGTTACAGTGTATCGAAATGGTGAATTAGTGATTGAGTGGCTACTTCACGCTTGGTCGATACAGCAACCTAACGAACTGGCGGGCAAAACCCTTTTTAAAGGGTTTAGCGCCTGGGCAAGCGAAATAGCAGGTGATGACGAAGCCTGGCTTGAGGCGGCAATGGTACTGCAAAAAGGCTATTTTGTTTCAAGTGCTCGTCGATTTAACTTAAATGAGGTTGAAGGCGAGCCAGCCACCAATCATTCGGTAATGAAAGGTGCCTGTTATTCGTATTCTGAACCACAGCTATCCAAGGCTTATCGTGCTAAAAACAGCATTCGGGATTTTACGCAGTCAGAGGAGAAAATCTTACGGTTTGAATAAGCAAAGTCTCTTAACAGCTTGTATTCACTCGGAAGTCATCTACTTCTACTTTAAGTCAGAAAATAGCTAATATTACAGAATAGGGAGGTAAGTGAATGAAAATATAGCGGAGTGCATACCAGGCATTGTGGAGTTGGGGCTAAATTTCGGTGTTTGAATATTTTCACTCAACAAAATATCAAGAGAAGAGAAGGGAGAGTTCTCCTTCTGGCGATCTGGGAGTATTTGAGATCTATCGGGAAAACCTGATGGTTTTTTATCTGAGTTAGTCTGTATGTATAAAGTGGCGACCCAAGTCTGAGAATTTTCTTTTTTATGGCGGTCAATATTATTTTCTGGGTTGCTGTTAGTTATTGATGTTGGCGATTGCTGTCGCAGAACATCCTCTTTTTTAAGATTGTTTCTTTCAGGATATTTTCTTTGATGTCCAGGGCTATCTAGTTTTATAGGTGGTTTTTTTCCCGTAACCGCTTTATTCATCTTCTCCTTGCAAGATGTTGAGCATAAGCAGCAACAGAGGTGTTGTAAGGCTTTAGACAAATTAGTTGCTGAGTGCACACTAAGTACGAAGGAAAAACAAAAAATAAGGATTAAATTTTTCATAAAATAATAATACTCAGATTCAAGCCATAAGCGTACGAAGTTAAGTAGCAATTCGGGCTAGTGATTTTTTCATTAATTTAGCGGATGTTTTGTGGCGTAAATTCTTTTGTTATCAGCGGTTAATTCTGGTCACTGCAAAGTTAGATCAGGCTAAGGGATAAAATCAGTCGCTTTTGGGAGGTATTGCTGTAAAATCCCATGGGTATTTTTATTAAGCGCTTCCATAAGCTGTCAGGAAGAGCGAATACTTTAGCGACAAGCTTTCTTTTATTTTCTCATGGTCAAAAAATTCCTTTTCATTGCCTGCAATGAGGGTATGCGTACAACCTTTGTAAGGGAGTAATAAGGGAATGGTTGCTGAGGTTTCAGTTTCGTCATGCAACAGTGTTGAGGCATTTCTTATAATTTATTCGATTTATTTGCATTTCTTCTCTTTATTTGCATTTCTTCTCTTTATTGTATCAGAAGCTGACTTTAAACCACTATCTGTGGACTTATTTTTATTGTATGTTGAATTCGATTCTGGGAGTCGGTCATCTTTCTCCGAATATCCACCTGAAATAGCATTGAAGTTTTCTTTTAAAGAGGTACGAATTTCACCAAATGACGAATTATGTATAGTATTTTCACTATCAGGAGGTGTAAATTTTGCTTTTATTGTGTCGAATGGATTCTTGGGGCGGAGTGGTAGGTCTTTGGCTATATTGTCATTGATAATGAGATGCCTATCGTCATAGCTATCGTCATCGTCATAGCTATCGTCATCGTCATAGCTATCGTCCATATTAGAATTAGTATTTTTATAATGTTTTAATTCTCTTTTTCCTTCTGATTCTATTGTAGATTGAATGCTTCTATAAGAAGAAGGATTTTTTTGTGGACTGAGGCATGCACCAAAAGGAAGAAATATTCTTGATAGTTGGTGTTTAATGCCTGCATTCACAGTTGAGGTGAGTGAAAAATAAAAGATAAAAATAATTAATGACTTATTCATAGTAAAAAAATTTTCAATAAGGGATAAAGTGTTAGTCTTATTTTTGTTAAAAAGTTCGATGGCGATACATAAAAAACGATAATATGTTCTTCTGTGCTTAATATTTTTTAATTGTGGATGTTTTTATGCTGTTGATGTTTGCTTAGTTAGAGAATGTATCACTCGTTGCGTAAATGGTTGCAGCATTAGTGGCTTTGAATTCTTCTCCAAAAGAATGAAAGCGAGGCCGGTAATGGCGATAACTTATGAGAAGATTAATACTCTTCAATGCAGCATGATTAGATTGATAAAGTTGTAGATAAATTTAAGGGCACCTCGAAAAATTGATTTTGGCTTCTGTCAAAAAAGTGATTGACCTTGTTTTTAAAATAAACGAGTCAATTAAAGGGGGAGGGCGAATTTTTATGACTGCCCCTTCGGGCACTAATTTCTTTGGCTTAAGCGGCGTTGAAGGCTTTGTTAAGGTGTCTAACATTAACGGCAAGCTTCGCCTTGCTGAAAACCTTGAGATTCAGCGAAGAATTTCAAAATCAATGATTAGAGATGTCCTTAACAAGATATTCATAAAAATTAGATCAATAATTGTTAGGGAACCTCTGATTAAGTCCAAATGATATCAGCCGGATTCCAAAATGCTTTTTTAGCAAGGAAGGCTTTGCAGTTAATGCTCATTGCCTTGACAAAAAGTCTGACGCAGTTAGAAAGTATTTTGGCCGCGCCCTTCGGGGCTTTCAAGCTTATACCCTAACTGCGTTGTCATTCCTTGAAAGGGCGAGACTAACTGCGGAATTCCGCCTTGTTAGGAAATAAGCTTGAAAGCCTGATGGCATCTTGACTTAATCAGAGGTTCCTTAGGTTAAATGAAATCCGCTAAGGCAACTTGCCAAAGAGTTTGAAAAAATTCTGATTCATTGATGAGTTGATGTCCTGCGCCTTTAAGAGCTTGGCACCGCATTTGAGGAAATTTTTCGATCAGTTGTTTTGCGTTTTTTTTGCCATTTACGGTGTTGTCACAAGTGCCTTGAAGCATAAGTACAGGTAGTTGTTTGGGTGTTGCTTGAGCAAAATCTTCTTTTAGCCAATGCTTTAGGGCGTTAAGCCATGCCACAGAAACATACTGTGTTTGTAGTGGATCTTTGTGCTGAATAAAGTACCAAAAGTCTTCATTGGATGTATTTTGTTTAAATTTTCTTTTGATGCGCTGCATAAAAGGTGATGCGAAAGCCATCTGCCATTTGATCCATGGCCAGGCAATAGGTTCAACCAAGGGGGCGATTAATAATAATTTTTCAACATCTGGGGTGTTTTGGTTAAGAATATATTGCATGGCGATTGCGCCACCTGTGCTATGCCCGCCAATGAGTGACAAGGGGAAATCAATTTGCTGTTTAAAATAGGCGATCAATGCTTCAAGCACGGCTTGGTATTCTTGAAAACTATGAATAACAGATTTGTCACCTGAAGATAATCCATGTCCAGGTAGATCAAAAAGTATAACGCTGAATCCTCGCCTAAGAAAATATTCTGTCAAGGGGCGGAGGTTGGCTGAGTGATCAAAATAACCGTGAAGTAATAACACGCAACCCTTAGCGGACATAGCTGTAATCAGGTGAGTGAATATGCTAAAGCCGCCTAATGGTAATCGCCCGATAGATTGAGACTCTGCTAAACCTTTTGCTGCAAAATCATTCTGGTAAAAGGATAAATAGGCTTTTATTTCTGGTTGCTGTGCATTTCCAGGTGAAAAAGGCGGAAGGTTGATAATTGCATTAGCATCAAACATGATAGGGGGCGCCGCAGTTATTGGCTTTGTTATAAGATTATAAGAGCTATGATCGTATAACAAGCCAGTAACTGCAAATGATAATTACTATTATTTGTTCTGTTGCGCTAAGGGATCCTTGCTGTGAAGGGCTGGAGCCATGCAGTGTAATTGCTTAATCGTTTTATCATGCATTTTTGCATTCACATGATCCCATATTAGATAGGCTTCATTTGGCCAGTTTTCTCCATAAGTGATATTAAGGTAATGTAAAGCATCCTCTTTATTTAGTCCCCATAGTTTTAAGTGGCCAAAAGATATTCTAACTAATCTATCCATAGATCCATAGGGTGTGGGCTCTTTCCAATAGTCTTCGCCTTTTTCAGAAAATTCGGGTGTTTTGTCAATATAGTGATAACGATCGCCACCGTCATAAATTAGGGCACCTCTAAAAATTGCTTTCGGGCTCTGTAACGAAATTAAATAACGTGTTTTTTACCATAAAAAGTCACAGGCTAATGAATTTGAATAACTTTTCTGGATAGACCCTTCGGGCACTAATTTCTTTGGCTTAAGCTGCGTTAAAGGCTTTGTTAAGGTGTCTAACATTAACTGCAACCTTCGCCTTACTGAAAACCTTGAAATTTAGCGCAGAACCTCAAAATCAATTATTAGAGATGCCCTTAAATACTTTTCAGTTTATATGCTATAGAAAGAAAAAAATGCAAAGCCAGCATATACTTGAGTCGCAATTGCCGACAGTGTCGGTGATTATTTGTTCCCGAAACGAACCTTTCGATGTCTGTAAAATGACGATTGATTCTGCTTTTAATCTAGATTATCCAGAAGATAAAATTGAATATATCGTCGTTGATAATAGTGGTAATCATCATACCGATTTGACTAAGTGGCGGCAGTATGTCGACAAAGCGCAGCCTAGCCTAAACGCGCTCTTTGTTCATCGTGAGGGAGCTGGCGGTTATAAGGCTAAAAATATGCAGATTGGCATTGATAGAATGCAACATGAGCTGGCTTAATTTTTAGATGTCGATTCAACAATCAAGCCAGATACCTTAAAAAAAGGCGTGGTAGAATTTATTCAAAATAAAAAACTAGGTTTCTTGCAGTTTTCACTCAAGCCAACAAATTATTTTATCTCCTTCTTTAAGTCAATATCTTCGCTTTATATTCATTTCGTTAGAAATGTTCAAATTTGTCTATCTGATGATGGTTTTGTTTATTGTCATGGTCATAATATGATTTGGCGAAAGGAGGCACTTGTTAGTGTTGGTGATTTAGTTGAGGAGTATCGAGGATCTTCTATGTTAACGGAAGACTTTGCCCTAGCAGTTAAGTCACGTTTAAAGGGTTATGATGCTAAGTGTATGTGGATAGATACGGGTGAATGGGTGCCAGGCTCTTTGGTTGCTAATGATGCCATGTGTTTTTTCTCTGTATTTGATAGTATGCTGAAGGTGCGGTCGCTATTTCGATTTATTAAAAATACCCCCAATGGTTGGAGGACAACGCAGAAATCGATTGAAGATAAAACGGGTCTAGTAAAGTTGATTTCTATTTATTGGCTGACCTTCACCTTGCTTTTATCAGAGATAGGCGGCAATTATTTTATAAGTTCGTCTTACATTCCTTTATCGAGAGTGGACATTTGGCCCTATTTTTTTGCTCTGTCTCAGTTGCCATTTATAATGATCTTAGGCTGCTTTTTTCTGTTTTATTCAGCGGTGACGTTTTACGAAGAGCATTTAATGGATACTTATCGGATTGAGTATCATTAAGGGGGAAGATAGGCTTGCGATAAACAAGCCTATAAAAAAGTGATTAGCTGATTTTTGCATCAAGCTCGCCAGAGGCATAGCGGGTATGCATGTCATCAAGCGAAATCGGTTTGATTTTGCTCGCATTGCCTGCTGTGCCGAAGGCTTCGTAACGTGCTTTACAAATATCACTCATCGCAGTCACAGTTTTTGCCAAATATTTACGAGGGTCAAACTCCGCTTGGTTTTCGGCCATAAACTTACGCACAGAGCCTGTGGACGCCAAACGTAAATCGGTATCAATGTTCACCTTACGCACGCCGTGCTTGATGCCTTCGACGATTTCTTCAACGGGTACACCATAAGTCTCAGGGATGTTGCCGCCAAACTCATTGATAACCGCTAGCCATTCTTGTGGTACAGAAGAGGAGCCGTGCATAACCAGGTGCGTGTTAGGGATGCGTTCGTGGATTGCCTTGATGCGCTCGATCGCTAAGATGTCACCTGTTGGTGGGCGGGTGAATTTATACGCCCCGTGGCTGGTGCCAATAGCGATGGCTAGTGCATCGACTTGGGTTTTAGCGACAAAATCCGCCGCTTCATCGGGGTCGGTAAGCATTTGATCGTGAGATAATTTGCCTGCTGCACCAATACCGTCTTCTTCACCTGCTTCGCCAGTTTCGAGCGAGCCTAGACAGCCTAATTCACCTTCAACGGAAACACCGCAGGCATGTGACATATCGACCACAGTTTTAGTGACATCGACATTGTATTCGTAGGTGGTGGGTGTTTTGCCGTCTTCACCTAATGAGCCATCCATCATGACCGAGCTGAAGCCTAGCTGGATGGAACGTTGGTTAACCGCAGGGCTAGTACCATGATCTTGGTGCATAACGATAGGGATATGCGGAAATTCTTCAATTGCCGCCAAAATTAAGTGGCGTAAAAACGGGGCGCCAGCATATTTACGTGCACCCGCTGACGCTTGAAGAATGACTGGCGAGTCGGTTGCATCTGCCGCCTGCATAATGGCGCGTACTTGCTCCAGGTTGTTCACGTTAAAGGCGGGAACGCCATAATCATATTCAGCTGCATGATCCAGCAACTGGCGTAATGAAATAAGAGCCATCGTTCTTTCCTTACTATTTGTTCAATGTTTTAAAAAAAGTTTATTTAGCGCGTTGCTTAAGGATAGCAACGGCTGGTAATTCTTTGCCTTCGACGTATTCTAAGAATGCCCCACCGCCTGTTGAAATGTAAGAGACATTGTCTGTTATGCCAAATTGATCTACTGCTGCTAAGGTGTCACCACCGCCTGCAATAGAAAATGCGGGGCTTTCAGCAATGGCTTTTGAGATGGCTTCAGTACCTTTTGAGAATTGGGCAAATTCAAAAACACCCACAGGGCCATTCCAAATAATGGTTTTGGCATCGGCTAAAATGCTGCTTAACGCTTTTGCTGATTCAGGGCCAATATCAAAAATCATATCATCATTTTGTACCTGATCGCAGGCTTTGGTTTCAGCCGTCGCCTCTTCGCTAAAGGCTTTGCCAGTCACCACATCCGTAGGTAGAGGAATGTTGACCTTTTGCATAATGCTTTTGGCGGTATCCAGTAAATCTTTTTCGTACAACGAATTGCCCACAGGGAAGCCGTTAGCTGCTAAAAAAGTATTGGCAATGCCGCCGCCGACAATTAAGTGATCGCAAAGATCAGCTAGCGTTTCTAATACTTCGAGCTTGGTGGATACTTTGGAGCCACCGACAATGGCAACCAAAGGTTTTTCTGGGTTGGTTGTGGCGCTTTCAAGGGCATCCAGTTCTTTTGAAAGCAGTGGCCCTGCACAAGCAATGGGCGCATATTTGGCAACACCGTGCGTTGAGGCTTGCGCTCTGTGCGCTGTACCAAAAGCATCCATTACAAACACATCACAAAGGCTGGCGTAAGCTTTGGCTAATGTGTCGTCGTCTTTCTTTTCGCCTGCGTTGAAGCGAACATTTTCAAGTAAGACTACTTGGCCATTCTCAACAGCTACCGATTGAGATAAATAATCAGTGATAAGAGGCACGTTTTGCCCCAAAGCGTCAGAGAGATAGTCAGCTACAGGTTGTAAGCTAAAAGCTGCGTTGTCAGCATCTGAGCCGCCTTCTGTTGGGCGACCCAAATGGGACATGACAAGCACCTTAGCGCCTTGCTGGGTGGCTTGCTTAATGGTTGGGAGTGCAGCCTGTAAGCGCTTGTCACTGGTGATTTTGCCGTCTTTGATCGGCACATTTAAATCTTCACGAATAAGCACTCGTTGACCAGAAAGAGTAAGAGATTCAAATCGGTTGACAGCAGTCACAAGCATTACCTTTTTGTTTTAAGCAGAGTTAAGCAATTAAGCTTTCATTCGTGCCGTTATTTTAATCGTTAAGTTGTTTAATATGTTGTGCGACATCAATCATACGGTTGGCAAAGCCCCATTCGTTATCGAACCAGATAAATAGCTTGAGTAGTTTGTTCCCGCTGATACGGGTTTGGGTTAAGTCGATAATCGCAGAGTGTGAATCATGATTAAAGTCGATGGAGGCCAAAGGTTTTGTGTTGCAGGTTAACACATTGGCATTAAATTCAGTGTAGGTATGTATCTGTTGGTTAATCACATCGGCATCCACGCTATTTTTTAGTTGAATACAAAGATCAATGGCAGAGACATTCATGGTTGGTACGCGCAGTGAGGTCGCACTGATCCGTCCTGATAAGTGGGGTAAAAATCGATAAATACCCGCAGCTAACGCCGTATCGACTGGAATGATAGATTGCATGGCGCTACGCGTTTTGCGCAGATCCGTATGATGAAAGGCATCAATTAAGGGTTGGTCATTCATTACTGAGTGAATCGTCGTAATGGATGCAGCATCAATGCCTTGGGTTTCATCAATTAATTTAAGTAGGGGGACACAGGCATTGGTGGTGCAAGAGGCATTCGATAAAATGCGGTCTGTGGCTTCGATCTGTTGATGGTTGATGCCATAAATGACCGTCCGATCCACGTTTTTATCGGCAGGGTGTGAAAATAGCACCTTGTCAGTGCCTTGATAAATATGCCGTTCGGCATCTTGCCTTGATGTGAATTGACCGCTGCACTCAAGAACCAAATCGACATCTGGCCAGCGAAGCTTCTGAATATCTTCGTGGTGCGAGAGGGCAATTGGGCGATCATTAATCCATAGATTGCCGTCATCTAATCGGCAATTGGCGTTAAAGCGCCCATGTGTCGAATCAAACTGCGTCAGATGCAAAATGGTTTGCTTATCTGACGGTTCATTGATGGCGACAATTTGCACGTCCGTGCATTGACCTTGAGCCTGACGTTCTGTGAGCGCTCTTAAAATGGAGCGACCAATACGGCCAAAGCCATTAATCCCTATGCGATACATGGTGCGCCTAGCCTTTAATCCAAATCAATGTCGTTGGCGGCAAGTAAGCTTTCAGCTTCTTGAACCACACGATCCACAGTGAAGCCAAAGTGCTTGAATAAATCGCCAGCCGGTGCGGATTCGCCAAAGGTGTGCATACCGATGACACGGCCATCGATACCCACATATTTGTACCAGAAGTCTGCTGTGCCCGCTTCAATAGCGATGCGGTTAAAGACATCTAGCGGTAGAACTGATTGCTTGTATTCGGCACTTTGTTGATCAAAGACTTCCGTTGAAGGCATGGAAACGACGCGTACCGCGTGGCCTTTGCTGGTCAACTCTGACGCTGCATCTAACGCAAGTTGTACTTCAGAGCCTGTGGCAATCAAGAGTACATCTGGGTGGCTGTCACTGTCTTTTAGAATGTAACCGCCTTTTTCAATGGCTTTGATTTGTTCGATGCTTCGATCTTGGCAAGCGAGACCTTGACGAGAAAATACCAAGGCGCTTGGGCCATCCGTTTTCTCAATGGATGCTTTCCATGCAACCGCAGACTCAACGGTATCACAGGGACGCCAAGTATTAAGGTTTGGGGTATATCGAAGGCTCGCTAATTGCTCAACAGGTTGGTGTGTTGGGCCATCTTCACCTAGACCAATCGAGTCATGCGTGTAGACAAACAGGCTGCGTTGCTTCATTAGTGCTGCCATGCGAACCGCATTGCGTGCATATTCCATAAACATCAAGAAGGTAGCGCCAAATGGAATAAAACCACCGTGTAAGGCGATACCATTCATGATGGCACTCATGCCAAATTCGCGCACGCCGTAATAGAGGTAATTACCCGAAGCGTCATCGCTGGTGATGCCTTTGCTATCAGGCCAAAGGGTTAGGTTGGATCCTGCAAGATCCGCAGAGCCCCCTAAAAATTCCGGTAATAAATCAGCAAAGGCAGTTATCGCATTTTGCGACGCTTTACGTGTTGCGATTTTTTCCGCTTTTTCGGCCGTCGCTTGGATAAAAGCATTGGCCCTTTCAGCAAAATCTTGCGGTAATTCATTCTTAACCACGCGACGCACGAATTCGCCAGCCAGTTCTGGGTGGGCTTTTTCATAGGCAGCTAATAAGTCGTTCCAGCTGTTTTCTTTATTGCTGCCAGTGGTTTTTGCATCCCAGCCTTCATAGACAACGCTTGGAATCTCAAAAGGCCCAAAGTCCCAGCCAAGATGCTGTTTAGATAATTGGATTTCTTCATCGCCTAAAGGCGCGCCATGGCAAGATTCGGTGCCGGCTTTGTTCGGTGAGCCCTGACCAATAATGGTTTGGCAGCAGATAAGCGTAGGCTTGCCAGTTTCTGCTCGTGCACTCTCAATCGCGGCTTTAATGGCGTCTGGGTCATGACCGTCTACTTTAGGAATAACGTGCCAACCGTAGGATTCAAAACGCTTAGGAGTATCATCGGTGAACCAACCTTCAACTTCACCATCAATAGAAATACCATTGTCATCGTAAAAGGCCACTAATTTACCCAAGCCTAAGGTGCCCGCAAGCGAGCAAACTTCATGCGAGATACCTTCCATCATGCAGCCATCACCTAAGAAGCAATAGGTGTAATGATCAACGATGGGAAATTCAGGTTGGTTAAATTGGGCGGCTAAGGTTTTTTCAGCGATAGCCATACCAACGGCATTTGAGATCCCTTGACCTAGTGGGCCTGTGGTGGTTTCGATACCAGGTGCGTAGCCGTATTCAGGATGTCCTGGTGTTTTTGAATGCAATTGGCGGAAGTTTTTTAATTCGTCGATGGGTAAATCGTAGCCAGATAAATGCAGTAGCGAGTAGATCAGCATGGAGCCGTGGCCGTTCGATAAAATGAAACGGTCGCGGTTTGGCCAATCAGGGTTTTGTGGGTTGTGATTCAAGAAATCATTCCACAAGACTTCAGCAATGTCTGCCATGCCCATTGGGGCGCCTGGGTGACCGGATTTGGCTTGTTGAACAGCATCCATACTAAGTGCGCGAATAGCATTGGCAAGTTGCGTGCGAGGGGCCATTAAAAATGCTCCAGAGAGATCAAAAAATCCGCTATTTTCGCTTAGATCAGTTAAATAGGCAAATTTTCAGCACAATGAAAGAGAAGAAAGTTATGAGAGTGCTCCTTGTTATCTTCACTTTAGGTTATTTGTCGGGTGGGTTGGCCGGTGGGAAACTCTGGTTTGTCCTAGATAGCCGTCCTGATAACGGATCAGAGGATGTCACGAAAAAAGAGCCAGATAAATTTATCCAAGATGTCGGTGAGGATGTTTTGAAGTGCGCTTTTAGTTATACGAAAGCAAATGATGAGGATAAGCGCTTATTGAAAGAGAGCTTGCAAGATCGCTTTTCAAAATTGAAGGGTATTAAAGAAGCCCGAGGGTATGTTGTTGGAAAGGTTGATAATAAAAGGTACTTTGTAGAAAGAATATTTAATAGGAATTACAAGGAAGAAAGCTATCTTTCTGAAGAAATATTGAATCAAATCTATGAGATTGATTGGGGTGAAATGAGTGTTTTATATAGGTATTGGAGATACATTACGATTATTTTTAATGGCAAATAAGCAACTAATGACATTTAATTTGAGGGGGTGTTAGAATGTTCGTCCTTAAGATTTCTTGCCTCCTTCGGAGATCAAATGAAACAAATTGCCGTCATTGGCCTCGGTCAGTTTGGTACCAATCTTTGCATCGCGTTGGCTAAAGCCGGTGTGCAAGTGATGGCCGTCGATAAAAACGAAAAGCCTGTGCATAAATTGTCTGAGATAGTCTCTCAGGCTGTCATTGCAGATATCTCCGATGAAGACACAGCCAGTGAGTTAGATATTACCAGCTTTGATTGTGTTGTGCTTTGTATGGGATCCGATATTCAATCTAGCCTGCTGATTACTATCTTGCTAAAAGAAATGGGTGTGGTGAATTTGTGGGTTAAAGCCAAAGATAACCTTCATGTGAAAACCATGCTGAAAATTGGAGCGGATAGAGTCATCAACCCTGAACGAGATATGGCTATTCGTGTGTCTGAACAACTGGTTAATGAGGGCTTTGTCGATTACCTCCATTTGCCGGATAATCTAGCTATGATGGCCGTGTCTATTTTGGATTCAGAGATTGGGCAGCAGCTCAGTGAGATAAATTACCCGAATGACGTGAGCTTGTTAGCCATCAAGCGAGCGGCTGAATTGCTCACACAGATTGATCCCAGTGAAAGTCTTCAGGCGGGTGATATGCTCATTCTCTCAGGGCAAAAACAAGCGTTGCAGCAATTTTTAGCAAGATAAGTGAGGAGGTTCAGTGCCAAGAGTGAGTGGGCATGTGGTATCAGGGCAGGGGGGGCAATTTTTTTCCAAACCAGGTCGCTTTATTATTGGCTGCTACTTATTGATTCTTGTGCCGTCAACGTTATTTTTAATGACACATATGGCGTCAGCCACACGTTTGCATTGGATTGATGCCTTGTTTATGGCTACCTCTGCATTGACGGTAACAGGGCTTGGCGTCGTAGATAATGCTGAACAGTTTACACTGATGGGACATATGTGGATGCTGGTTCTCATGCAAATTGGCGGCCTTGGGCAAATGACGATCAGTATGCTGATTTTAATTTTGTTTGGTCACAGGATCAGTATGCGAGAGCAGGCCATTGTTCGTGAAGAACTTAACCAGCCTCCGCTTGCCGATGTTAAATCCTTAATTAAGGCGATTGTGTTGTTTGCTTGCATTATGGAAATTGTCGGCACAGTGATTTTGTCGTTGGCTTGGGTTCCGGAGTTTGGCTTGGTGAAAGGTTGCTGGTATGCACTCTTTCACGCGGTTTCTGCGTTTAATAATGCAGGCTTTAGTTTGTTTTCTAATTCTCTTCAAAGCTACGCCGATAATTATGTTATTGGCCTTACCTTGGCGCTACTTTTTATTATTGGTGGTCTTGGGTTTACTGTTGTTATCGATATATTGAGCTATTTAGGCCCTAAAAAAAATTGGCGATTGAGTTTGCACAGTAAATTGGTACTTAGAACCTCAGTGCTGCTATTGATTTTTGGAACAGTGAGCTTGTATTTTCTGGAATTTAGAAATCCAGAAACGCTAAAGTCATTGGGTGGCTTTTTCGCAGTTTTTAATGCATTTTTTCAATCGGCAACGACGCGAACGGCCGGTTTCAACAGCATTGATTTGAGCGCCATGACGCATGCGTCTCTGTTGATAATGATGGTCTTGATGTTCATTGGTGCCGGGAGTTCATCAACAGGTGGTGGGATCAAAGTCAGTACGTTTGCCACCTGTATCATTGCTACCAAAGCTTTTCTTCGCGGGAGCCGTACGTTCTGTGCGTTTAATCGGAATATTGAGGACAGTGTAGTACTTAAGGCCTTAGCGATTATGGTGGTTAGCGGCATTTTATTATTTTTTGCTTCCCTTGCGTTAATGATTTCCGAAAATGCGCGATTCGATATTGTATTGTTTGAAGCTATATCGGCCTTTGGGACGGTGGGGTTAACCATCGGATTAACCGAAAATCTAACCAACTTCGGTAAGCTTGTGTTGGTTTTTGTTATGATTGTTGGTCGTTTGGGTCCGCTAACCTTGGCTTATGCGTTAGTTTCCTCGAGGCCTACCAATGTGCGTTACGCTAAAGAAAATGTCATTACGGGCTAATAGCGTGTTTTGAGAGTGTGTATGGCTGCGCTGAAAATATAAAATATGTGCCCTTAAAGCAGATGTGAGATGCTAAAAGGATAATCATCATCAAGGTGCCCAGAGAATGTGTAGCTCTCCTCAAAAAGATTTTTATTTAAACAAAAACCCTCGTTGATGAGTTGATTTTTCACAGCGTCAATCATGCGTGGGTTCCCGCACAGATAAAAACAATCTTTTTTAGGATTAAGCATTAGCAAGGGCAATAGGTGTTGAATATAACCGTAATGGTAAGTCGGTAATTTTTCTCTGCTGAAGCATATTTCTGTTGTGACATGATCGTATTGATTGAGTGATGATAGTTGATCCAAATAAATAGCCTGTGTTTTGGATCGAAATCCTGCAACAATATCCACTGACTTATCCCATAAGCCCTTTATTTCCTCTTGCATGCTTAGATAAGGGGCAATGCCTGTTCCTGTCCCTAATAGAAAAATGCGTTCAAATCTAATGCTGAGATCAAGGTTTAGGTTGCCAAAAGGGCCTAGCGCAAAGACTAAATCACCGGGTTTTATAGTTTTAAAAAAAGTAGAGCCGCAACCGCCATCAATCAGGCTGATCGCGATAGATACTTTGCCCGTTTTATCAAATTCTTGAGGTGAGCTGACGATGCTATAGCTTCTTCTTAGTAACGTCGAATTATCAAAACAGGGAAGTTCGTACAGTGCAGGGGTGTTATTTTTGGATGCTTGTGATATTGCGGCCTCTGCTTTAGGAAAATACAGCGCCAGGTATTGGCCAGCATTAAAATCAAAACCTTGATCACTTGAGATATAAAAGCTGACTTCCAGTGTGTTGTTGCTAATCATCTTGGTTGAAGCGCATTCGGCAAGATAGACAGGGTGGTCAATCAGAAGCTTTTCCTGTGTTTCAGCATTTCGGCTATTAAAAACCCAGCTTATTGCTGGTTTTATTTGTGGACGGTTCATTGCTTTTACAATCGCTTACTATTTAAATGAGATTAAATATCATTTGTAATAAGTTATCAATTAGTTTTTTATAATTCTACATCAAAATATTTTGATGTAGATGTATTCGAGTGGTACACTCTTGCCCCATGCAAACGACACAGATCAACAAAAGCACGGCGACAGTTGCCAAGGTTGCACAAAAAGACCGTGTAGGCATCGAGCAAAAAGCCAGCATAACCGCATTGGCAGGGGCGATTAAAGCCTGTGCCGATCCTGTGCGTCTGTCGATTTTGCGCGTGTTGAAAGCAGACTCATACAGTGTTCAAGAGTTGTGTCAGATTTTTGCTATTAAACAATCTGCCTTAAGTCATCATTTAAAATTGTTATTGGAGTCTGGTTTTTTAGCCACACGAAGAGAAGGCAATTCCATTTTTTATCGCCGTGAAGTTCGATCGATCGGTGATGACCTTTTTAACTTACACCATGCATTGAATGCACTGATTGATCAGCAACCACTTGATGAGGCCTTAGTATCTGGCATTGAACAAGTGGCATCGGATCGCGTCGCTCAGTCAAAAGATTTTTTTATCCAAAATGCCAAAAAGCTACGTAAGCAGCAGGATTTGATTGCTAGCTTCCCGCAGTATGGGGAGTCGGTTGCCAGTTTTATCGCACATCTGGGGTTAATTGCAAAAAATTCTGATGATGCGCATATCGCTATCGAAATTGGCCCGGGTGAGGGGCTGTTTTTGCCATTTTTAGCAGAGCATTTTTCTCGCGTCTTAGGGTTTGATATTTCAGACACTGTGTTGTCAGAAGCCCACGCCTTAATTCAACAGCAAGCCTTAAATAACGTTGAGTTAACCTTGGGAGATACCCAAACAGCCTTAAAGCAAGGGGTTAAAGCCCAGTGTGTGGTATTGAATATGGTGTTACACCATGTGGCATCACCGAATGATATTTTTACCGACTGTAGCGAGCTTTTATTACCCGGTGGCGGATTAATCGTCACCGATCTTTGTCACCATGATCAGTTGTGGGCGAAAGAAGCCTGTGGTGATGTATGGCTAGGGTTTGAGCCAGACGATTTAACGCAATGGGCTACCAATTGTGGGTTAGCCGAAGGGGAGTCCAGTTATCTAGCACAAAGGAACGGATTCCGTATTCAACTAAGACACTTTTACAAAGGTGAGGATTAAGAATGACAGAGTATACCCTTTTTACTTCAGAGTCAGTTTCTGAAGGGCATCCAGATAAAGTGGCCGATCAGGTCTCTGATGCTGTATTGGATGCGATTATTGTGCGTGACCCTTATGCACGTGTCGCCGTTGAAACTATGGTGAAAACCGGTATGGCAATAATTGCCGGTGAGGTTACTACCAATACTTATGTTGATTTGGAAGATATCGTGCGTAAAGTTATTTGCGACATTGGCTACACCAGTTCAGAGGTGGGTTTTGATGGTGCTTCTTGTGCGGTATTGAATGGCATTGGTAAGCAATCTGTCGATATTAATCAGGGGGTTGATCGTGCCAAGCCTGAAGATCAAGGCGCAGGCGACCAAGGTTTGATGTTTGGTTATGCGACTAACGAAACACCAACCTATATGCCAGCACCTGTTTATTATTCGCATCGTTTAGTTGAGCATCAAGCGCAATTACGAAAGTCTGGTGAATTACCTTGGTTGCGTCCAGATGCAAAATCGCAGGTAACAATTAATTATGCGAAAGGATTTCCACAAATTGATGCGGTGGTTTTGTCGACTCAGCATGATCCAAGCATTAGTCTTGAGGATTTACGAAGCGAAGTGTTAGAAAAAATTATCCAGCCCGTTTTGCCAGCAGAATGGCTGCATGACGATACCCTTTATCACATCAACCCAACCGGCAACTTTGTGATTGGTGGCCCTGTGGGTGACTGTGGATTAACTGGCCGTAAAATTATCGTTGATACTTATGGCGGAACAGCGCGTCATGGTGGTGGTGCATTCTCGGGTAAAGATCCGTCAAAAGTTGATAGAAGTGCCGCTTATATGGGCCGTTATGTGGCTAAAAATGTTGTAGCAGCTGGCCTTGCGGATCGATGTGAAATCCAAGTTTCTTATGCTATTGGCGTAGCTGAACCTACCTCTATTTCAGTGAATACCTTTGGAACAGGCCATGTATCTGATGAGGAGTTGATTAAAGCGGTACGAGAAGTCTTTGATATGCGCCCTTATGCCATCACTAAGCAATTAAACTTATTACACCCTATGTATCAATTGACAGCTGCCTATGGTCACTTTGGGCGAGAGCCTTTTGAGCATACGTATAATTACACCGTGGAAGAAAATGGTCAGAAAGTAGTGAAGTCATCGACCTTTACTGCATTTACTTGGGAAAAAACCGATAAAGTCGAAGCACTTCGACAAGCGGCTGGGCTGTGATTTTTTCCGATCAAGGCGGTAATTAAACGAATTAACAAGAGATTTTTATTATGAGCACATTTTCTGATTATAAAGTTGCAGATATTTCCCTGGCAGAATGGGGACGTAAAGAAATTCAAATCGCTGAAGGTGAAATGCCTGCTTTAATGGCATTGCGTAAGCAGTATAAAGATGCCCAGCCGTTAGCCGGCGCTAAAATTATGGGTTGTATTCACATGACCATTCAAACGGCTGTGTTGATTGAAACCTTGATTGAGCTAGGTGCTGAAGTACGTTGGTCTTCTTGTAATATCTTCTCAACCCAAGATCATGCAGCGGCTGCGATTGCAGCAGCAGGTATTCCTGTGTTTGCTTGGAAAGGTGAAACCGAAGAAGAATTCTGGTGGTGTATTGAACAAACCTTAATGAAAGCCAAAGATAGCGATGAGCTTTGGGATGCCAACATGATTTTGGATGATGGTGGTGACTTAACCCAATTGGCACACGATAAATTCCCACAAATTTTAGATAACATTCATGGGATAACCGAAGAAACCACCACAGGTGTTCATCGCTTACTGGAAATGTTAGAAGATGGCTCATTAAAAGTGCCAGCGATTAATGTTAACGATGCAGTAACTAAATCAAAAAATGACAATAAATATGGCTGCCGCCATTCATTAAATGATGCCATTAAACGTGGTACAGACCATTTGTTGTCCGGTAAAAAAGCGTTAGTTATTGGGTATGGTGATGTCGGTAAAGGCTCTGCGCAGTCATTACGCCAAGAAGGCATGATTGTTCGCGTGGCAGAAATTGATCCTATTTGTGCGATGCAAGCTTGCATGGATGGTTTTGAAGTCACCTCACCTTATATAAACGGCGTGAACACCGGTACAGAAGAAGGCGTCGATAAAGACTTGTTGGGTAAAACCGATTTGATCGTCACGACAACCGGTAATGTTAACGTTTGTGATGCTAACATGCTTAAGGCGCTTAAAAATGGGGCTGTAGTATGTAACATCGGCCACTTTGATAACGAAATTGACACCGCTTACATGCGGGAAAATTGGCTATTTGAAGAAGTTAAGCCGCAAGTGCATAAGGTTTACCGTAACAAGGAAACTGATGATCATTTAATTCTTTTATCCGAAGGGCGTTTGGTGAATCTAGGTAATGCGACTGGCCATCCAAGCCGTATCATGGATGGCTCTTTTGCCAACCAAGTATTAGCACAAATTTATTTGTGGGATGAAAAGTTTGCAGATCTTGATGCTGATACTAAAGCGAATAACCTGTATGTTAAAGTCTTGCCGAAAAAGTTAGACGAAGAAGTGGCTAAACACATGGTTGAGGGTTTTGGTGGGGTGTTAACGACACTAACCAAAGATCAAGCGGATTATATTAATGTTCCTGTGGATGGCCCGTATAAGCCTGACGCTTACAAATATTAATGTAGTTTAAGGGAAGTTTATACTCGCTCCCATGCTCTGCGTGGGAGTGGATATTTAAACGATTTTTGTATTCTGTATGTATTCCCACGCAGAGCATGGGAACGAGAGAGATCAGAATCTTTTAAAATTTTAATCAATGTTTAAAAATTATGATTAAACACTACAGTTTTGAGTTGTTCCCACCAAAAACTGAGGCGGGGATTGAAAAGCTAAGTACCACCATTGATGGGCTTAATGCATTAAACCCAGACTATTTTTCAGTGACCTACGGTGCAGGCGGTTCGACACGTGCCAATACTTTTGCCTGTGTCAAAATGGCACTCGAAAAAAACCTGGATGTTGCACCGCATTTATCTTTTGGTGCAGACGACGAAGAGCGTATGCTGACTCTCTTGGGGCAGTACAAAGAGATGGGCGTTAAGCGCATTGTTGCGCTTCGAGGTGATATTCCCTCGGGTATGGGCAATGCCAAAGTCGTTTATGCTAACGAGTTGGTTGAGTTTATTCGCAAGCATTTTGGTGATCATTTTGAAATTCATGTGGCAGCTTACCCAGAAATTCATCCTCAGGCAGAAAACTGGAATAAAGATATATTTTATCTCAAGCAAAAGCTTGATGCAGGTGCACAATCTGGGTTAACGCAATACTTTTTTAATCCGGATGCCTACTTTTATTTTCTTGAAGGCTGCAAAAAACAAGGCATTACCCAGCCAATCATTCCTGGCATCATGCCGATTACGAATTTTCAAAATCTACAGCGATTCTCTAAAGCCTGCGGAGCTGAAATTCCCCGCTGGTTAACCTATAAAATGGAAGGCTTTGGCGATGATACAGACAGTCTTAAAGCTTTTGGGTTAGAAGTCGTCACTAAGCTGTGTGAAACCTTAGTCAAAGGCGGTGCGCCCGGCATCCATTTTTATACGATGAATCAGCTGGCGCCCACTAAAGCGATTTTAGAAGCATTGAACTGATGCGAACCCATCGCCTTTATGTGGATATGCCTTTAGCGGTTGACTCAGAGATTCAACTGGATAAGCAGGCAAGCCACTATTTAGGGACTGTGCTCCGAGTAAAATCAGGTCAGGCCCTTAATGTGTTTAATAATCAAGGCGGTTGTTATGAGGCTGTGGTACAAAGTGCCTCAAAAAAATCCGTCGTCATCAAGACGTCCTCTTTTGATCCCAATGACCGCATGCCTTTACAGAAATTATCTATCGCTATCGGCGTTACCAAAGGCGATCGTATGGATACGGTGATGCAAAAGGCAACAGAATTAGGTGTGCATGGCATCCAGCCTTTATGGATGGATTATTGCGATGTTAAATTGCCAAAGGAGCGTTTGGAAAAGAAGCTTCAGCACTGGCGGCAAATCACCGTGAGTGCGTCTGAACAATCGGAACGTAACCGTTTGCCAGAAGTACTAGAGCCTCAAACCTTTGATGTATGGTTGCAGCAAATTGAGCCATCTAAGACCCTACTCTTTCATCCCGCAGGCCAACCCCCTTCGAAACTACTTCAACCAATGGATAGCCCGTACTTTTGCTTTGGGCCTGAAGGGGGTTTTTCGGATCGTGAAGTGGCTATGGCGCAAGGGCAAGGGGTTTCAATTATCTCTTTGGGTGAGCGTATATTACGAGCAGAAACAGCACCTATTGTGGTGTTGGCAAGTCAGCTACTTATTTAGTTCAGTGGATTTGAAGACTCAGTAAAATAGGGCTTGTTTATTCACCTATATTTTTCTGTAATTGTAAAAACATTGTTAGTTGTCAATGTCATTTCTTTTATTGGCTTTAATGGTTCACTGTTTGATTCTTAAAATGTCTTCTAGCCTATTTTCATGATAGAAAAAATTGGCGTGCTTTACATTGTGAGTAATGATTAAGCCTTCGAGGGTTGGTGTAGAGGGATTGCTATTTTCAAGGGTTATGGTCGTTTGAAACTGGGCAACTTTCCTTTCTGGATTAAGAAAACACAATTGGTTGTAAGACGCTGTTACTTTATTATCATATACAGCAGAACAACTTCTGGCTCGAAAGGTTGGAAATAGTTCAGTTGAATACAGTGTTGCATTTTGTAGCGTTATTAAACTTAAGTCATGCCCTTTGGTGTTTGTTAAATAATTAATAACACTATCTACTTCAGATTCGTTTATATTGCTAAATATTTTTTTTCACCTTTTATTTGCAATGAAAAACTAGGATCCCTAAGTAATAGTTCTAAATCTTCAGTGGATTTGCTTGAGGCAAATTTATTACATGAAGGAAGATTATTTAAGTGGTTTTCAATAGCTT
>JAPOUS010000258.1 GCA_026708525.1 Cellvibrionales bacterium
CCTTGATCAATCGCCACACAAAGACGTTGAAATTGTCAAGCTTAAATTTGCCTCGGCTGACGAAATCACCAAGATGGTTACCCAAATCAATAAATCCACGGGTAATGCAAAAAACCAACCCGCTGAAGACTCTATTGATATTGTTGCGGATGATCGCAGCAACAGCGTGTTATTGAATGGTACTTTACAAGCCCGTGAGCGCATTAAGAAAATTATCCGTGGATTGGATGTGCAGTTAGCCCGCAGCGGTAATGCACAGGTTTTCCGTTTGCGTCATGCGAAAGCTAAAGAGCTTGCACCTGTATTATCGAAAGTGGTGCAAAATATGGTGAAAATGACGGTTGATTTAAAATCGAAATCGGCGTCACAAAAGAACGCAACCATTGAAGCGGATGCGGCTTCTAACTCGCTGATCGTTACTGCTCAACCCGATATCATGGAAAGCTTGACTAGTTTGGTACAACAATTGGACGTTGCCCGGCAAATGGTCTTGGTGGAAGCGATTATTGCAGAGATTAGCTTGAGTGATGATAAAGGCTTAGGTCTCGACTTTTTATTTGCAGGTAAAAGCTCAGGCATTGGAGGCTCAAATACCAGTGGCCATATGGGTAACTTTGCAGGCGCTTTAACCAATAATTCTGATGATCAGGCAAAAGGGTTAATTGGTGGCCTGGCAGGTTTAATTGGTGGTTCAGTGGGTATATTTGATTACAACCCGGATGGTAACTCCTTTGGCGCGATTCTGACCGCGATCGAAAATAACACGGATTCCAATATCCTCTCAACGCCAAGCATTATGACCTTGGATAATAAAGAGGCATCTATCGTGGTTGGTCGCCAAGTGCCTTTTGTTACAGGCAGCTATACGTCAACCGGTACGGGTTCTAACCCGGGTAATCCATTCCAAACCATTGAGCGTAATGATGTCGGTATTACCTTAAAAGTAACACCGCATGTGAATAGCTCAGGCGAAATTACCTTAGAGATTGTGCAAGAAGCGTCCGAAGCACCAGAGAGCAGCACAGGAACCATTGATCCATCACAAGTGGTCACGACTGAGCGTAAAATCAATACGTCGGTACGTGTAGAAGATGGCGGCGTGGTTGTCTTGGGTGGATTAATTCAAGATAAGGCACAAGAAGTGGTGAAGAAGGTGCCATTGTTGGGTGATATTCCTGTGATGGGGCATTTATTTAAAAGTACCACGAGTACGTCGCGCAAAACCAACTTAGTGGTCTTTATTCGACCCAAAGTGATGGAAGATTCTGCGAGTGTCGCCAAAGTCTCTAAGAAGCGTTACCAGCACATGCGCGCACATCAACACATGCAGTATGACGAAGGCTTGGATTTCTTCCCTAGAGATCGTATCCCTGTGCTACCGGACTGGGAAGAGCAGATTAAAGCGCTTGAAGGCCCTGTCGGTATTACGGATGGTATGTTAGTTCCAGATCTTGATGTAGAAGCTCACTAAAGGCGGCACATCAAATGTCTAAAGAAGAAAACACACTCTCTGATGAAATGCCTGAAGCGGAAGGCGTGATGGATGCAGAAGCCGAAGCGGTTGAAGCAGGGGTTAAAGAAATCCCTTACCCTTATGCATCCACGCATGGCATTTTTCTTAAATCCAATGATGATGGCTACACCGCTTTTTATAAAGAAGGTTTACAGCCTGATATTCTTTGTGAGGTTCGTCGTTTTGTCGGTGAACATCTGGCATTAGAAAACCTACCTGATGCGGATTTTCAAAAGCAATTATCCAAAGCTTACCAACGCTCTGCCGATGAAGCAGTGCAAGCGGCTGAGGATATGAGCGATGATTTGGATCTTAGCCGTCTAGCGGACGAGATCAATGACACAGGCGATTTGATGGATGCTGACGATGATGCGCCAGTGATTCGTCTCATTAATGCCATCTTGTCACAGGCGGTTCGTGAAAATGCGTCGGATATTCACATAGAAACCTTTGAGAATGATTTAGTCGTACGCTTTCGTGTCGATGGGGCCTTGTATGAAGTGCTTAGACCCAAACGTATGCTGGCACCTTTGTTAGTTTCTCGTATGAAAGTTATGGCAAAGTTGGATATCGCTGAAAAGCGTATTCCGCAAGATGGTCGTATATCGGTAAGAATTGCAGGTCATGCCATTGATATTCGTATGTCGACAAACCCAGTTGCGCATGGCGAACGTATTGTATTGCGTTTGTTGGATAAAGATGCTGGTGCATTAAAGTTGTCGCAACTGCAAATGACCCAGCAAACATTAGAAGGCTACAAAAAAGCGCTCGCAGCACCGCATGGCATTATTTTGGTGACAGGCCCAACCGGTTCCGGTAAAACCACCTCGCTGTATGCAGGTCTCACCCACATTAATGAACCCACCCGTAATATTTTAACCATTGAAGACCCTGTGGAATACGTCTTGGCAGGTATTGGCCAAACCCAGGTCAATTCGAAGGTAGGCATGACATTTGCCAAAGGCTTACGGGCGATACTCCGTCAAGATCCTGATGTGGTCATGATTGGTGAAATTCGTGATTTAGAAACGGCTGAGATTGCCGTGCAAGCCAGTTTGACAGGTCACTTGGTTATCTCGACTTTGCATACCAATACTGCCATTGGTGCGGTGACCCGCTTGGATGACATGGGTGTTGAGCCATTCTTATTATCTTCAAGTTTGATGGCGGTGATGGCGCAGCGCTTAGTAAGAACCTTATGTGAGCATTGCAAGGAGCCGATTCACCCGAACGAAATTGAATGCAAGCTTTTGGATATTCCGTTTGAGAATGCAGAAAACGCGACCATTTATCGGGCGAAAGGCTGTGATAAGTGTAATCAGCAAGGCTACCGTGGGCGATTGGGTATTTATGAGTTTATCGAAATTGATGATACCTTACGCAAAATGATTCATGACCGCGAACCTGAGCAAGTGATGACGGATTACGCCCATACTAAGGCGCTGTCGATTCGTAATAATGGATTTAAACAGGTCTTACGAGGTTTAACCACACTCGAAGAAGTGCTTAGGGTAACCTCGGGATAAGTTCATGGCAGCATTCAGTTATCAGGCGCTTGATAGCAATGGCAAAAAAGTTAAGGGTATCCTTGAAGGGGACTCTTCTCGCCATGTGCGTACCCTTTTGCGTGAAAAAAACCTGCGCCCACTTGACGTTGAGTTAAGCGGCGATACTTCAAAATCCTCTGAAGATAAGCAGCGTTCGTTTTTAGCAGGATTTACCCGCGTTAAGATGAACACCAGCGAGTTGGCACTTTTTACTCGTCAGCTTTCTACTTTGATTTTATCTGGTTTGCCGCTCGATGAATCATTGCAAGCGGTGGCACAACAAACCGAAAAACCGCGTTTAAAAGCCATGGTTTTGGATGTGCGTACTAAGGTGTTAGAAGGGCATTCATTAGCGTATGCCTTAGGTGGCTACCCTAAAGTCTTTGATGGCATGTACCGTGCGATGGTCAATGCGGGTGAGCAAGCTGGCTTTTTAGGCGTGGTGCTTGAGCGTTTGGCGGATCATACTGAAAGCAGCCAATACACCCAACAAAAAGTTAAATCGGCGATGGTTTACCCGATTATTTTGATGGTGGTGGCGCTTGCGGTTATTACCGGTCTCATGGTGGGTGTTGTGCCCGATCTGGTTAAAGTCTTTAACTCACGCGGCGCTGAACTACCCGCGTTAACACGTGGCCTTATTTGGCTGAGTGATTATTTAATTAACCACGGCTTGATTACCTTGCTGGCCATTTTGGGGGGCATTATTGCATTGCAACGCTTTATGCAAACGCCCGCAAGGCAAATGTGGCTGGGTCGATTGAAGCTCAAATTACCCTTAGTATCAAAAATTGTGCGAGCGGCTGAAACTTCGCGTTTCTCCAGCACACTAAGCATGTTGGTTGCCAGTGGTGTGCCTTTATTGCAGGCCATTCGTATCTCCGCTGCGGTATTAAATAACCCGGTGCTTAAAGAGCTTTGCCAAGAAGTGGCGGTGAACGTTCAAGAAGGGGGTAGCTTTGGTAAAGCACTTGAGAATACTAAAGCATTTCCGCCCTTATTTGTTCATATGGTTTCCAGTGGCGAGGCCAGTGGCGAATTAGAAGCCATGCTATCTAAAGTTGCACAAAACCAAGAACGCGAATTAGAAATGACATTGACGTCTTTAGTCAGTGTCTTAGAACCCTTAATGATTGTCATGATGAGTGGCATCGTAATGACCATTGTCATGGCGATATTACTGCCCATTATGGATATGAATACCCTCGTTTAACAGGAGAAAAACAATGAAGTCCCTGCAAATGAAACAAGCACGCGGTTTTAGCTTGATCGAAATTATGGTCGTGCTGGTTATTATCGGCCTGTTAGCCTCTATTATTGGCCCACGTATTTTGGGTACCGCAGAAGATGCACGTAAGAAAAAAGTCTTAGCGGATTTTGCCAATGTCGAAACGGCTTTAAAACTTTACAAACTCGATAATTATGTTTACCCATCCACTGAGCAAGGGCTTCACGCTTTAGTGGAGGAGACAACCATCGCCCCTACACCTAAAAACTTTAAGGCAGGAGGGTATATGGAAAAGCTACCTAAAGACCCTTGGGGTAACGAGTATATTTATGTTTCTCCAGGTGATCACGGTGACTTTGATATCTACTCTTTAGGTGCTGATGGACAAGGTGAGGAGACACTCATCGGTAACTGGCAAACTGATCAAAAATAAGCCTATTTTGCTCACGATTGTTTAATGCCTGCGATGAAACCCACCTTGAGATATACAAAGGGATTTACTCTGGTTGAATTGCTGGCGGTATTGGTGATTGTGGGTTTGGCTGCTTCTCTTACTGTCATTTCACTTGGCCGTGGATTCGGCCAAGATAATCTCGATACCTTTACAAAACAATTGCGTAATACCTTGGCGTTTGCCGCCGAAGAAGCCGTGCTTTTCCGTCATCAAACAGGCGTGATTTTTGATCTTGAGACAGTCGATGACCAAAGCCGCTATAGTTATCAGTTTGTTATTCTCGATGAAAAACTGAACCGCTGGGCTGAAAGCGAAGACCCTGATCTTAAAAAAGGATTGTTTCCACAGGATGTTGAACTAACGATCGCCGTTGAAGGCGAAGAGCTCACCATAGGCGCGCAACGTGAAGCTAAATTTTTTATCTCGAAGAAAAAATCTGACGGTAAAGACGAGGAGGGTAAATCTCTCGTGCCGGATGTCATTTTCTTTTCAAGTGGTGAGGCACAGCCTTTTACTATCACCTTGAGGGCGGGTGAGGGTGTACAAAAAGAGTATACAATCTCATCCAGTATTTTAGGGCAAATTACATTAAAGCAACCGGGGGATGAGGATGACTAAATCTCCCGTTAGTAAGCAACAAGGCTTTACGCTGATTGAGGTCATGGTTGCGGTTGCCATTATCGGGGTTGCTTTACCTGCATTAATTATGAGTTTGCTCAAGCAGGTAGATAGTATTGCTTATGTCAGGGACAAGTTAGAGGCCCAACTTGTTGCTGAAAATATCATGACAGAGTTACGCATTCGCAATGAATTAACCGGTGAGATACCTAAAAAAGAGAATGGCGAAAAGCCCATGGGCGAGCGTGACTGGCTTTGGGAAACAGATTTTAAGGAATATCCGCAAGAAGAACTCAAAGGCGTTTTTGCCATAGAAATTAAAGTCTGGTTAAAAGACGAAGGTAATGATGACCCTACACGAGAAGCAAAGCCGCAAGCGATTTTTTATGGTGCGTTGTTTAAAAGCGAGAAAGTACCGATAAAGGTGCCAAAGCCTGAAAATGCACCAGGACAAAAATCCAAAGCGTCAGGATCTGGGTCTTCAGGCTCAGGTTCGTTGCAGGGTAGTCAGCAAACAGGTGGTTCTGGTGCTAGCGGTTCGAACACGAATTCCCAGGGTTCGGGGGGTTAGTGCTGATGATGCAAAAGAAGACCCGCTTACAAAGACAACAAGGCTTTACCTTAATTGAGGTCTTGTTGGCTATGGCGATCACGGTCGTGGTGTCTGTAATTGCCTATCAAGCGTTAGATAGCGTCATTAGTATTACCAGTTCGGAAGAACAGCAGGAAGAAAAGATCAAGGCGATGAGCCTGTTTTTCACCATTTTCGATAAAGATTTTAATCATATGGTGCCAAGAAAGGTACGTGATCCCAAAAACAACGGCAAATTTTTGCATGCCTTAACTTTTAATAAACAAGCCAATCCCATGCTTTCGTTTACGCGCGGTGGATTTGGTAACCCGGTACCGATGAAACTGCAACGTAGCCATTTGCAACGTATTAGTTATTATCTGGAGGACGAAAAGCTTATTCGGTTGTCTTATCCTTCTGTTGATTATTATGAAGATACCGAGCCGCAAAAAGTGGTGTTGCTAGAAGGGGTTCAATCCTTCAGTATGCGGTTTTTGGCATCCAATCGATCAGCCCAGCAACAGAACCAACAACAAACGCAGCCTCAATCTCAAGTACAGGCCCAAGGCAAAAAGCAAAAGCCTTGGGATTGGGTTGATCAATGGCCGCCCAAGTCGATTGTGGGAAATCAAAACAATCCGCAATTTAATAATTTGGGCCAACAAGTGACAGGCCCTGCTTATGAAGGTTTACCCGTGTCTATCGAAGTGGAGCTTGAAATTGAAACCTTCGGTAAATTGCGAAGGGTTTATGAAGGGCTTGGGGTGCACTGATGATGAGCGTTGCCAAAAGCTTTACATTGAAAAAAAAGCAAACAGGCGCCGCTCTGGTTGTTGCCATGCTAATTATCAGTTTAGTGACGGCGATTGCGGCGACCTCATCATTACGGCACCACTTTATGCTGAGGCGCTTATCGAATCAGCTGAAGGTTACACAATTAAATAGCTATCTGCAGGCGACGGAGATGATTGCAAAAAAGGCCTTAACCGCGGATTTGCAATTAGATGCGGAGCAGAAGTACCGCTACGATCATTTCGGTGAAATTTGGGCGCAAAAAGTGCCGCCTTTTTTAATTGATGGCGGCTCCTATGGCGGTGAGATTATTGATCTACAGAGTAAATTTAATCTCAATATGCTAGCGACTCCAGAGCAATACAAGTCGCCTAATAGAACCCTGCCTTATACGATTCAGCAGGGCATATTTATCAGGTTGTTGCAAAGCTACAATGATGATAATTTGCAAATAACGTCCGAGCAGGCAGTTGAGATCCTGAAAGCAGTATTGGATTGGGTGGATCCTGATACCACGGCAAACTTTAGTTACTGTGAGGATGACGCTTATACAACAATAGAAAAACGAAAACCTCACCGAACAGCCAATCAGCCGTTTATGAGTGTCAGTGAATTACGATTGTTGTGTAATATGCCTCCTGAGTTGTACATTCGTATCAAAGACGATTTAACCGTTTGGCCTCGAACTGGCAAGTCCACCATTAATGTGAATACGGCGTCTGCCGCGATCTTGAAAAGTGTGATTATTCCTTCGCAAGATGCCGCGTTTTTTCAAAAATGGAAGCCGGGAGAGTCATTTCAAGTACCAAGGCCGTTGGAAGACCGGGATATAGAGCAATTTTTAGAGCAGCAAAAACAAGGGTTCACGTCTTGGTCACAGGTGCAGTCAACCTTAAGCTATTTTGATCCGTGGCCTTCTACTATGCCTGTGTTATCGTTGCACAGCGATTATTTTTTATTGCGGGCGCAAGCGGAGTTAGACGGCTTAACCCAGCGTTATTTAAGTGTGTTGGATCGAACCCAACCTGCGAAGATTGTTGTTTTATTTCGAAGCTATGATGACTTATAGACTAAAATGAAATTGTCACCTCGCTTTTTTACACCTTTCATTCTTATCGGTGACGCAGAGAGTCCGATAGAAATTTATGGGGAAAGAAACGTCGTATGAATGTTTTTTTTAAACAGACGAAAACCGGTTTTGAGTGGTTGAAGACCTCAGACGAAGCCATCAAATCCGAGTATTTTCAAGGCTCCGCTGATGAGTTTGCTCAGTTTTTTGAAAAAGAACCGGCGATTAATAATACGGTTATGATTGCCTCTGGCCTTGAGACGATTTTGCGGTTCTTTTCATTCTCCGCCAAAGAGAAGCGACATATTGAAAAAGCTGTGCCATTTATGCTGGAAGAAGATGTCATCACTGATATTGATGACCTGCATTTGGTGACGCATAAAGTGTCTGATAGTCAATTAGGCGTCTTGGGGATTGAAAAAAACAAAGTGGCAGAGGCGCTTGAGGGGCTTCAAGAAAAGGGTATCACGCCTAATTATTATCTTCCGAGTATTCAGATGCTGCCAGAAAGCGAGGCGGATTGGCTGCTGGTTTATTCTGAAGGTGAATATCTAATTAAAACGGCAGATAAGCGATTAGCCATCGATGCTGACGGCTTATCCATTTGTGTCCATGCCTTAACGGACGGCTTTTCTGAATTACCTGCCAGCATTGATGTCATTGTGTTTAATGATGACGATGAAGAGCAAGTGTCTAAAGATTTGCCTGAGGCAATAAGGTCGGTAGCTGGCATTAAAAAAATGGATTACGGCCAGTTTTTGCAAACGGAATTTAAGCAAGCGATAAAGTGGAATTTATTAACCGGTGCATTTAATGTTTCGGCTGACTGGATGGAGCGCCTCAAGCCTTGGCGTTGGGTGTTAGCGGGGCTAGCTTTAGTCTATTGCGTTGATTATGGGTTGACCAGTTTGCAGGCGCATGAATACCAAAAACAGTCCAAGGTTATCAGGCAGCAAACTGATGCTTTGTTTAGGCAGGTGGTGCCAAGAGGAGTGATTCAAGATCACAAAAGGCAGCTGAATAAACTCTTAAAAAATGTGAATGACAGCGACCAAACCGGCTTTTCACAGATGGTGGGTAAAGTTGAACCTATTTTTAAAGCCAATGTACTGAGTATGAATTCCATTCAATATGACCGTAACAAAGGTGATCTTCGTTTAGACTGTGTTGTGGCGGATTTTGCCACCCTTGAGAAAATGATGGAGAGCCTAAAAGCTATCAAATTGAAACCTGAAATTCAAAACAGTACGCAGCAAGACGATAAGTTACGTGTTCGCCTTAAGATAGAGAGTTAATGCATGAAAAATTGGTTTATGAGCCTTGATTTGCGCGAACGCAATCTCTTGATGTTTGGTGGTACTGCTGGTGTGCTGCTAATCCTTTTAAGCATGTTGCTCAGTGTGCATGATGAAAAGGCTAAACAAGAGCGCTTTGTCGGTCAGGGCGTCGAAAAAATGGAATGGGTGGCAGATGCCGTGCAAACCCTGAAATCCGCTAAAGGTGGTGGTGTGGATCCACAATTTCGGGGTAAAAGCTTGATTCAAGTTTCTGAATTAGCAGCAAATCGCAGTGGGATTCGTTCAACCCGTTTTCAGCCAGGTGGTGGGAATGATGCGCAGATATGGTTTGAAGAAGTACCCTTTAGTGCCTTAATGCAGTATATCAGTCGGTTAGAGCAGGATTTTGGCGTGATCGTTGAGTCTGTTTCTATTAATTCTGCTAAAACGATTGGCCTTGTGAATGCCAGAGTGAAGTTTTCGAAATAGTTTATGAATAAAAAGCCTATTGTTCTATTGTCATTAACTGGCCTTTGCTGGTTTATTTTTCTTGTTGTCGCTAAGATTCCGGCAGGCTTGGTTTTGGATAATTTAGCTAGTGAGATTGAGGGTTTTGATGCTTCGAATGTGCGTGGCACTATTTGGGATGGCGAGGCAAAAATCCGTATCGATAGTGTGACTCCGCCAATAACGCTACAAAAAGCTAAATGGAAGATTGCATCATTAAAATTATTATTGGGTGAATTTGATGTTGATGTGGATATTAAAGACC
>JAPOUS010000198.1 GCA_026708525.1 Cellvibrionales bacterium
AATCAATGAACGGCTACTAACATGAACTATTCCATGAGGGTCAGACGTTACGTTAATATGAGGGTCTTTTCCTGCTGGTTTATACCATTCGATCATGGCGGTAACGTCTGGGTTATCATATTGTTGAACATGAAAGTACTGATGACTATGCCGCCATCCACAATAGGTAAACGCACCTGACTCAAAATCAATATAAAACGCCACGCCAGTCCCAGGCGTTAAAATTCCATCAGATGGAGAAGTGGAACTAACACAGTACCTGTCGCTCGTTGTTTCTATCTTATAGCTATACCCCATATACTTCGATGTATCCTCTTCACCGTATATTTCAACAGTCGCAGATCCAGCAAAGCTATTAATTGCAGTAAAAATTAGTAATATTCCCAGCAGCTTGGCCAGTTGAGTAATAAGAATCATATTTGTTTCCTCTTTTGACTAACATGCTTTCAACCAATTTACTCACACCAACAATAATGCGAATTAAATTCAATTAAATAAAACAAAACAGAGATTAAGTCTTAAGTCGAGCAGGCTTTTAAACATTAAATGACTAGCGCATGCAGTCAACTCAAAGTTCGTTACCGCCCAGATCAATCAAATGACAAAACAGAGTATTTCCGTTAGAGATATACCAGATGAATACAAAGGTAATTACTTCTATTTGATTACCATTATGCTAATTTAGTTCAAAAATAGAACAAGAAACTTTCTACCGCTTTCATCAAGGCGAAACAGCTTCACTGCAAAACCTTAACTTGCCACAAGGGTAGATATTTTCAGAGTCTCCACATATACATTAAGGGGCCCCTCTAAAAATTGCTTTTGGCTTCTATCAAAAAAGCGATTGACCTTGGTTTTTTAACATAAACATGTCAATTAAAAAGGATGGTGGATTTTTCATGACTGCTCCACCGGGCAGTCATTTCATGGCTTTTAGCGGCGTTGAAGGCTTTGCGCTCCCACGCAAAAGCACGGGAGCAAAACCGGTAACGCAAAAACTTATGGGAAAATTAATACGACGAAAATGCCGCCTTGCATACAGTGACTCAATCACAACTGCAAGCAAAGCAGCCAAGAAAACTAAATTAAGAAGGAGGAGGAAGGGTTACATTAAGCTCGAGAACAGAGCAGCTATCATTACTATCTAGCTGAACATTCACCTGGTCATAATTGACCTTAACGTATTTTCTTATTACTTCAAGGATTTCTTGCTGCAACTCAGGTAAATAATCTGGTTGAGAACGCTTGTTTCGCTCATGAGCAACAATTATCTGTAAGCGCTCTTTCGCAACGGATGCCGTATTTTTGTTTTCTTTTCTAAAATAATCAAAGAAACTCACGCCGTTGCTCCCAATAATCGTTGAAAGAAGCCTTTTTTCTGTGGGTCTAAAAAGCGATGCTCTATCTCCTCACCCAACAAACGCCCAATTGCATCCATATAAGCCAAGCCTGCGGCAGCCTGTTGATCAAAGACCACAGGCATGCCTTGGTTAGAGGCTTTCAACACAGCTTCAGATTCAGGAATTACTCCAACTAAAGGAATGGCCAGAATATCCTGAACATCAGAAACACTCAACATTTCTCCTGCTTTTACACGCTCAGGACTATAGCGCGTTAATAACAGGTGCTCTTTCACTGGCTCTAAGCCTGCTTCAGCGCGTTTGGATTTACTTTGTAAGATCCCAAGAATACGGTCAGAATCCCGAACCGAAGACACCTCAGGGTTAGTAACTACAACTGCCTCATCTGCAAAATACAAAGCCATTTGAGCGCCTTTTTCAATCCCGGCTGGCGAATCACAGATAATATAATCAAAACTTTCTCTCAGTTCGTTTAACACACGCTCAACCCCTTCTTGCGATAAGGCATCCTTATCACGGGTTTGGCTGGCAGGGAGAATATATAGCTGTTCGCAACGCTTATCTTTGATAAGGGTCTGATTGATATTGGATTCACCATTGATCAAATTGACAAAGTCGTAAACGACGCGTCGCTCACAACCCATAATCAAATCTAGGTTTCGTAGACCCACGTCAAAATCAATAATAACGGTTTTAAACCCTTTTAAGGCGAGACCTGTCCCGATAGCTGCACTCGTTGTTGTTTTACCAACGCCTCCTTTTCCGGAGGTTACTACGATAATCTTTGCCACTGGCAGGCTCCTTGCAATAAAGAATACACAAAGTATTCACTATAGTGATTTGACAATCAAGTTTTCGTCTTGCAAAAGTATCTGAACAGATTGTTTTTGATGTTTTTGCGGAATATTATCCGACAATTGAAAAATCCCTGCAACGCTCACTAATTCGGCTTCCAGATGTTGGCAGAAAATCCGAGCGTTCATATCGCCTTTTACTCCAGCCAAGGCTCTACCACGTAACGCACCATAGACATGAATATCACCATCGGCTAACACCTCAGCCCCCTTATTGATATTTGAGAGAATCACAAGGTTAGCATTTTGTGCATAAATCTGTTGGCCTGATCTTACCGGCTGGTCAATAAACTTTGTCGGCCGCATAGAGGGCGGTGGAAGCGTCGCAGCATTTGCTGAATCATTGGCTTGATTTGATTCCACTGACTCAGTTTTCTCTTGCGGGCTCACCGATTGAGGATTATCTCGAACAATATCGTCTGATAATATAGCAAGCCCGGTTTCACTTAACATATCCGGATCAGATACGCCTTTAAACCCAATGGGTTGCAAACCAGAATCAAAGCACAAAGTGACCATTTCCTTAAGCTTATGCGGATCAAGATTGTCAAGAATGCCTCGCACATCCATAATCACAGGGCTTTGGCTAAAAAATGACGGCGCTTTAGCTATCTTTTCCTGCAATAATGCAACAAAAGATGAAGGGTCGTAATGATTTAACTCAATCACAATCGAGGTTAAAATATTGCCTTTTAGGTGAAAGCATTCTTCAGTCATAAAACAACCTTTTTATTCTACATCCTGTTGTTACATCCTTTTTGACATTCTGTATTAACAAAATAAGGATCACTGTTCTGAGAAAAATGCCCTTCATGCACTTTTACCAAAACGAATTTAACCAAAACAAAAAAGGACGCTTGGGTTTGTGTGAAAACTTCTATATCAACAACTTCAACACAAGACGGCGGAATTAAAACATCAAAACTCACCGGATCTCAAGTTACCATTAAAGGTAATTGAAAAACAAACATTCGCAACTTTTGCATTTTTTTAACCAGAATTTATCAACAAAATGGGCAAAACCTCACCAAACCTAATCGTTTTTAATAAGCCTTATCAGGTACTTAGCCAGTTTACGGATAATGAAAACCGAACAACACTTAAACCCTATCTTGCAAAATACCCTGGGTTTTATGTGGCTGGAAGACTGGATTATGACTCCGAAGGCTTATTACTCCTTACGAATAATGGCAAACTACAGCATCGCATTAGCCAACCCAAATACAAACTCCCCAAAACCTATTGGGTACAAGTTGAAGGGCAAATAACCGAAGCTGCCCTATCCCAATTAAGAAAAGGCGTGACACTCAAAGATGGCAAGACTCGCCCCGCCAAAGCCAAAGGCATGCAACCTCCAAACTTATGGCCACGTACCCCACCCATCCGAGAACGCAAACATATTCCTACCTCTTGGATTGAATTAACCCTCACCGAAGGTAAAAATCGCCAAGTCAGGCGCATGACAGCTAAGGTAGGATTTCCGACACTCAGGCTTATTCGTTCGCAGATTGGGCATATATCGCTTAATCACCTTAAACCAGGAGACTACCGACTGGAATCGATTCACCTGGCAGGGTAAGCACCATGTTGCACAGAAAAGGGGGCATAGTATAATGCCCCTCTATTCTTTAAGCAGATCAGTTAAGCTCGACCTTGGATACCCAAACCTTAGAAAATCAAAACAAAAAAGTCATTGTAGGCCTCTCCGGAGGCGTAGACTCCTCTGTCTCAGCTTTGCTACTTCAGCAGCAGGGTTATCAGGTTGAAGGCCTGTTCATGAAAAACTGGGACGAAGATGATGGCACAGAATATTGTACCGCCAAAGAAGATTTAGCAGACGCTACGGCTATCGCAAATAAACTGGGCATTAAAATCCATCAAGCAAATTTTGCTGCCGAATATTGGGATAATGTATTTGAGCACTTTTTAGCCGAATACAAAGCTGGGCGTACCCCAAACCCCGATATTCTCTGCAACAAAGAAATCAAATTTAAAGCCTTCTTAGATTACGCCCTGCATTTGGGGGCAGATTATATCGCCACAGGTCATTATGCACGGCGGCGAGTTATTTCTGATACCGAAGCGGCCCTCTTTAAAGGCGTAGATGGTAATAAAGATCAAAGTTATTTCCTCCATGCCGTCTCAGGGACTGAATTTGCCAAAACATTATTTCCCGTTGGCGAACTTGAAAAACCAGAAGTTCGGGCCATAGCCGAAAAGCATGGATTGGTGACAGCAAATAAAAAAGACAGTACAGGTATTTGCTTTATTGGTGAGCGCCGCTTTAAAGACTTTTTAAATACCTACCTTCCTGCGCAACCGGGTGAGATCATCACAGACCAAGGCGAAACACTCGGCAAACATCAAGGGCTCATGTTCTACACTCTAGGACAACGCCAAGGCATTGGCATTGGTGGCGTCAAAAACCACAGCGAAGCACCCTGGTTTGTACTTGAAAAGGATTTAGAAAACAATCAGTTGATCGTCGGCCAGGGCAAAGATCACCCCATGCTCTTTACCAATGCCCTGAGCTTAACTACCATTGACTGGATTAACTCACCGCCAAATCTGCCAATTAGGTGTACAGCGAAAACACGGTATCGACAAGCCGATCAGGCCTGCGAATTAGTCTTTGATGGCGAAGCCTTTCAAGTAGTTTTTGATGAACCTCAACGCGCTGTCACACCGGGACAATCGGTTGTCTTTTATGATGGCGATCAGTGTCTGGGCGGCGGAGTGATTGAACGACGCTACAATAGAATTAAGCGTTAATTTTTACATTCACTTAATTGAGAGCCAAACGTATGTCAGCCTCTTCTGTTGCCAACCGAACCATCGCCTTATCCGGCATGTACCAGGCTGCCCAATGCGTTATCGATCTTGCCACTACAGGTGACTGCGATCCTTTTTATTATGCGCAATCCATCAACAGTCTCTTTGTCTTTGATCCGAATACCACATTGGATGTCTTTGGGGGAGAGTTAAAAAACATCGAGGGAGGCATTAAGGGCGTTCGGCACTTTTATGAACATAAAAACAGCCCTAACCATCAACAAATGATAAAAACCTTATTGAGCTTAATTGCCTTGCATAAACAAGCAACCAAAGAACCAGAGTTGCTCAAGGTGATTCACTCTCGATTAACCCACATTGAATACAAGCAAGCGCATTTTTCAGATGATGATAGCGCCATTGCGACAAGCCTTTCTGGGCTTTACCAAGATACCCTAAGCCAATTAAAATTCCGAATTATCGTGCAAGGCAATATCCAGCACTTAAACAATAGGGTGATCAGTGATAAAATCCGCGCCTTGCTGCTGGCGGGGTTTCGCGCAACACTTTTATGGCGTCAAGTCGGTGGTAAACGCTGGCAATTGGTATTCAAACGCGGTGAGATGGAAAAATCCGCGCAGTTTTTACTGAGCCAACTTCAACAGCAACCCATTGATAAATAATGTAAAAAGGCAGTGTTATGTCATTATCTGAATTAAACGCCATCTCCCCCATTGACGGTCGCTATGGTAGCAAAACCCAAGCACTTCGTTCCGTCTTTAGCGAGTTCGGTTTAATCAAACAGCGCGTCACTGTCGAAGTTCGCTGGTTACAATTTCTAGCAAGTACCGATGCCATTAGCGAAGTCCCGGCGTTTTCAGACAGCGCCAACAGCCAACTGAATGCCATTGTTGACAATTTTGGGGAAGCACAAGCCCAAGACATCAAAAATATTGAGCGCACAACTAATCATGACGTTAAAGCCGTTGAGTATTTTTTAAAAAATGCCATTAAAGACAACGCCGAACTTAATGCGGTAACAGAGTTTATCCACTTTGCTTGCACCTCTGAAGATATTAATAATTTATCACACGCGCTAATGCTTAAAGAAGGTAAAACCGTTGTTGGCCAGGCAATTACCGAGGTCGTTGATAAGCTGGAAGCCTTGGCCGTTGACATGGCTGACGTGCCAATGCTGTCGCGCACGCATGGGCAAACTGCAAGCCCGAGTACAGTGGGGAAAGAATTTGCGAACGTTGTTGCCCGATTAAAACGCCAAGTGACTCAAATCAACGCCGTTGAATTACTCGGCAAAATCAATGGTGCTGTCGGCAATTACAACGCCCATCTAAGTGCCTACCCTAATCTTGACTGGGAGCAACTCGCAGCGGATTTTGTTTCTTCACTTGATCTAACCCACAACCCTTACACGACTCAAATTGAGCCACATGATTATATTGCAGAACTTTATGATGCCTACTGCCGATTCAACACCATTTTGATCGATCTAGATCGAGACATTTGGGGCTATATTTCCAACGGCTACTTTAAGCAAAAAACAATCGCTGGCGAAGTGGGCTCTTCTACCATGCCACACAAAGTCAACCCCATTGACTTTGAAAACTCTGAAGGCAACTTAGGTCTTGCTAACGCCATTATGCAGCATTTGAGTATGAAACTTCCGATTTCTCGCTGGCAGAGAGATTTAACCGACTCAACCGTTTTACGTAACTTAGGTGTTGGCCTGGCACATAGCTTGATTGGCTATCAAGCCACATTAAAAGGCCTCAACAAGCTAGAGCTTAACGAAGCAGTCACCGCCAAGGATCTTGATGACGCTTGGGAA
Source organism: Cellvibrionales bacterium (assembly GCA_026708525.1). GTDB lineage: Bacteria > Pseudomonadota > Gammaproteobacteria > Pseudomonadales > DT-91 > CAKMZU01. Next base: position 6,834 of record JAPOUS010000198.1, read on the forward strand.
GTACTGGCAGAACCAGTACAAACCGTGATGCGTAAACACGGCATTGAGTCGCCTTACGAAAAACTCAAAGCCTTTACCCGTGGTAAGGTCATCACCCAGCAAATGATGAAAGACTTTATCGAGTCGTTGGAAATTCCAAGCGAAGAAAAAACCGCGCTGCTTGCGATGACGCCATCAAGCTACACGGGCAACGCTGCAATTCAAGCAAAAAACATTGATCAATTTAATGGATAAATCCTTATCCCATTTTGATGCCAGTGCGTTTCTAAAAGAGCACTGGCAAAAAAAACCACTGCTTTTAAAGCAGGCCTTTGAGAATTTTTCTTCTCCCCTGACACCTGATGAGTTAGCTGGCCTTGCCCTCGAAGACGCTATCGAGTCACGTATTATTATCCAAAAGGAGAATGATTGGCAGCTCCATCATGGCCCTTTTGATGAAACCTTTTTTCAATCCCTTGATGGAAAAACATGGACATTACTGGTGCAATCGCTTGATCAATGGCTGCCCGACATTCATACCTTAAAAAATGCCTTTGATTTTCTCCCAAGCTGGCGCCTGGATGACATTATGATCTCCTATGCCCCTACAGGTGGCAGTGTTGGCCCTCACTTCGATCAGTATGATGTGTTTTTACTGCAAGCGAACGGTCAACGACTCTGGCAAATTGGCCAAAGGTGTTCAGACACTGATGAGCACTTGGTATCGGACGTCAAAGTTTTAGCCAACTTTGAAGAAACTGAACGCCATCTATTATCACCCGGCGACATACTCTATTTACCCCCGGGGGTTGCTCATCATGGTGTGTCGCAAAGTGATGATTGCATGACCATCAGTATTGGCTTTAGAGCGCCAAGCACGCTGGAAATTCTAGATCGGCTTGTATTAAACCTTGGCGAACAATTAACAGAAGGCGATCGATACCAAGACCCTGCATTAACACCTAATCACCCAAACCAAATAACTCGTGATGCGCTCACTCAATTTCAACAACTCATTAATAATACGCTCCAGCAACCAGAATTGCTGGCCAAAACCTTTGGCGAATTAATGACAGAAAAGCGCCACCCTGCATATGATAGTGAATATCAAGCGGGTATTCACTGGTATGAAAAAGCACTGGATGCGCGAATAGCCTTTATTGAGCTAGATAATCAATTACTGTTATTTGCTAATGGAGACAACCTGGCGGTAGATGCAAGGCTTAAAACCTTTATCGAATGGCTTTGTAGCTGCAATGATATCGATATGTCTGAATGCAAAGAAAGTGAAAAGCCAATTGTCGAATGGCTTATTTCGCAAGGGGTATTTATCCCTTTTGAAGAGGAATAACTTAACTTCATCAAGCGTTAATAATCACTAAGCTTTAATAAATCACTGAACCACCACCGGCTTGAATATTATTGCCAGTGATCCAACGCCCTTCATCAGATACTAGCATGGCGATGACATTTGCTACATCCTTAGCCTCACCCAAACGCTTTAACGCAGTCATTGCAGCTCCAGAGGCTTTAAGTTTATCCGCATGACCGCCCATCAACATTGGCGTATCCGTCATACCGGGCGATACAGTATTCACACGAATACCTTTTGAACCCAGCTCTTTGGCTAAAGTCTTGCTCAAGCCCTCAACTGCCAATTTGCTGGCGACATAAACACCCATACCAATTTCAGAGCTATGGGTAATACCCGTGGATACATTAATGATTGCCCCACCATTTCCCATAAATTCAGCCGCTTCACGACACATAAAAAAAGTGCCTCGGCAGTTGATATTAAATACCCGATCAAACTCTTCTGTGGGCACATTGGCGATAAACCCCATAGAGCCCACACCTGCATTATTGATCACCACATCCACGCGGCCAAAATCCGCCATAACAGAAAGAAACAAATTTTTTACTTGCGATTCATCAGCAATATCACAGCGGTATTCATTATATTCTGCCTGCCGCGGCAAGGCGCATTTCGTCTGATCAAGCGATTGATTGCGTGTAACCAACGCGAGAGCAAAACCCATCTCTGCCAATTTAATGGCAGTCGCCTGCCCTATTCCGCTGGCACTACCAGAAATTACCGCCACTTTTGTCATTCTAAGTCCTTGATTATTATTTTAAAGGTTTTATAACTTGCTGCCCGATGGCTAGCTCATTTCTAACAGTTTCTGACAACCTTTATAAATCCCTTGATAAATTTGCGCCAAGCTTCCCTGCATCATGTAACAAGGCGTAGTGATAATTTTATGCTCATTATCAACAACAATATCATCCACCGGACAGCTTTGCGTGTTAAGGCCTAACTTTTCAACCCCTTCGTTGAAACTAGCAATATCATAATTGGCCGGCAGTTCCGTACTCCCCAAACTGACAGTAACAGACTCACCCGTTAAGGATTTTGCTAATACCACAGGTGCCACGCAGAGAGCCAAGATTGGCTTGTTTGCTTCATAAAAGGCTTTAACGCAACACTTAACTTCTTCGTTAACGTCACCAGCAGGTCCATCAAACGCCCATTTAGTATGATTTTTTGCAGCCCCAAACCCACCGATCAAAATTAACGCGTCATAAGGATGAATATTGAAATCCTCTAATGCTTTCACTTCACCCCTTGCAATACGCGCCGATTCTGCCAATACATTTCGCGATTCTGGCTCTTCATCACCCGTTAAATGGTTGATCACATGGTGCTGTTCTATATCTGGAGCATAGCATTGCGCATCAGCACCAAGCTGACTCAGCGCCAGCAATACAGACACTGATTCGTGAATTTCGCTGCCATCATACACACCACAACCGGAAAGAATTACCGCTACTTTTTTCATCAGTGCCGCCTTGAAAACCATAAAAAAGATAAACCGTATCTTAACAATGCTGATTCAACGAAAAAAGGGGGGTAATAGAAGAAAATGTGGACATATTAAGTAGGGTGAGGCGCTAGCCTCATCCCTCTCACAGAACCGTACGTACGGGC
>JAPOUS010000144.1 GCA_026708525.1 Cellvibrionales bacterium
TCTGGAAGTTCACTATTTTCTTCGTTAGATGAAGGTTGCTCTGGCAACATATCAGTAAATGCAAAGGATTCAATAATCTCACAAGAGGTAATGCTTATTTGTGTTTCATTCTCTTGCTTGATAATGATCATCGATTTTGTAGAAAAATCGCCCTCTCGATAATCTGTGTAGGCATAATTGTCGCCTATGTTTTTATAGTCATATGTGTAGCTTCCCGTTGATTGAAGTATCCAAGTACCTTCTATGGTGTTACTCGATGTCAAGGGTGGAAATTTTGATTTGATTGATTCTCCGCCGCCTGAGCTGTCACCATCTGACCCACAATTAACTAAAGCGGTCATTACCGAAGCAAGCCCTACGACTTTCATAAACTTATTATTCATTATTTTTCCTGATAGGGATTATTTTTGTGTTGTATAAGCAATAATTATGCCCTAAGTAGTCTAAGTCAAATAGCCAACTAATATAAGTTTTCATAGTTATCATTTCGGTGTAAAGTCACCTTTAGACTGAATGACGTGCGGATCGTATGAACATCTCCATTGAGTATCAGTTACTTACCCAGCTTTTTCTTATAGTTATTATTATTGTGGCGGTCATGGCTGCCATTCACGCCATTATCACTAAACGCAACCCACGATCCGCACTAACTTGGGTCGGTTTTATTTTGGTTTGGCCGCTTTTTGGTGCGATTTTTTATTATTATTTCGGCATTAATCGTATCTCTCGTAAAGTGCTTAAACGCATGCCGCTGCAAAAGCGTACGGAAGTCGATGTGCGTTCTCAAGCTGAAGCCGATAAGCACTATTCAAACAAGCACAGATACCACGCCATTTTGCACTGTAGCGATAATTTGGGTTGCCCGCCTTTGGCCTTTGCAGAAATTAGTTTGCAAGCCAATGGTGATAGTGCCTACCGTAAAATGCTGGATGCTATTGCTCAAGCCAAGGTGTCTATCTCCCTTTATAGCTATATCTTCTTTTATGACCGTATCGGGCAGCGGTTTGTTGAGGCATTAGCTAACGCACAACTCAGGGGGGTTCGTATCCGAATACTGATTGATGCGGTAGGTTCTGCTAGGGGCAAACGTAAACTAACCAAAGCGCTAAAAGCCAAACATCTGCCTTTTGCATTGTTTTTACCTGTGGTGTGGCGGGGTAATTCATCAAATCTCAGAAATCACCGTAAGTTATTAATTATTGATGGTAAGCAGGCCTTTACCGGTGGGCTAAACATAGCCGAGCGATACTCGGATTATTATTATAAAGAAAAATCCGTGATTGATTTTAATTGCGAAGTGACGGGCAATATTGTCTATCATTTGCAAGAAGTTTTTGTTGATGATTGGTTTTTTACCACAGGTGAGGTATTAGGTGGCGAGGTTTGGTTTGTTAATGATATTCCTGTAAATCAGCACCGTGCCGCGCTGACTCGATTGGTTGTGGCTGGGCCTGTTTATCTTGAAGAACGTATGCATTGGCATATTTTAAATGCTATTAATGTAGCAAATTATCGGCTCAGAATTGCCACGCCGTATTTTTTGCCTGATGAATCTATTATCTCTGCTTTATGCTCTGCGGCATTAAGAGGCGTCAAAGTCGATATTTTGATCCCTTCATTTATTGATCATAAAGTAATGAACTGGGCATTAACGGCTGTGATGCCAGAATTGTTAGAAAAGGGCTGTCATATTCTCCGCAGTCACCCGAAATTTGATCACTCTAAATTATTGATTGTCGATGATGATTATGCGTCCATAGGTTCTGCCAATTGGGATGCGAGAAGTTTCAGGCTTAATTTTGAACTCAATATTGGCATTATTGATAAAGCGTTTATCGCTGAACTTATTGAACTTTTTGAGCATAAAAAGCAACATGCTAGCTTAGTAGAGCTAGAGGCGGTCAAAAAACAACATTTACTCAAAAAAATACGCAATGGATTAGCGCGTATGCTGACGCCTTATTTATAAATGTAAACAGCAGAATAGAGTGATTAACCTGAGGTTTGTGACTTAACAAGCTTTGGGTTCTCTGTATGTAAGGGCATAATAAGATTTTTTTTGATAACAATAAAAAAGCATGACGGAACCTACCTCAAGCCTAGCAGTGGCTTACTTTTTGCCCTTTTCATTGGCCATGATGACACTTGCCATGGGGCTTGGGCTAACCATTGATGATTTTAAAGCCCTTTATCAGAAACCTAAAGCTACTATTGTTGGTTTATTAGGGCAGCTTCTGGTATTGCCTGCGTTAGCCTTTGCTATTGCCTATTCTCTCAAGCTGCCTACAGAATTTGCCATAGGGTTAGTGTTATTGGCGTCATGTCCGGGAGGGGCGCATTCTAATTTATTAAGCCATTTTGCTAGAGGTGACGTAGCACTGTCTATTGCATTAACGGCCATAACGGGAATCCTATGTGTCTTGAGTATTCCATTTTATGTGGGGCTGGCAACACAAGTTTTTGCTGATGCTTCAATGCCCATTGATCTATCTTTTGTTGATACCTTTGTGCAATTATTTTTTATTGTTATTTTGCCGTTGTTTTTGGGTATGCTGGTGAAACAGTGGCTACCTAATCAAGCTAAGATGATAGAAAACATCGTCAAAGTAATCGCTGTTTTATTGTTAGTGCTTATCATTGTAGGTGCAGCATCAAAAGGGTTTGAACAGGTTAAAGCCTATGCGCAAGACATTGGTCTTTCGATTATGTTGCTGAATATCTTAGGGCTGATGATGGGTGCAACGCTTGCTAAACTTGCCAACTTACCGGGCCGACAAATTGCTACATTAAGCCTTGAAGTTGGGGTACAAAATACCACCTTGGCATTTGGGTTAGCTGTTACCTTGTTGGGCAGTGTGTTGATTGCCGTGCCAGCCATTGTCTATGCCTTATGGGTTTATATTGCCGCGGTCGTTGTTATTGTTATTAGTCGACAGTTGATTCGCCCATAAAAAAGCAATATTGAAAGTTTAGCAAAACGCTATCAATCTAAAAGATATCAAGCGCTGCTGGTATTTTAATGGTTCAGATAAAATTCATACCGCATCTCGTAGTTATCGTAGCTTGTTGAGATAGTCCCTTGTGCGTGAATGGCTTCACCTTCAACCAATATGACATTTTCTGCTTGTGGGTTTTCAGCGTTTTCTCTGATCGAGTGATAAATCTCGTCAAAGATATTACCGTTCGGCTGCATATAATTCACAATGGTAGTTGCATAATTAATAGCAAAACAGTCTTGCTCTTGTGTTTCATTGTTGAATAGGCATTCTTCACCAACATTTTTGTCATGTAACTTATAAATCTCAATGATCGAGCCGTCATCTGCATGAGAGGCAATCTTCACCGCTTGGCTAGTTATTGTGGTTGTCTTACGAGGGTGATAGTTTTCATATTCTTCAACAACTTCTGAAACAGTAAAGCAGTGTATTGGAAAATCCTTTGGTTGAGCTATGATAGGCTGCCCATCTTTGAAGAGATAGTTGACTACTAAGCTGTCTTGTTTCCACTGGATTAAGCTGTCGCTATTCGATATTTTGATTCCTCTGCCATGGCTTTCTTGCTCATTGCTATCAACCAGCGTCGTGTCGGCATACTCATAAAAGTCCACTTCTTTACTTTTGATGGAAAACTTAAGGCCATTGTTGCCATCAAACTCAAAATTCGCATGGTAATCGTATGTGCTTCCGTCTTCTTTGGCTTCTTGCATTTTGTGAGTGAGTGTATTGGCTTCTCTTTGGTAGGTTATAGCGCCGTCAATGCCACAAAGATTTAGCTCAACTTCAGTATCACTGATTTCTCTAAACCAGAGTATTTGTTTCAAGTAACCAGAATTTTTGAATGAATTAAGGAGGTCATCATTTTGAATTTCTTGGCCTTGGGCGATTGTATGATCTGTGGCAATTAACCAAATACCTGTTAATGAGCCATTTTCCTCAGTTTGGAGGCTGTAATCTAAATGTGGGTTAGGCTCAGGTAAAGGCGTAGGGCCAGGAGTAGGAGAGCCACCCCCGCTATCTGACCCACAGCCGGAAAGTATGATAGCACCTAGTGCGATAGTGATTATTAAGAAATTGTGCATAGTTTTATCTTATCTATTGGATTAAACCGCGCACTATAATTTTTGATCGATAGATAACCAGTAACGAGTTAACGACAGGTTGGCGATTTTACTGATTTGTGTGTTTATTTATCAATAAGAGGGAATAAGTTTATTTAACTTGAGCAATAAGTTGGTATCGCAGGGAAAAATAAGAATCCGCAGGGAGTGGTAAATCACCCCAGAGTGGGGTGATGTTACATGCCGTTTATTCTGTGTAAGCCTTACCTTCAGCAATGCGCGAACCCAGCGCACCTAATAGTTCAGCGCTTGAACCTAGCAGCATTTCGTTTTGACGAGCAAACAAGCTATAGCGCCATAGGTGATAGTCTTTATCGATACCTGTCCCGCCATGCAAATGCTGCGCAGCGTAGCTTACGCGATGGCCAGTATCGCCTGCCCAAATTTTAGCAATCATCACTTCGTTGGTTGCATCACGATCGGCATCTAGCAAAGATACGGCTTGATAGGTCGTTAATTGCAAGCAGGTCACATCGATAAAACAGTCTGCTGCTCTGTGTTGTACGGCTTGGAAAGAACCGATGGGTACATCAAACTGCACACGCTCACAGGTAAATTCTGCGGTAATACGCATGGATTTATCCGCAACACCGACTTGATGCGCACAAAGGGCTGCTTGCAAACGCTCTTCAGTCCATGTGGCTGCACCTTCTTGAATGCAGATAACGTCTTCAACAGGGGTGTTATTGAATTGCACTTCATACCAAGGCTCATAAGAGGTTGAGCCAAGTTGGGTCAATGCAATACCAGCTGCTTTGCTATCGACTAAGAAAAGCCCTGTTACGCCATCAACATCCGCACTGACTAATAATTTGTTAGCTTGTGATGCTAATACAACAGCGGTTTTACTGCCTGAAAGCGTATAGCTTTCACCAGATTTGGTCGCTTTAGTTTGGCAATTTTCGGCATCGATGTTGTAAGGCTCAGTCATTGCAGAGGTAATAATTAAATTGCCTGTAGCTACTTCAGGTAGCAATTTTTCCGCCAACGCTTTATCACCAAATTGCTGAATGGGCAAACCCGCGCCGACAATCACAGGAATCACAGGTACAGGGGCTACAGTGCGGCCGGTTTCTTCGATAAATAAACACAGTTCAGTAAAGCCAAACCCCATGCCGCCGTTATCTTCGCTAAAGGCGACACCTAAAAGGCCAGCTTCTGCCAATTGCGCCCATAGCTCAGAGTCAAAGCGTTCCTCTTGGGTATCAATGGCATTTAAGCGATCAACAGTGACCATATCTGTGAGGATTTTGTTGGCAAGTTCTTTAACTTCGTTTTGCGTTTCGTTAAATGAGAAATCCATGCGTCTTCTCCTATCGTTTAGCGCGTGGCATGCCAAGGCCACCACGTGCAATCAGGTCACGTTGTAATTCATTGGTGCCACCACCAAAGGTGATGATGGATGCGGTTCGATACAGTTGTTCTAGGCGGCCATTAAGGACAGCACCTTTCGAACCTCGCTTCAGTAAGCCATTAACGCCCAAAATTTCACCCAAATGGCGGTATAGCTCAACAAAGAACTCGGTGCCATAAACCTTCGCAGCGGAAGCATCCTCCATTGGTAAGTTGCCTCGCGTCATTTCTGAGGCTTGGCGATAACAAATGAGCTTTAATGCTTCAAGGCCTGCGCGTGATTTTGCCAAGTTGCCTTGTACCCAGCCTTGATCGATCAGCTTGCCGCCTCCTGGGTGATCGGTTTCTTTAGCAAAATCAGTCACATCGTTAAATAGTTGGGAGAAGGCGCCAACATTTACAAGGGATAAACGCTCACGGTTAAGCTGGCTGAAAATAAGCATCATGCCCATATCCAGTTCACCGACTAAGTGATCTTCAGGAATGCGGACGTTATCGTAGTAAGTAGCGTTTGTTCTAACATCGCCCAATGTATGCACTGGTGAGCAGCTATACCCCTCACTGTCCGTCGGTACTAGAAAGATAGAAATACGCGAGTGTTTTTTTACTTCAGGATCAAAGTTGGTTCGAGCAGCAAGCCAAATCCAATCGGCATGGTGCGCGAGGGACGTCCACATTTTTTGACCATTAATGACCCACTCATTGCCTTCTTTTTTTGCAGTGGTTTTAAGCGATAAAAGATCAGTCCCAGCGGATGGCTCAGAGTAACCAATACCCATGATCAATTTGCCTGCCAAAATCTCAGGCACTAATTTATCGCGTAAGCGGCCTGTGGCGTGTTCGGCTAAAATTGGGCCAACGGATTCTGTGGTGAGGAAGGGAAAAGGGAAGCCTGCACGCATGACTTCTTCAACAAAGATGAATTGTTCCATTTCGGTTAAGCCTTTGCCACCCAATGATTTCGGCCAGCCAACACCAATCCAGCCATCTTTGCCGAGCTTTTCCATCGCTTTCCAGAAAAGTGGGCCACCACCTTCCCCAACAGCTTCGGCCACTTCGGCTTTTAGCTCATCTGTCATTAATTCATCGAAGTAGGCACGTAATTCCTGACGAAGTGCCTCCTGCTCCGGAGTAAATTCAATTTTCATTGCGGCCTCGCTATATTAAGTCAGTTAAAGGCGATTAGAGCACGAATAGTGGATGCCAAAGGGGTGATTCACAATGACATTTAAGGTCATTTTACTGACAACTCTCATTTTGAAGGCTAATTTGGAGACGACGGTTATTTCATGTTTTTTAATAATAATCGAGCGGTTTCTCTCGATACTTCCGTCAGTGAATCTGGGTCAAAAGCGACCGATTCAGCAGACCAGACTTTTTTATTGCCATTGACCTTAAAGACATTAGTGCGCATCTTGGCTTTCACTGTAAGATTGTTATAGCTAGGCTGTTTGGTCGTGATAAAAGCACCCGGACTCCAAAAGCTATCAAGGGTTGGGATGTCATGTAGCATGGCAGGTTCTGCTGGTGGGTTGCTGTCGCTGATATAAACGGAATCTTCACTGGTAACTTCGTTAGTGTTAATGTCAATGCCCACTTGGTAGGCAACGACAACATAGCGAATATTATTCCGAGCGGTATAAGCTTTAACTTTCTCTCGATTGAGATAGTCATCGCCTAAGGCTTCAAATGAGGGGGTTGCTTTAATGCCTGATTGGATTAATTCATAGCAAAAAGTTTGTTCAAAGGCTTCACGATTCACCTGACTTGGGGAAACCCCCATTACTAATACTTGGTCAAATTGCTTTTTTTTAAACGTAGGTGACTGCCAAAGTTGAACAATGCGGGTGTTACTGCATTGTATGAGTAGCGGTAAGATCAGCAAAAGCATTAATTTTGGTTGGAGAACAGCTAAAAATTTCATTCGATTGCCTGTAAGCCGGTGGTTGCTCGATTGTGAACCAGTCCTAGTTTTTTAACAAGTTGAAGCTGACGATTTTTATCAGTGGAGCGACTTATTCATAACTTATTTTTATTTTTATCGCGTTTTAATTGCTATTTGAACTTAGTGAAATGCAAGGTTTTAAGGTTTTGTGGGGTAGTGCAAAGTTGGTTGTTTGCAGGTGACAATTAATTGCCTAAATGGATTTTTTTCCGCCATACTGGATTGGTCAATTTTTGTCAGATGCTAACTTTTTAGGAACATTGGGCTGAAGCTAGCTGCTTTATGGCAAAGATGTCATCAACTTAATGAGAGCACAGTATGCTAGTTGATAAGAATAAAATCATTGAAGGCGATAGCGCACAGTTTGATTTGGCTCTTACAACACACTTTTTAACGGCACAGGATAATACGGATCAGCGATTAAATAATAAAGATAAGCAGCAGCTCGCAAGTTGCCTTTATCGCTTAATAAAAAATAAAGATCAGTGGTGCGGTGAAAAAAGTGATTTGTTAATCCAAACGCTTGAGACAAAATCTGGGTTGGATGTCAACCCAATTGAGCGCGCTGAAATGCAATTTAATATCATGGCGTTAGAAGAGTTCGATACGGTTAGCCAATTAGATCATCCGTTGTCGCATCTTTTATCTCAGTGCCGTAATCATTTACTTATCAATTCCTTAGTAGAGAAACAATTTCTTCTCTCAAACCACCCATTAAAACAATTAGTTGATTTTATTCATGATAACCTGCTGGGGTTTGACGCAAAGTTCGGTAAGGTTCTAAAGCCCATTTATGATTATGTCGAGAAGTTGGTTGCTGCCGTTAAAAAAACACCGTGGAATGATGTAAAGAGCTATCAAAATTTAATGAAGCAGGCTGAAAAAGAGCTGAATATTTTAACACAGAGATTCTTTTTGATTGCGGAGCGCATGCTGGCAACCGAAGAAGGGCATCTTAAGGCGCAGCAAGCCAAAAAAATGGTTCAGCGCTTTTTTGTGAATACTTTTGAAGGCAAGTTTTTACCTCCTGACGTATTGGATACCCTGCTTGAGCATATCGTTGATGAATTAAAACTCTTGCTAGTCATTGAAGGAGAACACTCCCAGCATTGGTTACGTTTTTCGCGCTTGTTAATGACCCTGGTTGACCTGTATCAGCCAGCAGAAAAGCATGATAGCCGCCGACAAATACTGCTTCAGCAGCTTCCTGAAGAGATTGGTGATGTTCTTGGGGAGTTAAATATACATAATGATGCGATTGATAAGTGGCTAGATACATTAAAATATGACTTTTATCAGTTAAGCCAAGGTGAGCGTATTGATAGCTTGGTCGCAGTTGAATTACCTTTCTCAAAAGAGGCCAATTTATCATCAGTTGCCGATGAGCATGATGAATATAATCACCGCATAAAAACCTTTGAAGAAGGCCAATGGTTTTTGTTGGAACAAAATAACCAAGTTCAGCGAGTGTATCTATCGATTAAATTGGTGGATTACAGTCAGTATGTTTTTATTAATATGTTAGGGCAAAAAACCGTCAGCCTAGGGCAGCCGGAATTTGCAGCCTTTCTTAAAGAAGGTAAATTAACGCCTTTGCAAAGTACCGGTATCTGTATCCCTTTATATTCAAAAGCTATTGATCAGATATTAAAAGATTTTTATGAGCGCTATGAGGCGCAAATGCAGGCAAAAGCCAAGGCAGAGGCACTGGCCGCACAGGAGCAAGCCGCAAGAATCATTGAGCAGCCTCAAGATGAAGTGGCGCTTATTGAAGTTGAAGCAGGTGATGATGAAGCTAAAGTTCAACATCATATTGAAGATGCCTTATTGATCTCTGAAGCTTCCGAATTAATGGATCAAACCAAGGCAGAAAACTTGTCAGTTAATTCGTCGAATGTCGAACTTACCGAGCTTTCTGAAGTAAAATCCAAAACCTCTATATCGATTGAACAAACGTTGGTAGATAAAGCCGCAAGAAAATCTAAGCCGGCATCAGAGGCTGCTTCTTTATCCAGCCCTGAAGACGTGCTTATAGCTGAGAAGCCAAAGGATGCGATAGTTGAGGATTCGCTTGGATTTAAAGAAACCTTCCCTGAAATTATTGCTGACGCAGAGCTCTCAGATACCGAGGAAACGGCACACATTGCCACTTCCAATGCAGACTCACCCGGCAAGCAAACGCCGAAAGAAGAAAAGCTTGCTGAAATTAAAGCCAAAGTGACGTCATCCTTCTTAAGGCAAACTCGTCTAGCGTTGGATTCGCTCTCGCAAGGTTCTCGGATTATTATTCGCTCGGAACCTGCACAATCAGTTCATGCAAAATTAGCGGTTAAATTTA
>JAPOUS010000117.1 GCA_026708525.1 Cellvibrionales bacterium
TATAATCAACAATGTGCGCAACAACTGTCACCCTATTCAACTTTAACACAACCACCTACCAGTAGTAGATACTTTGAGATACCAACCAATTTCTTAGACGATTTGTCAAATGTTGGTGATCTCCTACATAAAATGCATATAGGAAATTCCATAACAAATACTTTTCAATTAGGCGACTCTGAATTAAATCAAGCAATAAAAGACGGAAAAAATGCAGCAAGCAGCTTATCAAAAGAAACGCTAATTAACGAGATAAAAGCCAGTGGTTACGCTGCTTGCTTTGAAGATGAGCAGGGCACAAGAGACACAATCATACAAAGTCAATTAGATGAAAAAGATACAACAGACATTGAAAAAATTCTTTTAAAAAATATAGAGAGGCAAATTGCCCTATACGCTACAGTAAAAAATCACTGAAACCATCAGGATCCAGTGATTACAGAACTACCACCTAAGACACCTTGAACTAATAATTAACAATGCACTTTTATAATGCTTTGCGCAGCTTTAATTTGTTCATTACGCTGATCCACACTCATGATTTTGCCCTCTTGCATGATCATCGGCTGACTTTCTAATGCTTTTTGGTTATCACGGGCTTTTTTACACAGTGCTTTATCTTTCTTAGCGACTGGCATAGCGGTATCGGCTTTGGCAACTTTTTCTTCCCCCGCTTTTTTGATCGGCTGTGAATGGCCTTTGTCATTATAAGTTTTCACCACTTTGGCTTGTTGAGCGGGCGGCGGGTTCTGACTGTAATGGGTATTCCCCTTTTCATCGACCCATTTATAAAACTTGCCAGCAAAGCTCGATGTTGTCACTAAACACGCAAAAAAACACACCAAAAACGCAACTGGATTTTTCATGCCCTGAACCTTTTATTTCTTATTCGAAAACTTGGGATATTTTGCGCCCAAAGCCTGCAGAATGACAAATCAAAAGATGCTAACTTATTGACATTTTTCGGAGAAAGGTGAAAAATTGCCGTCTTTTCTTGCCCTCTAATCAAGACCAAGAAAACCAACGCAAAAACGATCTTAGAGGATTCAATGTCAGAATTGCTATCGGGCGGCGAAATGGTTGCCCGCGCACTAAAAGATGAAGGTGTGGAATTTATCTTTGGCTACCCAGGCGGTGCCGTCCTTCATATTTACGATGCGTTACATCAAACCCAGTTTACGCCACACATTCTAGTCAGGCATGAGCAAGCGGCCACCCATGCTGCCGATGCCTATACCCGCTCTACCGGCAAAACTGGGGTCGTCTTGGTCACATCAGGCCCAGGCGCCACCAACGCAATTACTGGTATAGCAACCGCCTATATGGATTCGATTCCTATGGTGGTGCTCTCAGGCCAAGTGCAAAGCCATCTCATCGGTGAAGATGCGTTCCAAGAAACGGACATGGTCGGTATTTCACGCCCTATTGTTAAGCATAGCTTTTTAGTGAAAAAGACCGAAGATATCCCAGAGATCATTAAAAAAGCGTTTTTTATTGCTGAATCGGGTCGCCCCGGCCCTGTGGTTATTGATATCCCTAAAGATCTAACGCATCCCGATCTTAAATACCCTTATCACTACCCAGAGACAGTCAAAATTCGCTCCTATACACCGATCGAAAAGGGGCATAGTGGGCAAATTAAAAAAGCCTTAAAACTGCTGATGACAGCAAAACGACCTGTGGTCTATACAGGTGGGGGCGTAATTCAAGGCAATGCATCTGAGCTATTAACCCAATTTGCTCGCGCACTTCGCTTGCCTGTAACCAACACCCTGATGGGCCTTGGCGGCTATCCTGGCACAGACCCACAATTTCTGGGAATGCTTGGCATGCACGGCACCTATGAGGCGAACAACAGCATGCACCATGCAGATGTTATTTTAGCCATTGGCGCTCGTTTTGATGACCGCGTGACGAACACCCCATCCAAATTCTGCCCTAGCGCGAAAATTATTCATGTCGATGCAGACCCTGCATCGATCTCTAAAACCGTTGCCATCGATATTCCAATTGTTGGCTCGGCAAAAACTGTGCTTGAAGACATGCTCACCTACTTACCTGAAATTGCCGATCAACAAGCCATCGATAATTTCAAAAACCATATGGATGAATGGTGGCAGCAAATCAACTTATGGCGCGAAAATCATGGCCTATGGGTTAAGCCGCGTTACGATACACATTCAGGCTTAATCAAACCACAGCAAGCCATTGAAGCCTTATTTAAAGCAACCAATGGCGAAGCCTATGTCTGCTCTGATGTTGGCCAACATCAAATGTTTACAGCGCAATATTACCGTTTTGATCAGCCCCGCCGTTGGATAAACTCAGGCGGCTTAGGCACCATGGGTTTTGGCTTACCTGCGGCAATGGGCTGTAAACTCGCTTTTCCTGATGCGCACGTGTGCACTGTGACAGGTGAAGGCAGTATTCAGATGAATATTCAGGAGCTTTCGACCTGCACACAATACGGCTTACCCATCAAGATTATCAACCTCAATAACGGTTATCTGGGTATGGTTAAGCAATGGCAGGATATGCAGTACGATAGCCGCTATTCACAGAGTGTCTACGAAGATTCCTTACCTGATTTCATTAAGCTTGCTGAAGCTTATGGTCATGTCGGCATGAAGGTGACAAAACCTGAAGAACTTGACCAAGCCATGGCAGACGCATTCGCCATGACAGATAAACTCGTATTTATGGATATTTATGTCGATCCCCACGAACACGTCTATCCCATGCAGGTTGCCCCTAATGGCTCCATGCGAGACATGCTCTTAAGTAAAACGGAGCGCACATAAATGACGGATTTAAAACGACGCATTCTATCAGTTTTATTAGAAAATGAGCCGGGCGCACTCTCCCGCTTGGTGGGTTTATTCTCTCAACGCGGCTACAACATTGAGTCGCTTACCGTGGCTGTTACAGATGATCAGAGTCTTTCTAGACTTACCTTAACCACCATTTGCAGCGACCATAAGATTGAGCAAATCACCAAACAACTCAACAAACTCATTGATGTAGTAAAACTGGTCGATTTAACCGATGGCGCTCACATCGAGCGAGAGTTAATGCTGATCAAGGTTAAAGCATTGGGTGCAACCCGTGCCGAAGTGAAGCGCTGCTGCGATATCTTTCGAGGTCAAATCATTGATGTTAACGCCAGCTCCTACACCATTCAAATTGCCGGCACAAGTGACAAACTTGATGCCTTTATTGAATCATTGGGTGATGTGAATATCATTGAGGTAGTTCGCACTGGTGTCAGCGGAATCTCCCGTGGCGAAAAATCCCTCTCGCTGTAGAGTTCTTATTTTTAGCAAGGACACTTGCTACCGCACGGAAGCGGACGATCTTAACGCACTTGCCAGCCTGACCTCTGACAATATTCACCTCTACAAACCTCGAGCATCCTTCAATGATGTTCGCCAATTGCTTGAGCAACTACCTGATGACACCCTCTCAAAAATTGTGTTACACCATCATCGAGAGCTGGCTAAATCTTATGGAGTAAAAGGCATCCATCGCCGCTATCGCGAAATTGACACGGACATTCAATCGCAAACTATCATCTCAAGCAGCCTTAAATCCTTGAATGATTCTCCGCCAACAAACACCGACTACTGTTTTTTTTCGCCGGTCTTTTCAAGTCTATCCAAACAAAACCATCACCCAAAATACACCATTGATCAAATCAATGCTTGGGCAAAAACGCAAACTCAGCCTATGATTGCACTCGGCGGGGTGGATTTAGATAACATACATCTTTTACATGGCTTTTCAGGCGCAGCTTTTAAAGGCGCAATATGGAATACACCAAATCCACGCCAAAAAGTATCCGAATTATTGAAAGGAGTTTGGCATGAGTCTTAATACACTCGACCCGGTTATTTTGTCCGTTCTCGTTGCATTGGCCTTATTCTCTTTAACAGCCTTACTACTTTTTGCTTTAAAAACCAAAGCATTCAACACGTTGAGCATTGACCACAAAGAAAGCCTTGAATCATTGCAGAACATCAAGCTCAACCTTTCGTTACTTGAATCTGAAAAGCGCCAACATCAACAAACTGCCAGAGAACTTAACGACGAAATAAACACCTTACGAACAAGCATCCAAACACTCACGAATGAGAAAAATATTACCGACAATCATCTTGCATCAAAATCAACCTTAGTCGATCAATTAGAATTAAAAATCCATGAACTTAATTCAACTCTCAACCAAGAGCGCAACAGCAACACGGAAAAAGAGACAAAACTCCTTTCACAAACCGCAGAACTAACCAAACTCAAAACCAGCAACATCGAAAAAGAAAAGCATTA
The DNA here is from genome assembly GCA_026708525.1 of Cellvibrionales bacterium. Lineage (GTDB taxonomy): Bacteria > Pseudomonadota > Gammaproteobacteria > Pseudomonadales > DT-91 > CAKMZU01. The sequence goes on from JAPOUS010000117.1 coordinate 4,324, forward strand.
CCAACAAAGCCTGGCGCAGTTCGAAGAACAAAAAGCGGCATTAAGTGAGCAATTTAAACTCCTTGCAAACGACATTCTTGAGCAAAAATCTAAAGTGATGCAAGAGAACAGCCAACACACCCTGTCTCATGTGATTACACCGTTTAGGCAAAGTATTGATCAATTTAAAAAAGAAGTCACTGACATACACCACAAAGAAACGACCCAGCGCAGTGAGCTAAAAAAAGAACTCGAACAACTAAAATCTCTCAACCAGCAAATTACTCAAGAAGCCCACCAATTATCAACGGCTCTTCGAGGCCAAAAAAAGCTACAAGGGAATTGGGGAGAACTGATCCTTGAAAACGTATTAGATCGCTCAGGCCTTGAAATTGGCAAAGATTATGAGCGAGAAGTCTCCTTCTCAACGGATGATGGCCGCAAACGACCCGATGCTATTATCTATTTACCGCAAAATAAACACCTGATCATTGATTCCAAAGTGTCGTTATCAGCCTACGCCAGGTTCGTGAATAGCGATGATGATTCAGAACGAAACACGGCCATCAAAGAACATGTTAGCGCCATGAATGATCGAATTACTGAGCTAGCATCAAAAGACTACGCCAACCTCCCCGGGATTAATTCACCTGAAATCGTTTTCATGTTCGTACCCATTGAATCTGCCTTTGTGGAAGCCATGCGCGCCGATAGTTTATTATTTGAAAAAGCCATTCAACATAACGTATTAGTTGCCACCCCTACAACCCTTCTTACCAGTTTAAATATTGTGCGCAAATTATGGCAATATGAAGATCAAAACAAGCACACAGCAAAGCTTGCCGAATTGGCTGAAGGGGTTTTTAAAAAGCTAAACACCTTTTTAGCCAGTTTTGACAGCGCCAAAAAGTCACTCGAAAAAGCCACCGAAGCTTACCAAAAAGCCGAAGGGCAATTAGTGGGTGGACGCGGCAATCTCGTCAAGCAGGTAGGCGAATTTAAAAAACTCGCACCTGCCATTCAGGCCGAACTGCCGGCATATTTTACCGAAAAAGCAGAATTAGAAATCAACATAAGCAAGGACTTATCTGAAAAGGGCGATTAACCAGCAAGTGATGAATATTTTTTTTCATTAATGCATAGAAAACCCAAAAAATCGGTCAATACTTAAACTATTCGTCTGAAGATTAGGATATCACCTTGATTTCCATCATTTTACCCATTGGCTTAATACTCATTTTAAGTCTTTGTCGCGTACCTGTGGTTGCGAGTATTATTTTTTCCGCATTGTTGGCGGGCTGCTTATCTAAGCTTGGCCTGCATCAAGCCCTACAAAGTTTCAATAACGGTATAGAAAATGGCGCTAGCATTGCACTAAGTTATGCCCTGCTCGGCAGCTTTGCATCAGCTCTAGCCAGAACCCAAACCCCCCTTTGGGCATGTGAAAAAATCTCCGTTTTACTTCTTGCAACAAAAACCCATTGGCCAAAAGCCGTACTGTTTTCAACACTTTTAGTTGCTGCCATTTTTTCACAAAATCTCATTCCTATTCATATTGCCTTTATTCCTATCATGCTGCCGCCATTGTTACTATTGATTACCCGCATGACCATTGATAGACGTGCTATTGCCTGCATTTTAACCTTTGGTTTAATTGCTACTTATCTATTTATCCCCGTGGGCTTCGGCGCTATTTACCTTGAAGAAATTTTATTAAAAAATCTACGCTTCGCAGGTTTAGACACTCAAGGCATTAACCTCTATATTGCAATGGGTTTACCTGTCGCCGGTATGTTTTTAGGCTTACTTGTCGCTCTCTTTTATAGCTACAAAAAACCTCGGCTTTATTCAGAAAGCCTAGAAAACACAACACTCGCTTTACCAAAAACACCCCCAATAATAAACATAACCGCCTGCTTTCTAGCCATCATCACAACCTGCGCCGTACAACTATTAACACATTCAATGATGCTTGGCGCACTGATGGGCTTTGCGGTCTTAGTCTTATTCAGACTCATAAAGATTGAGGAAACCGAAGGGATTTTTATCTCAGGCATTAAAATGATGGCAAGCATTGGTTTTATTATGATTAGCGCCCAGGGATTTGCTCAAGTTTTAAAAGACACAGGTGAAATAACTACCCTAGTAAATACTGTCGGACAAATACTAGCCAATCATGAAGGCTTGGGCATTTTTGCTATGCTACTTGTTGGCTTAGTGGTCACACTTGGCATTGGCTCCTCATTCTCAACCATTCCGATCATCGCAACGATATTTGTACCCCTTTGTGTTGCGGCAGGATTTTCTCCGATGGCTATTGCCGCCCTTATCGCTACAGCGGGTGCCTTGGGTGATGCTGGTTCTCCGGCGTCTGATTCAACCCTTGGGCCAACGGCTGGCTTAAACGCTGATGGGCAACATGATCATATGCGCGACACCGTTTGGCCTACCTTTTTGCATTTTAATTTGCCGCTATTAGTTTTTGGCTGGCTGGCAGTGATGCTGTTAAAATAAAATTTTTTAAATAAAATAGGCGGTTACCCGCCTAATAGGGCACCTCTAAAAATTGCTTTCGGGCTCTGTAACGAAATTAAATAACGTGTTTTTTACCATAAAAAGTCACAGGCTAATGAATTTGAATAACTTTTCTGGATAGACCCTTCGGGCACTAATTTCTTTGGCTTAAGCTGCGTTAAAGGCTTTGTTAAGGTGTCTAACATTAACTGCAACCTTCGCCTTACTGAAAACCTTGAAATTTAGCGCAGAACCTCAAAATCAATTATTAGAGATGCCCTAATAGTCTATTTCACAGTAATTCTCAGGTGAGATATTTTTTCAAAGCACCCTCTCCTCCTTCTCATGCTCTGCGTGGGAACGGATTTTCTAACTAAACAATCGCTGTGAACGAGCGACTAGTGTTTTCAACATCTGAGTATTTTACTCTGATGTTGCGTCAGTAGATGAATTCGCCAATATCGTCAATGGTTTACCGCCTTTCTCACTCACATAATAAACATAGAGCAACACCGGCTCATTACCCATATTTTCGCAATAGTGGTGCGTACCAACCACTTCATTGAACACATCACCCGCTTTAAAGAGTCGAGATTTACCATCTACGGTATTCAAACGCATGGTACCTTTCACAAGAATCCCTGTATTAATCACAGGATGAAAGTGCACAGGCAAGGTCATTTTTGGCGGAATAGTAATCTGAAGCACTTGTATTTCCACTTCGCCTTTTGGATAAGCTGGAAGTTTGACACCATCCCAGCTCTCACTGCTTTTTAGTAAGGTGGTCACTTCAACTTTATCATTGTAAAAAGCATCTTTAGAAACGGCTTTTTTACCATCACACGCGTTAGCAGAATTTATCATTAGAGAAAAAGAAAAGATAATCAAAAATAATTTCATAAATAACCTTAATAGCTTTCATATTCTTATATATTGAAAAAAAAAATTTTTATTAGTTCACAAGCTGTAATAAAAGGTCCTTGATATTTTTTTCATCACTCATTGCAAACAATGCAATTCAATAAAAATTATTTTTAATGATTAATTTAATTTTTTAAAATAGGTACAACAACCATAGAGATTACGGATTATAAAGATTGAACTTTTTAAGAAATAAATCTCTAAGAGGTCAAACACTTAAAGGAACCCATAATGCGAAAGTATTTTTTATTCAGCTTAATGATAGTCAGCACAATGCAACTGACACAAGCCAATCCACTTTGGGGGTATTTCTTCAGTGCACCTTCTAGTAATACATCCCCTCAAAAGTATCAACCAAGTGATACTTCCTATGAGCTTGATGAAACTGATTTAGATAAAATTGATTTTAATGAAACGATAGAAGCTAAATGGAAAATAGTTGAAGCTAATTCGACAAATCCAGGATTAACTAACTACGGAAACTTGGGCAGTACAATTCCAATTATTGCAAGAACCTTTAACGAGGCTCTCAATAAGTTAAATCAAACTGTCCCGGATGAAGACCCTCTTCCCTTTGATCCTAAAGAGAGAAAGAGAAATCCAGATATTACAAATGATCATAACCCTGATCCTTTGATTTCTACCTATAATGCAACCCCTATCTCTATAGAAGCTTCATGCTCAAATTATGCCTTAGAGTTGATTCAATCCGTGTTTTCTCGCGCGCTTAGAAGATCTGGATTCTTTTAAACTCGCATAAAAAAACCGACACAAGGTCGGTTTTTTTAGACATCAGTCTAAGATTACAACGCAGATTCCAACTCAGGAACAGCATCGAATAAATCAGCAACAAGACCATAATCAGCGACTTGGAAGATAGGTGCTTCTTCGTCTTTGTTGATAGCAACAATGACTTTAGAATCTTTCATACCTGCCAAGTGCTGGATCGCACCAGAAATACCGACCGCAATGTAGAGATCAGGGGCAACAATTTTACCGGTTTGACCAACCTGCATATCATTTGGAACAAAGCCTGCATCAACAGCTGCACGCGATGCACCAACGGCAGCACCCAATTTATCAGCAACCTTGTAAAGCATTTCAAAGTTTTCACCGTTTTGCATACCACGGCCGCCTGAGATAACAATCTTAGCTGAGGTTAATTCAGGACGATCTGATACAGCTAATTCTTCTTTAACGAAGCTTGAAACACCAGCATCGGTCACAACATCGATAGCTTCAACTTGAGCAGAACCACCTTCAGCTGCAACCGCATCAAAACCTGTCGCACGAACCGTTATCACTTTAATCGCATCTTCTGATTGAACGGTTGCTATAACGTTACCTGCATAGATAGGACGCTTAAAGGTATCAGGGCTTACCACTTCAGAGATTTCAGAAATTTGAGCAACATCTAAAAGCGCTGCTACGCGAGGCATAGTGTTCTTACCCGTGGTGGTAGCAGGCGCCAGAATGTGAGAATAATCTTTACCAATCTCAGCAATCAACAAGCTGACGTTTTCGGCAAGCTGGTGCTCGTATGCTGCATTGTCTGCTAATAAAACTTTAGCAACACCTTCTGCTTTTGCTGCTTCATCAGCTGCCGCTTGTGCGTTGAAACCTGCAACTAAAACAGTCACATCACCACCAATAGCTTTAGCGGCTGCGATGGTATTTAAGGTAGCTCCTTTTAAAGAAGCATTATCGTGTTCGCTAATTACTAAAATGCTCATTCTTATAGTACCTTCGCTTCAGTTTTTAGTTTGTCAACAAGCTCTGCAACCGTCTCAACTTTCACACCCGCTTGACGTTCTGCTGGTGGTTCAACTTTTAAGGTTTTAACTTTGGAGGTCACATCAACACCTAACTCATCAGTGGTTAAGGTATCCAATGGCTTCTTTTTTGCCTTC
>JAPOUS010000250.1 GCA_026708525.1 Cellvibrionales bacterium
TGCCATCTGCGTGTTTGCTGTGGCGGGCATTTTCCCTGACCACATCAAACCACAAAAACATGCCAAAGTTTATGCCGTCGTCTATTTGATGGGGTTTATTTGCATCACGATAAGCCCATCGCCAACAATCTTAGCCATAGCGATTTTCAGCTTTGGCATAGGCCAAGGTGGTCTGAATATCTCCTGCAATGCCTTAGGCGTTGAAGTGGAGCAACCGTCCGGAAAACACCTAATGTCTTTATTCCACGGCATGTGGAGTCTTGGCTGTGGCCTTGGCACTGCTATCAATGGCCTTTGGGATTACCTCTCGTTGCCTTACCCACTCATTTTGAGTATTCCATCAGTGATGTTTTGTTTTCTCTTATGGCAACTTGCCGCACCCTTTAACTTTGCAACAAATACAACCTCTGATGAGAATGATGCTTTACGACTTCCTCTCATTCTATTGCCCCTTATGAGTCTTACCTTATTTTGCATCGCCATGAATGAAGGCATTTTTGGGGACTGGAGCGCGCTACTCCTTCAAGAAAGTAAAGCCTTTCCTTTGTATTTAGCTGTCATGGGTTATTCAATTTATGCCCTTGCCATGGTGGTGTTTCGCCTATTGGGCGGGATCATTATCGAACACTTTGGATATATCAAAAGCTTAGTCACATGCTGTTTAATCGCTACGCTAGGCACTATGATGGTCGTTCATTGCGAACACATACTTTTTCTGTATGTGGGATTTTTCCTATCTGGGATGGGTTACTCTATCATTTTCCCGATTATCCTTTCGTTAAGCAAAAACATGCAAAATATCAAGCAATCGCGAGTCATAGCGCTGATTTCTGCGGCCACTTACTCAGGCATTTTACTTGGGCCTGTCATCATTGGAGCAATTGCACACCAAACCTCCTTAGCATTGGCCTTTTCAACGGTTGTTGCTACCACATTCATCGCATTGATTACCGTATTAGCGATAGCCTATTATCGCCATAGCCACCGAAACCCCACAACCTGCTGCAATCAGAAAGTTTAATAACGCTATTCAAAACTATTGAATCAGCCTTGATACCGCATAAAACCGTCATTTTTCTATCAAAAATCGGCACTGATACCTGTCATACAGGGCTTTTGCGGTTTTTATCGAACAAGCGTTCGTGTATCATAATGCGTTTTTCCGGGTTTCATAAGCGTCAGCCTTTTTATGATACAAGATCTTTCCTTTCTATTTATTAGTGCGGTGCTGGTGAACAACTTCGTACTTGTGCAGTTTTTGGGACTATGTCCTTTCATGGGCGTATCAGGCAAATTAGAAACTGCTATTGGTATGTCTGCTGCAACCACCTTTGTATTAACCTTGGCGTCCGTTTGCTCCTACCTAACCAACACTTTTATTCTTGCGCCTTTGGGGCTTGAATACCTACAAACCATCTCCTTTATTTTGGTGATTGCTGTCGTGGTTCAGTTTACCGAGATGGTCGTTCATAAAACCAGCCCCCTATTACATAAGGTTCTGGGCGTTTTCTTACCACTGATTACGACAAACTGCGCCGTCTTAGGTGTTGCTTTACTCAACATCAATAAAGAACACAACTTTGTTGAATCGTTAATCTTTGGCTTTGGCGCAGCGGCTGGATTTTCGTTAGTTTTAGTCCTTTTTGCCGCCATGCGTGAGCGTTTAGCGGTAGCCGATGTCCCTAAATCTTTTCAAGGTGCCGCCATTAGCATGGTGACCGCAGGCCTGATGTCATTAGCCTTTATGGGCTTTTCAGGCTTAGTGCAGCTATAAAACGACGAGGCGAATAATAATAATGATTGAATTCTTAACAGAAAACGCCTTACTTGCCGCGCTGATAGCTCTAGGTGGCTTGGCGCTGGTATTTGGCGGAATCTTAGGCTTTGCCTCAGTCAAGTTTAAAGTCGAGGGCAACCCTATTGTCGATCAAATTAACGATCTATTACCTCAAACACAGTGTGGCCAATGCGGCTTCCCCGGCTGCAAACCCTATGCTGAAGCAATTGCCGATGGCGAGGAAATTAATCGCTGCCCGCCTGGCGGTGAAGCAACCATCCAACATCTTGCTGATCTGCTGGATGTGGAAGTCAAACCACTCGATGCTGAAGAGAAAGTCCCCTCTGTAGCCTTTATTCGCGAAGCTGAATGTATTGGTTGTACCAAGTGCATTCAAGCCTGCCCTGTCGATGCCATCTTAGGTGCTGCAAAACAAATGCACACCGTTATTGGCTCAGAATGTACGGGTTGTGATTTATGCACCGACCCTTGTCCTGTCGATTGTATTGATATGGTGCCAATTGAAACCACCATGCAAACCTGGCATTGGGATTTACCCAAAACCCCTGCGCAATCGCAATTGATTGCTACCGATCGTAAAGGAGAAGTAGCATGAGCGCACTCAAGAAGATGAGAAAAACCTATAAACTCAGAGGCGGCATTCACCCTCCTGAGAATAAAACCCAATCATTACAGAGCCCGATTGACGTATTGCCTGTGATGGGCGAGATTGTCTTGCCTCTTGGTATGCACATTGGCGCACCGGCTGAAGCCATTGTTGAAGTGGGCCAAACCGTCCTTAAAGGTGAAATGATTGCAAAACCCAAAGGCTTTGTATCGACCGCCATTCATGCATCGACTTCAGGAACGGTCAAAGCCATTGAGCATCGCCCAATCATTCATGCATCTGGCATGACGGCACCTTGCATTGTCATTGAGCCCGATGGCAAGGATCAATGGACAACCCTTACCCCCATTTTGAATTACCGCCAATCTGAAAAAAACGATCTATTAGAGCATATCAATAATTCAGGCATTGCCGGCATGGGCGGCGCAGGCTTCCCCTCGCGAGTAAAACTTGCTACCGACAAAACCATTGAGCAACTCATTATTAATGGCACTGAGTGTGAGCCTTATATCACCGCTGACGATATTCTGATGCAAGAAAGAGCGGCTGAGATTGTTGAAGGTATTGAAATTCTTCAGCATTTAGTCAACCCACAAGAAACCTTGATTGGCGTTGAGGATAATAAACCCGAAGCGATTAACGCCTTACAAGCAGCAACACAAGGTAAAAACATTGAGGTCGTGGTTTTTCCAACCAAATACCCATCCGGTGGTGAAAAACAGCTGATCCAAATTTTAACCGGTAAAGAAGTGAAATCTGGCGGCTTACCGGCTGATGTCGGTGTCGTTTGTCAAAACATTGGGTCAACCTATGCGATTTTTCGCGCGGTTAAGCATGGCGAGCCACTAATTTCGCGCATAACAACCTTAACAGGTGAAGCGCTAACGACGAAAAAGAATGTTGAGGTACGCCTTGGCACATCGGTTCAACAACTATTAGATTTTGCAGGTTTTCATGCCAGCCGCGCCAATCGTGTCATCGCTGGCGGGCCTATGATGGGATTCAGCATCCCCTCACTGGACGCGCCCGTGGTGAAAACCACTAACTGCTTGTTAGCGCCTGAGTCAAACGAATTACCTCTACCCCCCGAAGCGCAGCCTTGTATTCGTTGCGGTATGTGTTCTGAGGCTTGCCCTGTCAGCTTATTACCGCAGCAGCTATACTGGTTCGCTCAAGCCAAAGATCAAGAAGGCTTAAAGAAACACCACTTGATGGATTGCATAGAGTGCGGTGCCTGTTCATATGTCTGCCCAAGTAATATTCCTTTGGTGCAATATTACCGTGCATCAAAAGCTGATATTCGCCAAACCGCAGAAGATCAAAAGAAAGCGGACTACGCTAAAACTCGCTATGAAGCACGCCTTGCTCGTATCGAAAAAGAAGAAGCCGAGAAAGAAGCCAAAAAACAAGCGCGCTTGAAAAAAGCCGCAGCAGCAACCACCGCTAAAGAAAAATCTGAAGTTAAAGCAGCGGTTGAGCGCACAAAAGCAGCGCCTGCCGAAGCGACTGATGATCCAGTTGCAGCAGCCATTGCGCGTGCAAAAGCTAAAGCAGATGCCTCGCCCTTAGATAAAGCTAAAGATAACGTCGCATCACTTGAAAAACGCTTGAAAAAAGCTCAAGCCAAACTCGATGCAGCAAAAGCTAATAATGATGAAAACTTGGCAGCATTTGAATCCTCCTTAACCAAGCTGCAAGATAAGCTGACAACAGCGAAGGCAGAACTTGAAAAGCTTCAAGGTGAAGCCCCCAAAGCTACCCCAGAGATTAATACAGACGACCCAGTAGCCGCCGCGATTGCTCGTGCGCAAGCATCTCGTGCAGACGGTGAGTCCTTATCGCCCGAAGATAAGCTCAATAAAGATATCGAGAGTTTAACCAAACGCATCAAAGCCACCGAAACCAAAGTCGCTGCGGCCAAAGAAAACGGCGATGAAAAAGCTGAGATTCTCGAAAGCTCACTGACCAAAATGCAAGATAAGCTAACGACAGCACAAAACGAATTAGCTAAGTTGCAACCTGCAAAAGAAGCACCACAAGCTGCGCCAGCAGTCGATGAAAATGACCCTGTTGCTGCCGCGATTGCACGCGCTCAGGCTAAACGTTCTGGTGATGAAGCGCTATCGCCTGAAGATAAACTGAAAAAAGATATCGACGGTTTAAATAAACGCATCAATGCCACGCAAGAAAAAGTCGCTACCGCCAAAGAAAATGGCGATGATAAAGCTGAGATTCTCGAAAGCTCGCTTAACAAAATGCAAGACAAGCTAAAAGCTGCTGAAGCAGAACTTGCTAAGTTACAACCTGCTACTGAAAAAACCGAAGATGCAGCAGCAACGCAATCTCATGACCCCAACGATCCCGTTGCGGCAGCCATCGCTCGCGCGCAAGCCAAGCGTGAGCAATCATCCGATCTGTCACCTGAAGAAAAGCGTGAAAAAGACATCGCACACCTTGAAAAACGCATCAAACTTACCGAAGAAAAGCTTTCAGAGGCAAAAGACGCAGGCGACGACAAGGCAGAGATTCTTGAAAGCTCGTTAGAAAAGCTCAAAACGAAATTAGCCGACTTAGCGGCAGCGGAGGATTAATCGATATGGCCTTACTCAATATCACCTCGCCGCACGCACACAATAAAAATCACACCGCTTGGGTTATGCAGCAAGTCTTGCTGGCGACTATTCCCGGTGTGGCAGCCTTAACCTACTTCTTTGGTGCAGGCACCTTAATCAACATCATCTGGTGCGTCACAACAGCGCTTATCTGCGAATGGATCATGCTTAAATGGCGTGGTAAACCTGTCGCCTTTTACCTTAAAGACTACAGCGCCATCGTCACCGCCGTATTGTTAGCCATTGCCTTACCGCCCTATTGCCCTTGGTGGGTCAGCCTCATCGGCATCATGTTTGCCATTATGATCGCCAAACATCTTTATGGTGGTTTGGGTTACAACCCTTTTAACCCTGCTATGGTGGCCTATGTTATTCTGCTTATCTCCTTACCTGTACAAATGACCCAGTGGGCAGCACCTCTAGGTGCTGATGGCGCTAGCTGGATAGGTTTTAAAGCCGCCTTTTTAAATAATTTTGGCTTTGCGCCTATTATTGATGCCCACACCATGGCCACCGTATTGGATGTCATGAAGCAAAACGACAGCTTAACCAACAACCAACTATTTGAAGAATACAGCCAGTTTGGTCACTTTGGTGGTCTTGGTTGGGAGTGGGTCAACCTTGGCTTTTTGATGGGGGGTTTGTATTTGTTAAGCCGAAAGATTTTCACTTGGCATACCCCCATTAGCATGCTGGCAGCTTTGGCATTAGTCTCTTTGATTGGTTATAACGCAGGTGGGTCAGATTCGGGTGGTTCACCATTTTTCCATCTGTTTAGTGGAGCTACCATGCTCGGTGCATTTTTTATTGCAACCGACCCTGTGTCTTCAGCGGTTAGCCGCAAAGGCCGCATCGCCTTTGGTGCTTGTATCGGGGTTTTAGTATATATCATCCGCGTCTATGGCAATTACCCAGATGCCGTGGCTTTCTCTGTTCTGTTAATGAACTTTGCTGCGCCCTTTATCGATCATTACACTCAGCCGCGCACCTACGGTTATAACAAATAAGGGGAAGCACATGTTACGACAAGCCATCAGTAAAAACAGCCTCTTACTTGCCTTATTTGCCGTAGTTGTTGCAGGCTCATTAGCATTAACCGAGATCGGCACCAGAGAGCAGCGTGAAGCGAGCCTTCGTAAAGTGAAATCCAAAGCCTTAAATGAGGTTATCCCTGTCAATTTACGCGATAACGTACTCCTCGATGATGCGATAGACACCCAAGATACGGAATATTTACGCCTTAAAAAACCACAAAAAATCTATATTGCACGGCTTAATGGCAAAGTGACAGGTTTTATCTTCCCAACCCGTACACCTAACGGTTATGGTGGAGCAATCAATAGCATTGTAGGCATTGATACCTCTGGCAATATTCTAGGTGTTCGTGTCATCAGCCATGCAGAAACGCCAGGACTTGGGGATAAAATTGAGCTGAAAAAATCCGATTGGATTCTAAGCTTTAACGGCAAGTCACTTAACAATACAGAACAATCAAGGTGGGCAGTACAAAAAGACCGGGGCGAATTTGATCAGTTTACTGGCGCAACCATCACGCCACGTGCAGTCGTCGATTCTATCTATAAGACCTTGCAATATTTTAACGCGAATAAAAAATCCTTATTAACCGCTGCGGCTAACCCGCAAATTGCAAACTAAAAAGGTGCAAACGAAACGAGGTTATGACAATGTCGCAAGCAGATTATAAAGAAATTACTTTTTTAGGCCTTTGGAAAAATAACCCGGCATTGGTTCAACTCTTGGGCCTTTGTCCATTACTCGCCATGTCAGGCTCTGTGGTTAACTCCCTAGGTATGGGTATCGCCACCACTTTCGTATTATTAACGTCGAATATTGCGGTATCACTGGTGCGAAATGTCGTATCCGATGCGGTGCGTTTGCCTGCTTTTGTCATGATCATCGCAGCAGCCGTTACCGCCATTCAAATTTTGATGCAGGCGTATACTTATAGCTTGTATGAAATTCTTGGCGTATTTTTACCTTTAATCACCACGAACTGTGTCATTCTTGGTCGTGCCGACGCTTTTGCTTCAAAAAATGGCATCTTACCCTCAGCTTATGATGGCTTGATGATGGGCATTGGATTCACTTTAGTCATGGTTATTTTAGGCTTTTTCCGTGAGTTACTGGGCACAGGTGTCGTCTTCGCTGATATGAACCTGTTATTAGGGGATATTGCGGATAACTGGGAATGGCACGTCTTTAAAGACTACCCTCAATTTTTATATATCGTCCTGCCTCCTGGCGCTTTTATTTTTACAGGTTTTATGATTGCATTGAAAAACAAGATCGACAATCATTTTGAAGAAATTGCTAAAGCACAAAAAGCACAGGAGCCTAAAGAAGACCGCCGTGTCCGCGTAACCGGTAAAATTTCATAACGCTGGTCAATCTAAATCCAGCTTTTCTCGCATCACCCGATTTAAATTAGCTTCTCCATCGAATTGATTTAAACTATAGCCTGTCTCCTGATGTAAATTTAGTTGACGGTTTTTTCTTTCTACTTCATTTGTCTCATCCGTTATTGCTTTTAATTCATTCATATTTTTAACCAAGCCTAAGGTTTGCACCACAACAGAAACATTGTCTCCATCGAAGCTCTGTAAAATCGCCTTAGTCACCTTGCTTGAACATTCCACATCATTAGGGGAAGTAATCGTTCCATCGAAAAATATCACCTCTTGGTGATCCCCCCTGGGAGCAAAGTGTTTTATATGGGTTGTTAAAAGATAACTTTTAATATGAATATGCTTAATATTGGCACTTGAATCAATTTGAGTCGCATGAAGTGGGTCTAGCGATACAATAACCACTTGCCGCCCTGCATTAGCTGCATCTTTAAGAAAATCTGGGCAGATTTGCTTTTTTTGATCGCCTGCCCCCATTGACACATAAACGATATCCGCTTGTGATAAATATTTCTCAGCATACTGAAAACCTATCTCAACGTTTTTGAAAGTTTTTGCATCAACATCTGCCAGTTTTTTACGGATTTTATGCTTTGGTTGTGACGGCTTAAGTACTTCAGGCAACTCGGATAACGGCTTTTGTGAGGCATCTGGATTAGGGCTTTCAGCCTCCGAAGGTGTTTTTTTTAAATAAAGCGCATAACCTCCCGCAGCAGCACCAAATACCCCAAGAATACTCGCCACCGCTATTAAAGGCTTCTTATGCTTTTTTACCCAATGCTTTTCTATTTCGCGACCACTTTGCTTCGCATCAGTCGTTGAGGGTAGTGCAACTACGACCAAAAATATAAGAAACTCCTTCATCCGTTAATAACCCTGCCATAGTTTTATCATTTAAGTATAACCCATGCTTAAAAATACGACGTAAACCAAGTAGAATCGATCGATCGAAAAAAGAAGCCCCCTTTATGAACAATGCCAAGCGACTGGAAATTTTTGAGCGCTTTTATGCACAAAACCCACACCCCACTACAGAACTTGACTATACATCCACCTTTGAACTGCTCATTGCGGTGATTCTCTCAGCTCAAGCAACCGATGTCGGCGTCAACAAAGCCACAAAAAAACTCTACCCTATTGCAAATACGCCAGAAGCTATTTTCGCACTAGGCGTTGACGGACTAAAAAAATACATCAAAACCATTGGTCTATTTAATGCCAAAGCTGAAAACATCATTAAAACTTGTGGGATTCTGATAGAAAAGCACCAAAGTCAAGTGCCTGATGATCGCGCAGCATTAGAAGCCCTACCAGGCGTTGGGCGCAAAACTGCAAATGTAGTGTTAAATACCGCTTTTGGCCACCCGACTATGGCGGTAGATACCCATATATTTCGAGTCAGTAACCGCACAGGCCTTGCGCCAGGCAAAACTGTCTTAGCCGTTGAGAAAAATTTATTAAAAAAAATCCCCAAGCCCTACCTTGTGGATGCACATCATTGGTTGATATTGCATGGGCGCTATGTCTGTACGGCAAGAAAGCCCAAATGCCCAGATTGCATTATCAAAGACTTGTGTGATTTTAAAGAAAAAACGCAGTAAAAAGAGGTATTCATGTCAGCCACTTGGATAACCATCGCTATTCTAGTCATTACCATTGCTATGATGGCTTACCCAATCGCGCAATTGGTGCCCAAACCACAAGATAAAAGACGAATGAAACTCCGGCAAGAAGCCATGAAACTTGGCTATCAAATCCAAATGCGCACACCCAAAATTGATGAGCGCATGAAGCCTTTGTACCCAAACCTCATCCACTGTGTTGGCTATTATCTACCAAAAGACAACCCAATATTTCCCCAGACTTGCACTGCCATTAAAAATCCAATCAATGGTGAATGGTTATGGCTACATCAGCGTTTTCCGCCCAACCATCAGCTTGAATCTATTACCCATCAATTGAAACAACTGCCTCAG
>JAPOUS010000109.1 GCA_026708525.1 Cellvibrionales bacterium
CATGCTCGGCGATAAAATGTAAACGCACATCCGGCAACTGCGTATCCATCGGCACATAGGCTGCACCTAATTTAATGGTTGCTAAAAGCCCTGCCATAAACTCAATCGAAGGTGGCAAATGCAAGCCGACACGCTGACCCGATTGCACGCCAAGTGCACTAAGCTCTTTCGCCAAGCCATTCGCTTTTTGGTTTAACTCCCCATAGGTGATACTTTCTTCACCTTGCCTAACGGCAATACGCTCTGGTTGCAACTTAGCTTGCTGCTCAATCAGAGATGCCACATCAAAGGTTGCTGGTATAGGTGTTCGTTGACCGAAGTGCGCAAACAGGGCGAGTTTTTCTTGCTCTGACACCATTGGCAAGGTATCAATCGACTGATTCGGCGCAAGGCAAACGGCTTCAAGCAAACAAACGAAGCTCTGCTGCAAACGCTGAATCGTTTTTTCATCAAATAAAGCGGCGTTATATTCAAAATGGGCAATGGTGTCACTATTTTCTGCCTGCACCATCAAACTCAAATCAAATTTAGCGGTTTCTGTATGCACAGGCTCAAAGGTTGCTGTTGCATTACCAAAAGCGACATGATTCAGTGGATTATCTGCCTGATAGCTGAAAAAAACTTGGAATAAGGGGCTTGTCAGTGTATCTCTTGGTACATTCAACTTATCGACCAACACCTCAAAGGGTACATGTTGGCGTTGATGTACAGCCAAAATTCGATTTCTTACCTGAGATAAAAGGGCAGTAAAGGTTAACCCAGTTTGCGCATCATTAAGAATCGGTAGCGTATTAACAAACAAACCTGCCAATCCATGCGTATCCTGGTGTTCACGTCCAGCAAAAGGCGTCCCGATTGCAAAGTCATTTTGTTGCATCACGCGATACAGTAGAGTCTGAAACACAGCCATTAATCCATGAAATACACTCGCCTGCTGTGATTGGCAAAGTGATGAAAACGCTGTTAATAATGATTTGGGCAATGCTGCGCGATAAAAAGCGCCTTTTTCCATGCCGCCTCGTTCTCGAGATCGGTTTAGTGGCAGCTGTGCATCCCTAACCTTTGCTAATTGCTCCTCCCACCATGGTAATTGTTTGTCAGCTTCAAGACCTTCAAGCACTTGATTTTGCCAAAAAACATAATCCGTAAAATCACAATTGAGAGCCGGTAAATTTGGTAGCTGCTGTTGTGTTTTTGCCGTATAAAGTATTGATAACTCGGTTAATAGCACACCTGCCGTCCAGGCATCCGATACAATATGGTGCATGACCAACAATAAAGTCTGTTTGCCGCCATGGCTTTCATACCAATGCACACGAAAAGGCGGCTCATTGGTTAAATCAAAAGGTTGATTGACCGCTTCGCGTAAAACCTTGTGTATTTCATCACCATTGATTTGCTGTTTTGCGAGAATAGCCGCATCACTGGAGGAAAAGACTTGTTTAACCCCATCACGTGTTTCTATCAGCCGAGCACGTAAGACTTGATGACGATTCACTAAGCCAGTCATCGCATCATTTAGGGCATCTAACTTAAGGGGTTGATCAAAATTCAACGCACAGGCAATGTGGTACGTGGGCTTTGCACCCTCTAAGGATTCTAAAAACCAGAGTCGCTCTTGTGCCTTCGATAATGGAAACTCGCTAACACCCTGCGACTGACGAATAATCGGTATACCAGCGCCTTGTTTTTGTGCATCATTGGCAGAATGAGCAGATACTAAGCGATTGGACTCCCTAGTGCCTTGATTTGCCTGCCGTTTTTGCGCCAGCTTTTGCATCAAACTCTGGCGTTGTTCTGGCGTCAACGCATCCAGTTGTTCGGCCAGTGACGAAGGGGTGTGCGTCATAACTATTTGTTGTTATTAATTAATTTTTTTTATTATTGTTATTTTTTCGTTTCACAAGCAATAAATTGACAGCGAGCTTGCACTGTTAATCTTGAAACATTACAAAGAGTTTACCTAAAGTGCCTAAAAAAAACACGGCAACGGCATGGATTTGTGAATTCCACTACCAATTTCTCGCCATTCAATGCCTTTTTATGCCAAGTTATGCCTTTTTATGCCAAGGGATGAACTCAGCCTTAATAAAATTTTCTTGTTGAATGAATTATTTTTACTTTTCATAGACCAACAAGCTATGAAATTTATAAATAGTTTTGCTCAAACACTGGGCCTTATCATTTTAAGCAGTTATTTTTCGATGGTTGCATCCGCTTCATCTTGTGTAAATAACCGCCTTACTGTCGAAAAAGGCAATATTATCAATACTGTCATCCGGGCAGCTGACCATAACCACAAAGACGTTGTACTTGTGCACGGTTGCAATTGCAAACGTGCCATGGGGGCACTTGCCGCTGAAGTCGGTCGATCTTTTCCAGCAGCTGTAATAGCAGACAATAAGACGCCGAATAGTGACCACAAAAAACTTGGAACCTACTCGCATGCGGAGGTTTATACCCGCAAGGGAAACCGTTTAGTTATCGTTAATGCTTATACACAATTTAATGCAGGCCTCGTCTCGAATACATCAGAACTCGAAGCAACCATTGCCAAGGTCTTTAAAAAAATTGCTGAGGACTTCCCACCAGAAGAGTTTATTATCTATTACCCACAAGTCGGTGCCGGCGTCGCAGGGGGTAACTGGCTATATATTCATCAACACATCAATGAAGCATTGAAACATCATGAGCGAGTGCTAGTGGAGTTTGATAACTCCCCTGTCAATACTCAACTACTCAAAAACGTAGCTTACACTGCTACAAAACCTAATTAGTTGATCTTAAACCAATCAAATGATTAATTTTTCTTCATTAGATCAGACTATTTCCCCTTTTCGTTGTCTTATTCAAACTGAATTTGAGATCAAATAATGACTAACATGAAACATTCTTTATTTATTTTTTGCTTGCTTATCGTTTCAAACGCAGCGCTCACAACTCCACCTACACCTCTCGATGCAATAGTCATAGAGGGCAATTTGGTCGATGCTGCTATCAATGCAGCCGACCACTATAAGAACGATACTAGACAAGTTGTTTTATTCCATAGCTGTAATATTCAGCACGCCATGGGCGGTGCTGCTGGCGCGATAAAAAAAGCCATGCCAGCCGCTGGTGTAGCTGATGATAATACACCAAAAAACGATGGCAATTATCTTGGTGGAGGATCGATCGCCCAGGTAACAACCCCAAGCGGCAACCCATTCCTAGTTGTTAACCTATATACGCAACGATATCCTGGGTCAGTTAGCAATGCAGCAAACCACAAAGCGCTTATTGACAAGTCGCTTGATAACCTAGTAACCCAATTTCCAAAAGATAAATACATACTCGTTTACCCTCAATTTAGTTCAGCTATTGCAGGAAGAGACTGGACTAAAGACATCCTACCTTTAGTCAATAAACATCTGTCGCTGTATGAACGCCATCAAGTTAACTGGAATAATTCTACCTCCACCCAAGAACTTGAAGGTAAACCCCTAGGTTCGTTTAAAATAGGTGATCCCATTCCGAAAATACCTCGCTCAAAACGTTCGATTGATATCTCCATGACACCAAGATCACTTGAATCAACTAAACAAGTTGAAGAAAAATGGTATCAAACCAAAACCACAAAAGTTGTCGGCGGCGTTGCTGCTGTTGCTGTCATAGTATCGGCAGTTGGTTTAGCAATATCCAAATACAAGAAAAAACAAAATACGCGTTAAAACACTAGCAGAGCTCGCAGGGCTGTTGACAAACAATCACCTCCCTGCGAATTCCTATCAAATTGTCCTCCTCGAGTAACCAGATAGCGCACACTATTGAATGCAGCAACCTATCACTGCGAATGATTACCAAAAAGTTTGCGTGAAGGATAAAAGCAAACCACGATAGGCTGGCATTTACCTCGTTTTCTTCCTAAAATCGGTGCTTTTTTAGGAAGTGTTTATGTCGATTGCCAAGACCATTGCGAACGAGCTAAGTGTTAAGCCCGAACAAATCAGCAATGCTATTGCCTTATTGGATGACGGAGCAACCGTGCCTTTTATTGCTCGGTACCGAAAAGAAGTCACAGGGGCATTAGATGATGGCCAACTGAGACAACTAGAAGAACGTCTAGGTTATCTGCGCGAACTCATTGATCGAAAAAAAACCGTCCTTGAAAGTATTGAAAGCCAAGGAAAACTGACTGACAGCCTTAAAAAAGCCATAGAAGCGGCTGAAACCAAAACCCAAGTCGAAGATTTATATCTCCCTTATAAAAAGAAACGTCAGACCAAAGGCCAGATTGCCATTGCAGCTGGGCTTGAACCACTCGCTGACCAGCTTTTGAAAGATAACAGCCTTGACCCTGAAACCTTGGCTACGAATTTTGTTGATGCTGATAAAGGTATCGCTGATAGCAAAGCTGCCCTTGATGGCGCTAAATACATTTTGATGGAACGCTTTGCTGAAGATGCGGTACTGCTTGCCCAGCTACGTGACCGATTAACCCAGGATGGCGCGGTGGCTTGTACGGTCATGAAAGGCAAAGAAAACGAAGGTGCTAAGTTTCAAGACTACTTTGCATTCTCAGAAGCCCTGGCTAAAATTCCTTCCCACCGTGCGTTGGCAGTTTTTCGCGGCAGAAATGAGGGAATTCTGAGCGTCAAAATTGATTTACCCTTTGATGAACCGCCACTTGTACACCCTTGTGAGGGTATTATTCGTGCACACCTAAACTTTGATAATTCCGGCAATGCAAGGGATAAATGGCTCGCTGAAGTCATCCGCTGGACGTGGCGCATCAAATGCCACACACATATCGAAACCGATCTTTTATCGGATTTACGTAAACGCGCAGAGCAATCAGCCATTCATGTTTTTTCACAAAATTTAAAAGACTTATTATTAGCGGCCCCCGCTGGCGCTAAAATCACCTTAGCCATTGATCCGGGGCTGCGAACCGGCTGCAAAGTTGCTGTTATTGACGCGACGGGCAAATTTTTAGCCCATGCCACCATTTATCCTCATGCGCCACAAAATCAATATGCTGAAGCGCAAGCGATAATTTATCAGTTGGCGAAAAAATATGATGTCGAACTGATCGCCGTCGGCAATGGTACTGCTTCACGTGAAACCGACAAACTGGTGGGTGAACTCATTAAAAATGCCCAAGATTTACAGCTCACCAAAGTCATGGTGTCAGAAGCAGGCGCATCCGTTTATTCGGCATCTGAGCTTGCAGCTAAAGAATTTCCTAACCTTGATGTCACCATTCGAGGTGCCGTTTCTATTGCCCGCCGCCTGCAAGACCCATTGGCAGAGCTTGTTAAAATTGAGCCTAAGGCCATTGGTGTTGGCCAATACCAGCATGATGTCAGCCAATTACTACTCTCCAAAGCCCTAGATGCTGTGGTTGAAGATTGCGTAAATGCCGTAGGCGTTGATGTGAATATCGCCTCCGCAGCGCTCCTAAGCCATGTCTCTGGTCTAAACAGTACCCTTGCACAAAACATAGTGGATTATCGCGATACGAATGGTGTATTTAAAAACCGTAAAGCCTTGAAAAAAGTCCCACGCTTTGGTGATAAAACCTTTGAGCAAGCGGCAGGGTTCTTGCGCGTCCACCATGGCGATAATATCCTCGACACCTCTGCCGTTCACCCAGAAGCCTATTCTGTGGTTGAAGCCATCAGCACAGACCAAAACCTAACACTAAAAGAAATGATCGGTGCCAAAGCACTCGACAAAGTTAACTTAACGCAGTTTGTGACTGAATCTACCGGGTTATTGACTTTGCAAGACATTATTCAGGAATTAAAAAAACCAGGGCGTGACCCTCGACCTGAGTTTGTCACCGCAAGCTTTAAAGAAGGGGTTGAAACCCTTAAAGATCTTAAGCTTTCGATGATTTTGCAAGGCACAGTCACCAACGTCACTGACTTTGGCGCCTTTGTTGATATTGGCGTTCACCAAGATGGCCTTGTGCATATTTCTTCTCTTTCAGATCAGTTTGTTAAAGACCCAAGAGAAGTGGTCAAAACCGGCGACATTGTCAAGGTCAAAGTGATGTCGGTTGATGTTCCACGTAAGCGCATCGGCTTATCCATGCGCCTGAGCGACGAACCAGAGACTGAAAGCTCACCCAAAGTGAACAAACAGGATAAATCACACTCGAATAAACAGCGTTTTGCGAAGCCTGCGAAAAAATCTCAAGCTAAACAACCTGAGGGACAGTCTGCTTTTGCAGCAGCTTTTGCTAAAGCGCAAAACAAAAATCGCTAAGTTAAGCTGAATTAGGCCCTGAGACGCTGATTTCAGTCAATGATTGTTCTGGATTTTATGCAACTGGGTTTTATGCAACAGGGTGTGACACAGCCTGTAAAAAACTGGCTAAACTATCAACGGTTAGCCAGCCTCACCATAATATTTTTTTGCTACCATTTGTCAGCCGATAATTTCGGCTTACACGTGGCGAATAGTGCCTTCGATTATAACTATCTGGATATCACAGGAATCATCACTCAAGCCAAAGGTAATGGCATTGGACTCAATGCAAGTACTGACATCGAACCAAATTTTGCACTCACCTTTTCTGTGGATCATACCCAACAACCTAAAGATTCCTCAACACACCTTTCGTTAGGCGTTACCTACCACCAGCTAATCAATAAAACACAGTTACCACAACTGGATTGGGTATTGCATTTATCTTTTGAAGCTGTGTCAATTAACGATAAAAACAAATCCCATCATGCAAATACCAAACATCATCATAGACATATCAGCCATGATGTTGGCTTGCGCCTTGGCTCTGGTTTTCGCTACCAGGTTAGTCAACATATTGATGTCTATTCTGACATCGCCGTATCTACCACCACCCAGTCGAGCATTCACATTCGATTGGGTGCTACCTATGACCTTACCCAATCCTTTAACCTTTATAGCGCCTATGAATTCAGTGATAGCGATAAATGCTTTGTTGGTATGCGTTATTTGTTTTGATTCTAGGCGCCTGTCTGTGGGCAGGCGCCGCCAATCACAATGCTTCATGACTGAGTACAATCCGGTAACGCACATCGCCTGAGGCCATTTTATCCATCGCCTGATTCACTTCGCTGAACGGGTAAGTTTCAACCATCGGCTTTATATTGTGTTGATGTGCAAATTCGAGCATTCGCTTAATGGTTGCAGGGCTTCCCACGGGTGAACTCGACACCGAAAGCTGCTTAAAGAGTATCGGCTGTAAACTTAAATCAAGCGGCGTTGGGACAACGCCAACAAAGTGAAGCCGCCCCTTAGGGGCTAATAAATTCAGGTAAGCATTCCAATCAAGTGATGCATTGGTCGTAATCAAAATATAATCGAAGCTGCCCGCGGCCTTTTCGAAATCTGTTTCTGAGCGGGTATTCAAGGTATGATGCGCTCCCATTTTGAGTGCTTCTTGTTTCTTATCGTCACTGGTAGTAAAGGCTGTCACCTCGCACCCCCATGCATGTAAGAACTGCAAAGCAATATGTCCCAAACCACCGATGCCAACAACGCCAACCTTTTCAGTGGGCTTGATGTCAAATTGCACCATTGGGTTATATACGGTAATGCCTGCACAAAATAAAGGAGGAATGACCGCATAATCCATCCCATCTGGAATGGGCACAACACTGGTTGCTTGCGCCCTTACAGTGTCAGCAAAGCCTCCATGATGGCTAACTATAGTGCCTTGGGCTTCACTACAGAGGTTATGATCGCCAACATTGCAATAATGACAATGGTTACAGAAATACGCGTGCCAACCTAGGCCCACCCATTGCCCTTCTTCCAATCCTTGCACATCGCAACCCACTTGCGATACAACCCCAACCACTTCATGCCCTGGCACAATCGGGTATTCAGTAATGCCCCAATCATTATTCACCATATCCATATCACTATGGCAAATACCACAATACTTAACGGCAATATCGACTTCATCCGATTTAATGTCAGGCAGTTCATAATCGAAGGGTGTGAGCCCACCTTTTGGCTGGTGACTCGCATAGGCTTTAACCATATTTGTCTCCTATTAAGCTAAGTTCAACCTAGATTAGAACACTATGCAACGAACTAGTTTTGTTATTAAAGGCTATATGGGCGCTCCTACTATTTTCGTTTGATGTCTCTTTGACAATCCAATTGGTGCATTGTGACGCCGGATGGGAGCGTCCATCACATCGCGCTTTAATTGTTTGAACTAAAATTAAAAATCATTGTCAAGTATGGATATCTTGATATTAGAGAAAAGATAATTTGCAATTCGATTGTATATATTTACTACTACCTCTATGTGTTATTTTTCATTTTCAGATTCTAATAGCAGATAGCAATATCGAAAATGCGACAGATGAGAAAAGATCAACCGACCATAAAGAAGTTAAATCAAAAAAATTTTCACCTAACAATGCAAAAAACAAAAAGAAAGTACTAAGGGTTGGCACCATTTCAGGTATTGCTATATCAGGCATTGTTTTTTCTATTTTGATAGCTGACCAATTTTACAAAGACATCGATCTTTCGATCAAAGAAACAACAAGAGGGGAAAGACTACTCAGTTTTGATCAAAGCAATACTACCAGAGGCTTTAAACATAGCCATCAGCATAGCTGCGGGCCAGCTGCTTTAGCATGTAGTATGGCTATTCTTGACAACGCTACAAACGACGAAAATATATTGAATGCTCCCGCCATACAAGCAAAATTAACACAACAAGAAAGGAAAATATACCAAATAACAAAATCAGAATCTAACCAAGGAGATTCTCTACCATCAGACATGATAGCGGCATTTAATCATTTTAAATATAACAAAGACTTCACCCTCAAGCTCTATATAGAAGACAACTTAATAACTAAACTTTTACGAAAAAAATACCCGCACGAACTCAATAAACTTGGAAGCAATATTACATGGGGAGCACCTCCAAGGATCCAAGACGATGAACTAAAAATCAAAGTTGTAATGATGAAACGTTTCGGTGTAGTTCCAACTGGAAACCTTCATTACATAACTGAAAGAGCAGATGGCTCCATATTAGATACTGGGACAGGTAAAAATTATAGAAGCCTATCTGATCTAAGCAAAGCCTGTAGAGAGTTTGGCGGTGGAAGATTCACCACATGGAATGAAACGGGAATAAATTTTATTATCAAGAAAATAAAATAACGCACGCATCACGGGGAAAGCGCAGCATTGACCTCGTGGGCACATATCGACACTCCGATAAATTCAAACCAAAAGATTTCTGTAGCGTAAAAAATTCTCGCTCGCAATAACATTTTCCTTAAGGGCATTTCTAATAATTGATTTTGAGGTTCTGCGCTAAATTTCAAGGTTTTCAGTAAGGCG
>JAPOUS010000216.1 GCA_026708525.1 Cellvibrionales bacterium
AGATTTTACCAATGCAAAGGTATTAAAACGCAAGATTTTGACGATGAATTGGAACTCAAAGGCAAAGTATTCACAGATGATGAGCAGCGTATAGGTAATCTGTTCGTTACCATGGTTATGCACCTTGTTATCGTGCAGGTTATTAAACAACTATTCAGGCCTAAACAACAAGAAGAAAAAGCCTATAGCTTAGTGGGCAGGCATATAGATGAAATCATTCTGAAATATAAACTAGAAGGTGTAGATACGCATCTTGTAGAGAACATGTTGAAAAAAGAAGCATTTCATCCAGTTAAATATTTGCTGACATCTGCAAGTTTAACCGGAAACCCTGAATCATCGGGAATGGATGTTAATAAATTTTATGGTTATTCGGCACGCAATCCATTTGTGTAGCTAATTCAATCGACACATTTATTAAATAATGTAGAGAGAGCAAAATGAGAAGCATTATTCCACGATTAATTGCAGTTAGAAACCAAAGGCCAATGACGCCTGGAATCAAAGTGAATTTATATCGAGGCTATGAATATCAATCATTAATAAATGCTATGAATGCAACAAATCTGTCGGTTGAATGTGTGATGGTAGGAGACTCTTACTATATGACTCATTTAGGTTTGCCAAGTACGCAATTGAATGAAGCTCAAAAAGCCGAGAGTATTTCGTTATTGCCAGAATTAGTGAATGAAGTATATCAAGCGATTAAGAATCAAAAAAATAGGGAGTCGAGTCCTTTTCTGATGGCTGATATGCCAGGTTCATTATCTCTTGACCAAGAAGAAAAAATACTCGACCTGTTTAAATTATCCGGTGCAGTCAGCGTTAAATTTGAACCTGTAGATGAAGCAAATTGTAAACGATTGATTCAAAAAGTACGTACGAGGAAAATGCTACCTACAGTACATTTAGGCTATAAACCACAGGTGAATGATAACCAACTTTATGGCTCATCTTATGAGGCGATTGAAACATTAAAGCTTGAACTACTGAAACTAAAAGAATTAGGGGCAGAGTGCGTTATTTTTGAACGAATCAGTGAAATTGCTAACCAGATTTTAAGCCAATTTGCTGTATGTATTGGCTTGCTGCCCTATTCAATTTTTTCCGGCAAAGCCTGTTTTGGTGGACAATCATTGAATATATGGGATTCAACGGTAAAACCCGAGAAGACCTCGATATTTTTTCCACCAACAGCATGTCTTGTAAGAGATGACGTGGAGCAGAGCTATAATGAGCAGTGTATTGAAACCTGTATTTCTCAATTATTAACACTGACGGCTAGTCAATTATTCCCTCCTTCACCAAGAAATAGTATTCCTTTAGAGGAGCAATTGCGCATTGCAAGCGCAATTGTGGATGGGGATGAGTGGGAGTATCACGCAAAGCATCTCGCGTAAGAACGGGCTGATAACTATTAATGATTGAATGATTAGGTAAACGAGTGATATGGGCAATGAATGGTTAAGTCAGTCAGTAATGACAATGGATACGGATTGTGTCATGCCGTTGTTATCAATGGAAAAAATGTTATCTCAGCAATTTGCATGGGAGTCAAATGCGTTGAGTTATCCGAGGAACCTTCCTTTAGTGATTAAGAAAGCGCATGGCATTATGATAATGGATGTCAATGGCAAACAATATATCGATGCCCTTGCAGGCGCCGGAAGTTTGCCTTTAGGGCACAACCATCAAGACATGTTGTCATCAATAAAAAGTGTATTGGATAAAGGGGCTCCGTTACATACGCTAGACCTGATGACAGAAGAAAAATTTACATTTATTGAGTGTCTATTTGACTCGTTACCCTGCGCTTATAGAGATCAAGTAAAAATTCAATTTTGTGGCCCAACAGGCGCTGATGCTGTTGAAGCGGCGATTAAGCTTTGTAAAACCGCAACGGGTAGAGAGGGGGTAATTTCTTTTAGCGGTGCTTACCATGGAATGACGCAAGGAACACTCTCTTTGATGGGTAATTTGGAACCTAAAAAGGATGTGTTAGGCTTAGGTGGTAGTGTTCAATTCTTGCCTTTTCCTTATGATTATCGTTGCCCCTTTGGTATTGGTGGTGATGAAAGTGTATCTATCCATTTAAACTATATGGAGCAGCTGCTAACAGATCCTGAGAGTGGTGTAAAAAAACCCAGTGCTATTATTCTTGAAGTCATTCAAGGTGAGGGCGGCGTTATCGTCGCCCCTGATCGCTGGTTAAGAGGTGTCGCAACACTGGCTAAAGCGCATGATATTCCATTAATTGTTGATGAAGTGCAAACAGGCGTTGGGAGATCAGGATACCTATACGCATTTGAAAAAGCCGGAATTCAACCCGATGTTATTGTTCTTTCAAAAGCCATTGGCGGTGGATTGCCGATGTCAGTGGTTATCTATAAAAAACATCTCGATCAATGGCAGCCCGGTGCACATGCCGGAACATTTCGCGGAAATGTATTGGCTATGGCAACAGGTTTATCAGTCATTAAGCATGTACAGCAGAAAGGTTTTTTAGCAGATGTAAGACGCAAAGGGTATCTTTTGCGATCAAAGCTAAAAGCATTACAGGGAAAAACAGACATTATTGGTGATATTCGTGGTGAAGGATTAATGGTGGGCGTTGAGATTGTTAACCCTCAAGAGCCTAAGGACAGGATGGGGCATTACCCATTTGATGGAGCTCGTTCTGTTGCGATAAAAAAAGCGTGTTTCTCTCGTGGATTAATTTTAGAAAATGGTGGTCGATTTGGTTCTGTGTTGCGATTTTTGCCGCCATTGATTATTACCGAAGAGCAAATAGTCCAGATGTTAGCTATCTTTCATGATGCGATTATGGAGTGCTCAAAATAATGCAAACATCAGGTTACTTTTTTGATGGCTCCGAAGAAAGCAGTGACGTTTATCAAGACGCAATCTCGAGTATAGTACAGCGAATAATTGATACCTTTGAAAATCACTGGGGTATCTATTCAGGTAAAACTGCTAAACAATGTCAGTCTTTAGTAGAGCAGTGGCAGTTTCCTCAAGAGCCGTCAGCCTTCCGTCAGTTAGAGATAGACATCATTGAACCATTATTGGACTCGTCGCTAAAGGTTAATCATGCTGAGTCTATGGCGCACTTGCATTGTCCTGTCATGTTGAGTTCTCAGGTTGCAGAATTAATCATCGCACATCTTAATCAGTCCATGGATTCATGGGATCAAAGCCCCATAGCAAGTTATATCGAGCAGTCATTAATTGATTGGTTTTGCCGTGAAATTTTTAGTGATCAATCCCCAGCGGATGGCATTTTTACTAGTGGTGGAACGCAGTCTAATTTAATGGGGCTACAGTTAGCGCGAGATAATTATTGTTTGTGGCAATTTAATTGGAAGGTATTAAATCAAGGTTTACCACCTGAATCTTCAACGTTTAGGGTGTTATGTGGTGAAAAAACCCATTTTTCAGTGCATAAGGCACTCGGATTATTAGGGTTAGGACAGGAGGCGATTGTCACCATAAAAAATAAAAAAAATCTAACGATGTGTCCTGATGATCTACAGAAGCAATTAATTAGATTACGAGAAAATGGCGAACACCCTATTTGTGTTGTAGGAACTGCAGGTGGGACGGATTTTGGGCAAATCGATCCTTTATTGGCTATTGCACAAGTATGTAGGAAACAAGGTGTGTGGTTTCACGTTGATGCAGCGGTTGGTGGTGCTTTGTTGTTATCAAAGTCGTATAAGTATTTGCTTGACGGGTTGGATCTTGCTAATTCAATCAGTATAGATTGTCATAAACTATTTTTTCAGCCGATAAGTTGTGGGGTATTTTTTTGTAAAAATAAGCAAAATTTTAAGCGACTAACTTATCATGCGGATTATCTGAATCCAGCGTCAAATCCATTTGAGGCAATTAATCTTGTTGATAAATCCATACAAACCACCAAGCGATTTGATGCATTAAAATTATATTTATCATTAATGCATGCTGGGTTGGATCAGTTTTCACAATGGATAACGCATATAGTGGATGTTACAAGGCAGGTTGATAAATATTTACGCGATGCAAGCGATATCGAATTAGCTTACGAAAACGAGATACAAGCCTACGATCGATTAAATACCCTTGTGTTTCGTATGGTAAATCCTGTTTTGGATTCTACAAGTTTGAATGAACTGCAAGTAAGTATTTATCGAACACTCTTTTTAGGTGGTCAGTATGCCATAGCAAAAACCCTGGTTGACGGGCATGTCTTTTTAAAATTGACCTTTGTGAATCCCTTGATTACGCCATCTATTGTTTACAACTGTATAGATACTATACGAGAAGTTGCATCGGAAGAGTTTAAGACGAATCTATCGATTAAACAAAATAAGGGTTTTGCGTGAAAAAAATAGATGTAGTTGGCGTAGGCATTGGCCCGTTTAATCTGTCTTTAGCGGCATTGATTAACGACACTGAATTAAGCAGTGTTTTTTTTGATCAAAAACCTGCTTTCGATTGGCACCAGGGTTTGATGTTTGATTCGGCAACGTTACAGGTGCCATTTATGGCGGATCTTGTCACTATGGTGGATCCAATGCATCCCATGACATTCTTGAACTATCTAAAAGAAAAAAAACGATTGTACCCATTTTTTTTTAAAAAAAATTTCTTTATTTTACGAAAAGAATATAACGATTACTGCCAGTGGGTTGCGCAACAATTGCCGCATTGTCACTTTGGTAATCAAGTGACAAAGATCAATGTTGTACATCATCAAGGAGAAGATTTTTGGGTGGTACACAGTCAAAAAAATCATGAAAAGCAACGTGTTATAACAAAGAATATTGTATTAGGCGTTGGATCTTCCCCGAAATACCCTGATTGCTTGGATGATTCATTTATTCAACAAGAGACGGTTTTGCATAGTAGCGAGTATCTATTTAAAGCCGAAAAAATTCATTCGAATGAAAGGATAACACTTGTTGGATCAGGTCAAAGTGCCGGTGAAATTATGTTGGATCTGTTAAATAAAGGAATAAAAAATATCCATTGGATCACTAAAAATTCAGGATTTTTTCCAATGGAGTCAACGCCTTTAGCGGAAGAACATTTTACACCAAAATATATCGATTATTTTTATCCATTGGATGAAAGTACAAAGGCTCGTAGGATTCGTCAACAAAGTTTTCTTTATAAAGGGATTAGTACGGAAACATTGACTGAAATTTATGATGTGCTTTATGCCAATGCGGTTGATGGGAAACCTATGCCATCTATTATACCGGGTGCTGAATTAATGCAGGGGAATATAAGGGGTGATGGCCAGCAGTTGCACCTTGAATTTAATGTAATAGAAACATCGAAATCACTATCTGTTGATACTGACTGGTTAATTTTGGCGACAGGGTATGAGGCGAGGAAAACAAATGCGTTAGTAGATTTATCCGAATATTTCACCTGTGATGATCAAGGGCAATTGAAAATTAGTCGAGAATATTCCTTAATACCGCGATCCGCCTCGACAACACGCAAAGTGTTTGTTCAAAATGCTGAAATGCATTCGCATGGTGTTGGCGCTCCAGATTTAACACTGGGTGCCTATCGGAGCGCAGTAATAGCCAATCAATTGATGGAGACACCTCTCTATCAAATAGAAAATAATCGTGCATTTACGCATTTTGGCGGGCGAAAGGAAGGGAGCCTAAAGGATGCCCAACATTCTATTGCTCAAGCTTGCATGCCTTTAGAGCCATTTCATGGGTAAAATTAAGATTATTGTTATTGCAGCGTGCTTTTTTTTTACGGTGCTAATGCATTCATTGCTGATACCCTTTTATCCGCAGTTTTTTGATTTAGTATTTGGTATCAGTGATCCAATGATTGCCGGTGGGTATTTATCTAGCCTTTGCCTTTGCACTATTGTGTGTTTGCCGATCTGGTCAAAATTATCTAAGCGAATGGGAGAGGTGAATGTATGGTTGATTAGCCGCTCCATTGCCTGTCTCTTATCATTCGTCTGCTACTTCATATCATCAATTGAATGGTTTTGGCTTATCTCTTTGGTGATGTTTGGTTGCCGATCAACCTTTTTACTTAGCTGCCCCTTTATCTTGAAAGCATCAACGAACATAAATAAATCAAGTATTGTAGGTCTATTTGTCGTTCTGATGTATTTAGGCGGAATTTGCGGTGCGGTTATGGGCGGGGCAATTCTTGATTATGGTTCAGCATCAACAATATTTTTGTGGATCTCACTGTCAGAACTTTTGATTATCTGCGGTTATGTTTTGGTTAAGCTTAAAAGCCATGCTTTGGTGGATTCTGTTTTGCAAACTGAGCTAAGGACTCAATACCCCTTAACGTTATTCAAACTTTGTTTGATTAGTGCAGTGGTATGCTTTAGTAATTTTATTATTCAGCCATTTTTTACACTTTATATCCATGATGTGAGTGAGAACCTAACCGATCTTCATGCTGGACTGATCTTTGCGATTCCCGCGATTGCTGCATTATTAATTTATAGTATTCAAATATTTCGAGTGGGTAATTTCTCGAATAAATCGCTTATTTTTCTAGGATTCTTCTTTGCGGTCATTGGGATGCTTTTACAAACGCAATCCCAGCTAGTTTGTATCATTGTTGGGCGTTGTATCTATGCTTGGGCGATTTATCAATTATTTACGCGATTGGAAGGCTTCTTATTCGATCAAACATCACCTGAACATTTTAGCCAACAGTATACGATTATGGTGGTTGGTGATCGGATTGGTGAGGTAATCGCATCATTTTGCAGTGCATTAATGGTTGAATACTATGGCCTGGTTTATCCATTTTATATGTCTACCATTGGATTTTTAGTCGCAGGATTACTCTTTTATCTATTGTTTCATCGAAATCCTATCAACCATCAACCCTTAAAGGCATTACCATGACATTGCACGCACTGCATTTTACTCCTTTCAAATTTCCAGAAGATGTGCCTCAGTTTCATTCTTGGGCCACTTTGCCGTATGCAAAATTCTGGAATTTGACAGGAAAAACACTGGAGGAGGTGACGGAAAGTTACCGTACGATATGGGCTGAACATCAGTCCGAAGGTTTTTGGGGAATGATGGATGGAAGACCTGTATGTTATATCGAAGTTTATGACCCCAAGAACTCGCCGTTGAAAGATCATATCTCTATACAAAATGGCGATAAGGGCTTTAATTTTTTTTTAGCGCCGCTTAAGGGAAGCCCTGTCCATAATTTTAGCCAGCATGTGTTTAAAGAAAGTCTATCCTTCGTTTTTAATAGGCATAACGCTAAACGCATTTTGGTAGAGCCGGATGTTAGAAACAGTAAAATTCATCGCATGAATCGAACATTTGGATTTCATCATAGTAAACGTTGTCAGTTCAAAAACTTTGAAGGATTCATAGGTATTTGTACTGAGGCGGCATTTCGCGCCATTGTGAATAAGAAGCACATTAAGAAGGAGCCTTTTGGAAATAAAGATAAAGGGGTATATCAAAAGGTTGCACGTTTTTTGATTCGAAAAATGCTATCTGAATTTGCTCATGAGCGTATGATTCAACCTGTAGAAATATCAAGAGATATTTACTGTGTTGAAACGGATAATCCCTCTGTCAAATACCTATTTTCAGCAAAAAAAATGCCTCTTGATCACTGGCTAATTGATGTGGATTCTATTAGGCGGCATAGCTATGGGACAGATTCAGGCGATCTTCATGTGAAGGATATCGTCTTAGATTTTTCTCGTAGCTTTAGCATGACACGACAATCATTGGATGATTATAAACAGGAAATCCAGCGAACGTTTTACTCCTTGTGTTTTAAGTGCCGAAATCAGCTACCTATTCAAGATATTCTGGTCGGGGATTATACCTTGGTAGAGCAGTCAATGATTGAAGGTCACCCAGTCTTTATTGCTAATTCAAGTCGACGTGGTTTTGATCGAGAAGATTATCTGAAGTATTCACCTGAAGCCGCAGAGCCATTCGCGTTAATCTGGGTGGCAGTGTCTAAATCATTCAGTCTTATGAATTGTTTAACTGAATTGACTTACGATAGTTTTGTGGAAGATGAAATTGATCAAATTGAAAGAGAGCGGCTTGAAAATTTATTAAGAAGGGAAGGGGTATTACCAAAGGATTATTATTATGTGCCTGTACATCCATGGCAATGGAAAAATAAAATTGAAAAAGAGTTTATTAAAGAACAGATATATCAGGATATTGTGTACCTTGGTGAAACGGATGAAAAATATTTGCCCCAACAATCTATTCGCACACTGTTAAGTACATCGCAAGGTACAAAACGTTACATAAAAGTCGCGCTTTCCATTACAAACATGGGTGGATTAAGAGAATTTGGCCCGGATGATGTCAATTCAGCTGCACCAGTCAGTGAGTTTCTTTTATCTTTGCTTGGTAACGATTCGGTTATTCGTGCGCTTCCTTTTGAAATTTTAGCCGAGGAGATCGCCATAGGTTATTTTGATGAACCGCAACATTTT
This sequence comes from Cellvibrionales bacterium, assembly GCA_026708525.1. GTDB lineage: Bacteria > Pseudomonadota > Gammaproteobacteria > Pseudomonadales > DT-91 > CAKMZU01. Next base: position 8,480 of record JAPOUS010000216.1, read on the forward strand.
AAGGTTCATACTGATGTGCCTAAGTTTAATTCATTGGCGTGTCTTTATCGGGAAAACCCGCTTGCAGCCTTGGAAAAACATCAAACATTACGAAGTATGGCGTCATTGCTCTATGTTGACTTTGATGGGCATGCATTATTACCAGAGATAATTAATGCATCCGGCTTATCAATTAACGAGTGGCTGAAATGTTATTTTTCAGTATATCTTACACCTTTAGTGCATTGTTTTTATCGCCATAAAATAAAATTTAGGCCGCATGGCGAAAATGTGATTCTGGTGTTTGAAAATAATATTCCTGTTAAATCGTATATCAAAGATTTAGTGGATGAGGTGTCTATATCAGGGTTAAACCAAGATCAATTAGATGACAATCTAAATCTTCTCTCGCTTGATATTTCACCTGATATTGAAATGTTAGAATTCTTTACAACCGTATTTGATGGTTTTTTTCGCTTTATTACGGCCATTCTTTTCGAATCTTTTGGTTTTGCACCGGATGATTTTTGGCTCTTAGTTGCCAAGCACCTGACAAATATTTTTGAGCAATACCCAGAATACAAATCACAATTTTCAGATTATGATTTTTTCTGTAAAGAATTTAAACACTTGTGTTTAAATCGACTGCAAATGCGAAATTGTTACATGATGATTAACACGGAAAATAATAGATCTAAATCCTTGACGATAGCAGGGCTTATGCAAAATCCACTAGCCGATTATGTGTAATATCTTTAATAAATAAATTAGAGAGTTAACCTTTTATGCTTAAGGGCACCTCTAAAAATTGCTTTCGGGCTCTGTAACGAAATTAAATAACGTG
>JAPOUS010000345.1 GCA_026708525.1 Cellvibrionales bacterium
AGGGGTTGACTCGGTGATTAATTTAACCGCTTTGCCGCTTTCGGGGGCGATACTGCCAAATTCATTAAAGAGGTAAACCCACCAAGGCAAGATGAAAATAACGCTACTCACCACAATCCAAACAGTCCAACGAAATCCCACACTCAGAAGCAAACCAAAACCAACAAACAAGACCAAAAAGGCACTATCTATTCGAGATAGCAGAGCAAGGCTACAACAAACACCCAATAACATCCCTTTTAACCTTGAGGGCTGATTGACCAAATACGTGAACATCAAACACAACAGTAGCGCCAAACATCCAGCTAACGATGTTTCTAAGCCATTTAAGTCATTAATGAGAATAGCCGGAGACACAGCAAACAATAACATAGCGATACGGCTGACCGCTGGACTGCTTAAACTCACCATCAAAAGCCCAAGCAAAATAGTACTCAATGCGCCAATCACTGCCGAAAGATAAATACTACCTTTAACCGCTGCATCTAAATCATCAGTCACCATAAAAATTGGCAACTGAAATAACGTAATTAACGGCTGAAAACCACTGGTAGCCACCTCGCCATTGGTTGATGGCAAGGCATTAAAGAAAATGTTTTTTGAGATTGCCAGTGTGTAATAGGTGTCATCCGGCAAAAACAATCGATCAAGATAGGCAACATCTTGCAGAGCAATCAATATTCGTATCGCTAATGCCAACAAAAAAAACGGCAAAATAAGTCGACAAGTCACTGGAATAGCAGGCATAAATTTCTTATTGGTGAGTGTATCAGCTTAAAAGCAAAAAACTGTAACGCACACTTATTATTATTTTTTTGCAACCATAAGCTCTGTAGCTAATGGATTAAATATGAAGGACATATATTTTTGAAGTGTCCATATTTCCCCTTAAGCATTCTAGTGTTTTTTTGAGAAAGCAAAAGGCTAGCCGTACAACAATATGATGTAAGTCGAAAACAAAAAGTTGATTTTGGGGTTCTGCGCTGAATATCAAGGTTTTCAGTAAGGCGAAGGTTGCCGTTAATGTTTAGACACCTTAACAACGCCTTCAACGCCGGTGAAAGCCTTGAAATTAGTGTCCGAAGGGGTAGTCATGAAAAATCCGCCTCCCCTTTTTAATTGACGCGTTTATTTTAAAAAAACAAAACTAATACCTTTTTGACAGAAGCCAAAAGCAATGTTTAGCACTGCCCTTCATCTTCTCATAAGTCCTCGTCGTTACTGATCTTGTACCCATGGGAGAAAGTCGTTAACGCTGCGATCACTTGCGCAATTATTCATACACCAATCTACTACGAGCTTCCATCAATATTCACAGAAAGTGTAATAGCGCCTTTCTTATCGTAACGTTTATTGTAAAATGCGAAAGATTTGGCAATGACAATAAAAACCAATGTCCCCAACAATCGACTTAACTCAGGCTAAAAAAAAACAAGGCGTCTCTTATTTTCACGCTATCATTTTACCTGTGACTGTCTGCTTGCTTTATAGCTGGACGTTTCTACCCTTCCTATGTGATGACTCATTAATCTCTTTACGGTATGTACAAAACTTGCTAGAAGGCAATGGACTCACCTGGTCGGAAGGTCAGCCTGTTGAAGGTTACTCGAATTTAGGCTGGATCTTATTAATAGCAGTCCCTGGTTTTTTTGGTGCTGATCTAGTTATTGCCACCCGCATCATTTCTTCATTACTCATGGTCAGCGTGTTAGTAACAAATTATTATTATTGGCGTCCCTTTGTTACAACAGATAACGCACGATTTTTTATCATTGCACAATATGCTTTTGCACTGTGCGCAACCACTGGCGTCTGGATGGTTGGCGGACTTGAGCAGCCTCTACTTGCTGCCATGATGGCACTCAGCTTGTTATTTATCACTAAAGCCTTAAGAGAAAATCAACCGAGATTTTGGCTAGTTGCTTCACTTTGTTTAGGCATTATGTGTATCACACGCCCCGATATACCTTTATTGTGTTTAGCCATCGCGATTGGCATTTTTTTATCTCGAGGCTTTAATGCAAAACAGGTTTATCATTGTTCATTGTTAGCCATCTTCCCTGTCCTGTTTGTTATTGGACAACTCGCCTTTCGTCTTTATTACTACGGTGAGTGGGTTCCTAATACTGCTTATATCAAAGCTCAACCAAATCTAATTACGCTCGGCATTGGGGCACTTTATGTTACAGCTGGGTTATTTTTTATGCTGCCTTTTAGCTTTTATGCCTTAAGCGCCATTAACATATCGTTAAAGAGCTCGCATCGAGATCTCGGTCTTATTGCTGCCTCATCAACCCTGATCTCGTTAACCTACCTGCTTATCATAGGTGGCGACATCTTCCCTGCTTTTAGGCATTTCACCACTACTGTTGTTTTATTTACCTTTATACTTCCTGCTTTTTCTTTGCAAATAGAACAATCCCAAACAACGTTTTCAAACACAAAAATTGCTTTTTTTGCAGTGATTTATATTGCCATGCAATGGCTTAACCCAGCCACGGGATTCTCGCGTGGTGAAGGTTGGGTACGTGAAGGAAAACCTATGGCTGATATGCTAAAAACAGGGTGGAAACACAAACAGCCTGTGATTGCCGTCGATGCTGCTGGCTCTTTACCTTATTACACAGGTTACCCAGCCATTGATATGCTAGGGTTGAATGATCACCACATTGCCAGGCAAGCACCTGACCCTACATCGGTTTATATCGGCCATCAATTTGGAGATGGTGAATATGTCTATAGCCGCCAGCCTGACATGGTTAATTTCTGCTTCCCCCAGGGTAAAGAAAAGCCTTGCTGGAGCGGCGGCAAGGCTTTATACAAACTACCTGAGTTTCAAAAGAATTATACACCTGTTGCTTTTGCCTATCGTGAAGGTAACACCGCCATTCAATGGATACGCACCCACAGCCCCATCATAGGCATTGAAAAAAATAAAGATAGTTGGCTGATCCCAAGCTACCTATTGAAAGGTGATGAGATCACACAAACCTATTTGAATGACGCGAATAACTTTGCCGTGGATATTCATAAGGCCAAACAAATCGCCCTTTCATCAACTCGTAAAATAGCTAGCATTGAGCTTATCCCTCATCGAGACGCCACCAATGTAGATCTGATAAAAACAGCTCACGGCTATCAAATAATTCTTACAAGCAGCGATTCTCCGCAATCAATAGAAGCAATTCGTGTCCATTTTAAAGCGGTGGATGACGCTAGCCCCTTATGATGCTACAGCGGCAGCCCAATCAACCCACTTATAAATCACCGTTACTCAATCTGTGCAGGTACTGCGTAAACGCACATATTATTCACCTACAAGGCTTGCTTGGTTGTAAGCGAGCCATCTTCTTTTCTTATAAATTTTACTCTGCCCTTCTTTTTTCTTTCTATACTTTAATAACATCACTCAACATTTGCTGCGCTCATGAAAACTACTCTCCTTTTTAAGCGTTGTATATTTGTATTTATACTGGCCCTGTTGGCAGGATGCCCCTGGGAAGGAATGAATAAAGACCGGGATCTTGAATACGACCTTGAATCCGAGAACCCCAGCATTGCCGCAGGAGTGATTAATGGCACTGCGGATTTTTCTGATGGATTTGAAAACGAACAAGCCGTCAAGCTGATTATCAAGCTGGAAGATACATCGCTAGCGGATGCGGCATCGATCAAATTAAGTGAAATCACGATAGACACCTTTGAGACCGTTCCTATTCAATTTACCATCGGCTTTAATCCGGGTGATATCAAAGAGGGTATGAGTTATAGCGTCTCAGCAACACTCTACAGCTTAGATGATAATGGGAATGAGACAATGTCACATATCAACACATCGAACTTCCCTGTGTTGACCAATGGCTTTGACAATACTGTGAATTTGCTACTGGATGAAATTTAATCACAACTTAGCAATAAATCCGTTGCTCTAAAATCTTAAGAGTCAGTACAATAGTAAAAAATAATAATTCAGCCGTACTTGCCGTATGCTCAACAAAGGTTTTGCTATCCTAAGCTTCGTTTTCACTGCCGCTTTTTTGCTGAGTGGCTGTGGATCAGACACGAATAACCCATCAAGTGCGTTATCTGTTCGCATCTCAACCCCCACGTTTTACAACCTGGATTCTGATACCAATGAGGTGCTTCAAAACTATCAGGCCAATGATAGTTTTGATGACGCTCAGATCATTAGCTCACCCAGCCAAACGATAGGTTTTTTAAATGTAGGAGGTATGCCTAATGGGCGCTTCATCAACAACAGTGACGCTCAAGATATCTTTTATACGCAACTAAAACCACACCAGGGCATTCGATTGGAGGCCGAGCTTTCTTCGTCCAGCGCTACACACACCGATCTTGATTTATTCCTCTACGATAATGCAAAAAATCTGATAAAAGCCTCAACAACGACAGGCAATATTGAAGAAATTACACCGCCGACTGAGGGTTTTTATTATATTGAAGTCCGCATTAATCCCGGCAGGCAGGCCAACATTCATGCAAATTACTTATTAAGTATTGTCGACAACCTTGAATTATCTCCTCAAAACGGCCGGAACCAAGGCGTAGTTACCTTAAGCGATGCGATAAAAATCAAGCCACAACAATTGACTGAAAACAGGTTGCAACCCGAGGCTAGCATTGCGTTTAAACAACAACACCCTAGCGACAAAAGCCGATGGAAAGTCGAGCGTTTTGAACCTTCCGAGAGGTTTAGCATAACCCCCTTATCAACCAATGCAAAACGTGTCAAAACCAACAATCATAAAATTAAACTGCTTGAGCACATTAAACAAAAACAACGTGAGGGGCATGATGCTGAACCTATTGTAAAATACGAAGCACTCACAATAAGCAATGACCCATTAAGCTTTTACCAATGGTATTTGCCGAACATAAAGTACCCCGAAGCCTATGCATTGACAGAATCACTCAATTTATCGGAAGTAACCGTTGCCATTATCGACAGCGGTATTTTTTATCATGACGATCTTACAGACAATATACGCGATGGTTTTGATTTTGTAAGAGATCCGAGCCGGGCCTGCGATGGCGATGGCATTGATGCAGACCCCATGGAGCCAATCACAGGCAGCCAAGACTTTAGTTTTCATGGCACCACAGTCGCTGGCATTATCGGCGCAAAATCCAATAATCAACGAGGCCTATTAGGCTTGGCGCGCAATGTCAGTATCATGCCAATTCGAGCGATTGGTTGTGATGATCTAGGCGACAGTTATGATTTGGAACAGGCTATCCGCTATGCTGCTGGCTTACCTAACAGCAGCGGTATTATTCCGAATAAACCGGCTGATATCATCAATTTAAGTTTAGGGTCACAAGATCGAATAGATTCGATCGGTGAGTTGTTAGCACAGGTCGAACAACTTGGCATCATTGTGGTTGCTGCGGCCGGCAATGATGGCACCCAAACCAATTTTTATCCTGCCAGTTACGATACCACCTTTGCGGTCACAGCGACCAATTATAGAAACCAGCGCGCGCCTTATAGTAATTTTGGTAGCAGTATCGATATTGCAGCCCCCGGTGGATCAATGACTGAGTACAATAATCCAACCGGCGAGCGAGATGGCATTATTAGCCTATTCGTGACAGATTCGAATGGGCAATGGGAATCAAGCTATGGCTTTGTTGAAGGAACCTCTATCGCAACCCCCATTGTCAGTGCAGCGTTTGCACTAATGAAAGGCTATGCGCCACAATTGGATACAGGCTTTTTAAGGCAGCTACTTATCGAGGGGTTGCTAACAGGCCAAAATACCAGAAATGATATCTTAGGCTATGGGCTCATCGATATGGAAAGCAGCCTGTTTAACCTTATCAGCACAACACAATTTAATGCTGCCCTCTATAGCGATAAAACCGCCTTACATATTAATCGAGTGAAAACTCAGGCCAAAGTCAAACTTAAAGCAACGCCTGGGGATCCACCTGTGATTTCCAGCATTTTGCCCAGTCACCAAGCCATTCAGGTATCTAACGAAGCAACCGATGCCACGGGTTTAGGAGAATACACAGTCACTGTGGATGTCACTGCCCTGCCCGAGAAAAAAACCCACGAAACCATCGAAATCATTGCCTCAAATGGCCAAATCCTAAGGCTAAATATCACTATTGATAACCGCCCCATTTCCAATGAATACAATGATACGGGAACCTTATATCTTTATGTGTTGGAAAAGAATAGTAACCAAGCGCTCATAAGCGTTGTGATGGAACGTCAAGGTTCGAACTATCTAGCAACCATTGATAATTTACCCGAAGGGGAGTTAACCATTGTGGTCGCCAATAACCCTGATGGAGATGCTACCCTTTGTGAAACTTATGAGTTTTGCGTTATTACGCCTGTGAAAAGCCGTGTGATGGAAAGTCGCCTCAGCATTAGGGAGTGAGGAGGTGCTATTAATCTTCTCATAGGTTCTCATCGTGAGCCCTTTAGCTGATTCAACGCGAATAAATGCTTAAATGGCTTCTCTAAACCCCCCTTTCAACACCAGTCAAGGCTAATTTACGCGGTGAATTGATGTAAAATATGCCAAACATAATGCAAAATTACACCTTCTCAAACAATTGCAATCGCTACATGAATTTTTAACACCTCACCAAGTCTAACCAACAGCATTCGCTCAATTTGATCAACCGATAAAGGTTTAAAAAATCATGATCAAGCAAGCTAGGTGTTGTCTTTTTCTGATAGGGATTATTCTTCTTACACAACCCTTTAGCTGTAGTGGCCACAAATCAAACAGTTCAACAGAAACGATACTGCATACTGAGCCAAAAGCTCCCACCCTTCAAAAAATATTAGTCACACCGATTAACAGCAGCTTGCACAAGGGTCAATCACAGCAATACAGTGCCGTAGGGGTCTATAGCGACTATACACTCTCAGACATCAGTAATCAGGTTGAATGGAAAACCAATGTGCTTCCTCAGGATCTTTCATTAACTAATAACGGTTTAGTCACAGCCAAAACGCTACTCGAAGCGATTATTGAAGCTAAAGATACTCAAACAGGCATTTCGGGTGCAACACAACTTAGCGTGAGTACCGCCATATTATTGTCCATGAGTATTGAGCCTAACCCCATCGTTCTACATCAGGGGGAATCGATTAAACCGAAGCTTATGGGGTATTTTAGCGACAGCCAACAGGTTGAATTAACTCAGTTTGCCCCCTTTCAACTTAGCACTCCTAACTATTTGACTCAGAGTAACGATCACACCTTAACGGCAAAAGCAACAGGTGAAACCACTATCAGCATAACGCAAGGCGGTGTAGCCACGAGTGCTAAAGTCATCGTGAGTGATGCAACTCTCGATGCTTTTATCTTGTCTCCTGGCAACATTTCTACAAAACTAGGCGTAAAAAAAATCTTTTATCCATTGGGATTTTATTCAGATAGGCGTGTTACTACATTTTCTACCGGCGTTGACTGGTCTATTGATAAACCTGAGCTCGCATCAATTTCCGATCAAGGATTAGTCACTCCAATAAAATCGGGGAATGTTAAAGTCAAAGCAACACACGTAGCTTCACGCAAGATAGCCGAATCAACACTCTCTATTCTGCCCGCTAAATTGGCTCACCTAGTGATACACCCACAACATCCTGTTGTTACAGCAGGATTAAATAAAGCCTTTTCGGTAATCGGTGTGTATTCAGATAATTCACAAGCAGATATCACTGAAACAGCAACTTGGGGAATACTCAACCCAACCATCGGTAACTTAACACCCAATGGAACGTTCACAGCCACTCAGGCAGGCAATTCAATAATAACCGCTCAGATTGGCCCAATTAAATCGCAAACCACGGTTACAGTAAAAGATAAAGCAGTCACTCAGCTTGAGATACTCACTAAAAGAAAGCGACTTCCTATCGGTGCAAGTAAGCAATTTAAAGCACAAGCGATATTTAATGACGGGTCAATTGAAGAAATAACACAAAGTGCTACATGGCAAAGCAATGATTCACAAATTGCCACAATGACAGAACAAGGCATAGTGTTAGGCCTATCAAACGGAGAAACTGACGTTAGCGTCAGCTTCAAAGATAAATCCATAGCTCAAAAGCTAAGGGTCATTGATGCCAAGCTCAGAAAGCTTTGGATAGAAAAATCGGGCGATTCAATCGATGTCATTAATGGCAACAATAGGCAGATGTATGCCTTCGGGTTATTCAGTAATGGAGACACAATAGACATCACTCACAGGGTCATATGGGTGAGTGAGAATCCAGAGGTTTTTACCGTTATTCCCTCAGGCGAAAGAGCTGGGCTAATTACAGCAGTGGGCTTGGGTAATGCGGTGATACGCATCATCGACAAAAAAACACGAAAAGAAACCTCATTCGCTCTTAATTCGATTCAAACTCAACTTGAGAGCATACAAATCCAAACCCAAGGGTTGCAGCAATTACCCTTAGGCAACAATGCCCTGTTAAAAGCCAGCGGCACCTACTCTAACGGTATATCAATGGATATAACAGAAATTGTACTTTGGCAAAGCAGTGATGAAAATATTGCCGAGATTAACAACCAGGGGCTTATTACAGCGAAGCAAATGGGTAGAGCTAATGTTTCTGCCAGCATCGGAAATATAAAAAATACTGTATCCGTTGAAGTAGTCAACCCAAAAGCTATTAAGGAAATAATTATTTTACCTAATCATCCAACCCCTAAACCGTTACAGGTGGTTTGGTTCACTGCGAGAGCCATTTTTATGGATGGGACTGAACTAGATATCACAAAGTTGGGCTGGTGGTCATCTGATAATTGGGATGTAGCGAGTATTATCGGCGGAGGCGTTTCAGCTGGAAGGGCATGGATGACAGGTGGCTCGGGCAGTACAACCATTCAAATGAGTTATAGAGGGAGTAAGGCTCAACAAACACTCACTATCTGATTGAATTGAATTGAAGCAACCAATACACATGATGTAAGCGTCTAGCCAAAGACACCTACCTCATTCGCGCATGACTCTATTACCCTCATTCCTTTTTAAGGAAATGAGCTTATGTCAATTAACACAAAGAAAGACTGGTCACGCATAATCGAAGAACAAACACAAAGCGGCAAGACGATCCAGGCTTATTGCGCGGAGCGTCAATTACCTACGAGTACTTTTTATGCGAATAAAAAGAAGCATGACGTAGAATCCAAATCAGGATTCACACAGGTTCGATTCACCTCTGCGCCGAGTTCTGACAAAGAAGTTACAGGCAATTTTTTTCTATCACACGGCAATACTTCTTTAACATTTA
>JAPOUS010000102.1 GCA_026708525.1 Cellvibrionales bacterium
ATAATAAAAAAATTTATTTTCATGATATTAATACCAACCAAGAAAGCGATGATATAATATTCGGCGAAAAGGATGATGTTAACTTAAAAGATGCCACCTTAACTGTCACCGAAGATCAGAACTTTTTAATTATTAATGCAACTCAAGATACATGTTTTAGCCTCTTTGTTAAAAAGCTTAACTCCCCATCAAGCCCTGCTATATGCTTAACCAACGATTCCCATGATTCAACTTTCTTCTTAACTTCCGACGGGGACAATCTATATTTGAGCACAAACTACCAATCCTCCGTCTATCAAGTAGTTAAGGTTAATATTAACCGGCCTAAACCTTCAGCCTGGACTCGGGTCCTGCCTAAGCAGGATAACGGTGAAACCTATTCAGCTGGCGGCAAAAGTTTATTCTCGTACAATACGACAAACAATGGTCAAGTTGTTAATCAATATACCTTTGATGGTAAATTTGTCCGTCAGATCTCAACCCCTGATACTAGAATTGCAAGCGTACTCAAGGGCAACACACTTCAGCCGCGTCTCTATTTTAAAGCTGAAAAACTGTTTAAGCCTGCATCGATCAATGTTTTTAACAGTGAAACAGGCGAATGCGATACCTTTATTGCGCCTGAAAGTCCAATGAATCCAATCACCATCGAATCCAAACAAGTTGAGTATTTGTCTGAAGGTAACAGTAGATTAACGATGAGAATCTATTTTAAAAAAGGCATTGAACTCAACAAAGACAACCCTACAATACTCTATGCTCGTAACTACCCTCGCATGATGACTTTGGGTATCGACTTTTATTTTTCCTTTTGGTTAGACATGGGCGGAGTTCTGGCAGTACCTGAACTGATAAACAGAAATCAATCACCTACCCTTATGGCGGCTACAAATTATCTTATCGCAGCAGCAGACTTCTTAGTTAAAGAAAAATACACATCAACAAGCCGTTTAGCCATAATGAACCCTAAAGACGCATCTACTGGCCAAATAGTCGGTCTGGCAATCACCCAGCGACCCGATTTAGCAAACGCTGTTATTATTCGAGAAGGCACACTAGACAAGCACTACGATATAAAGGCTATAAACCAAGATCCATATTATAAGGAATTCATCGCTCAAAACATGACTGCTGAAGATATAATAACAATGAAAGACACATCTCCTATTCAGCAGTTAAAAAACGATATATCTTATCCTTCCATGCTAATTATCCCACCCGCGTATGAATCTCAAATTCTCTCACCTCAGTCATATAAATTTGCAGCTACACTCCAAGAAAATATGACGAACCAAAACCCTGTCTTACTCTTTGGTCTACTGACAATTAAAAAGCTAGATCAACTCAGAGAAACTGTATACGATATTGTCGAGTACAATGCCATTTTTAGTTTCATACTCGATAGCATGGGACTTAGCTATGAAAACCGCCAATACAAAGCTCAGACAGAATAAGCTTGAGAATACTGTCAATGTTTTTACTGCTTTGCCTAAAGCTTTACCAGAAGAAGTATTCACACCTATTCTAACAGGCAAAAATGTGCGCATCGAGCGCATATTATCATATGGCCAAACCACGCCTGAGGGCGAGTGGTATGACCAAGACGAAAACGAATGGGTGTTACTGTTACAGGGAAATGCCAAGCTACTTATAAAAAACAAAGGCGAATTCAACTTAACAGCTGGCGACAACATGCTTTTACCGGCTCATGAAAAGCACCGTGTTACCTGGACAGACCCTGGGCAAATAACCATCTGGCTTGCTATTTTTTATTCTGAATGATGCAAAAATAAGCCAATACCGGATACACCAAACTTCGCATGGTATTTTGATAGGCCTAGAATTTTTGAAATCGAAATAACCAACTAAGCGTAAGCGAGTGATTGAAACCACCAATTTACGTCGTTATCGTAATTTTGCCTTCCAGGTAAAGGACTGCCTCACCTGCCATTTTCACTCTATCGCCCGCTAAGGTTAGGTATAAAGTACCCCCTCGCCGGGAAATTTGCTTTGCGATCAGTGATGTTTTATCTAATCGATTAGCCCAAAATGGCGTGAGCTGGGTATGCGCAGAGCCTGTTACCGGGTCTTCCATAATGCCTGATCGAGGAGCAAAAAAGCGTGAGACAAAATCATAGGTTTTGGAAGCTGCCGTGACAATAATGCCGCGAGTCTCAATCTCAGAAAGGCGTGTAAAATCCGGGGTTAGTTTAAGAATATCGGCCTCATTTTCAAACAAAACAATGGTATCTATCGACTGAAAAACCGCTTGCGGCTTAACCCCTAAAGCTTGCTCAAAAATAGGAAGGACAGGTATATTGTGAGCCGATTGCGCAGGAAAATCCAGCACCAACAAACCCTCTTCTTTACTGACTGACAAGGGCCCCGAAAGTGAATCAAAATGAATAGTGTCCTCTCCATAACCCAATATAGTAAACAGGACAAATGCACTGGCAAGCGTTGCATGGCCGCACATTTTCGCCTCAACTGTCGGTGTAAACCAGCGGATATGATAGCGATCATTGGTTTTAACAAAAAAAACTGTTTCTGAAAGGTTGTTTTCTTCTGCAATAGACTGAAGGGTTATATCAGGTAACCACTCGTTCAGCGGGATGACCGCTGCGGGATTACCTTCAAAGGGTTTGGATGCAAAAGCATCAACCTGATAAATTGAAAGTTCCTTTTTCATCGGCTTCCCTGTATTTAACCTTTAATTTTCTTTACATAAAGTACTAAAGAGTGATCTACCAGTTCATAACCGTGGCGCTGGGCGATTTCCATCTGAAGACGCTCAATATCTTCATCATGAAACTCAATCACTTCCCCAGTTTCGCTATCTACCATGTGATCATGGTGCTCTTCTCGAGCAATTTCAAAGACGCTATGACCGCCCTCGAAGTTGTGACGCTCAACCAAGCCCGCCGTTTCAAACTGAGTCAATACACGATAAACGGTTGCCAATCCAACTTCTTCACCGGCTTCTAGCAATTCTTTATACACATCCTCAGCACTCATGTGCGCAGATTTTTCTTGGGCGTTTTCGAGAATTTGCAATATTTTGATACGAGGCAAGGTCACTTTTAACCCAGCTTTTCGTAATTCCTGATTACTTAAAGACATAACCGCAAAACCTTCGGATGATTTAAATTATGGGTTTATGATAACATCACCAGCTCATTTTGGTGAAATTAAACCTGACTAATGCAACACATGACTTTTAAACTTTCCCGGCAGCTGCTTTTCATTTTAGCCGCCGGCCTATTCTTTTCTGGATGCAGTACAAGTCATTTTCCTTGGGTCTATCGAATCGACGTTGATCAAGGCAATATTGTGGACAAAAAGAAACTCGATCAGCTCGAAATCGGCATGACCACAAGGCAAGTTCGCTACTTGCTCGGCACGCCTATTGTTAAAGATACCTTTCATCCTAACCGTTGGGATTATGTCTATACCTTTGAGTCAGGAAAAGGGGTCATTACCCGCAAGGTCTTAACCTTATATTTTGATGAGACGTTAAAGCTTCAGCGGATTGATCAAAAACCAACAAAAACCCTTAAACGAAAATTTTTCTAAATGTTTGCTTACTGATTCGCTAGGATTTTTCTTTTTTCGCTTTAGCTTTTTCTGCCCGTGCTTTTCTGGTTGCTTTTGGATCAGAGAGCAATGGGCGATAAATCTCTACTCTATCACCCTCTTTTAGTACTTGGTTTTTGGGTTTAATCGCTTTACCAAAAATACCCATTTTTGCCGTCTGGGGATCTATTTCTGGAAAAACATCCACAATATTGGATTGAATAACCGCATCTAGCGCAATAGTACCCTCAGGAACCGTTAGAGCAATAATTTTTTGTTTATCGGGCAGCGCATAAGCTACCTCAACTGTCATATCAACCATAAAGACTCCGCGCTCTCGCTATCATGCTATCCACCATATTGTGGCTAACATTATCAAACAATTTTTTAGAAGCCAGACTCACCAACCGCTTGGATAAACTAAACTCGATATCTAAAATGACCTTACAGGCATTTTCTTCAAGCCGTTGAAAGAACCAATGGCCCGATAAGCTATCAAAAGGGCCATCTTGCAGTGACATTCGAATAGACTTTGGTGCTTCTAAGCTATTTTTCGTGGTAAATTGGAACTTGATACCGCGTTTTTCCAGGTAAAGGGTTGCTAGCATGGCCGTTTCGCTGGCTTCATGGATATCAACACCCGCGCACCCCTGTAAAAAATCTGGGTAAGCGCCAACATCATTGACCAAAGCAAACATCTTTTCATCGCTATAAGGTAAAATCGCTGAACGATGAATATGTGTCATAATGTGCTTTCGTCAATTACTCGGGTTTTATCGGCCAGTATTGTCGATAAAAAACTGCTAAAATTCAACACCTTCAACACGAACGAATAAAGGCCAATGGCAAAGAAAAAACCTAAAGTCCCTGATAATGTCATCGTACAAAACAAAAAAGCACGGCATGACTATTTTTTTGAGGACACATTTGAGGCAGGTATTGTCCTCAGCGGCTGGGAAGTTAAAGCGCTCAGAGAAAAGAAAGTACAGCTGGTTGATAGCTATGTGATGCTTAAAGATGGCGAGGCTTGGCTACTTGGTTCTCTGATTAACCCACTCCCCACAGCATCCACCCATTTCGTCACTGACCCTCAACGTACACGCAAATTGTTACTGCACAAAAAAGAAATTGCCAAGCTACAAGGCGCTGTTGCTCAAAAAGGCCATACCTGTGTTTGCACTCAACTTTATTGGAAAAAGCATTTAATCAAGGCCACCATCGCACTTGCCAAAGGTAAGGCACTACATGATAAGCGTGCCGCAGAGAAAGAAAGGGACTGGAACAGAGAAAAACAACGGATTTTACATAAAGGGTGATTCTATTAAGTTGCGTAAATAATCGCAGCTTTAACGACTTTGCACTGACACGCAGGAGTAGAGGAGCGAGACCGGTAACTGCAAGAACGTATGGAAAGATTACTAATAATGCACCCTTTTATTTTGCCGCTATTTATCTGATGCCTGATCAACTATCAATAGCTGCTCAAGCGGATACCCACGCTTACTGACACTTTCTTTAAACTTGTTTATTACTTGCTCAGAAACCCTAGGCGTTCTTGCCAATAGCCAAAATTCATTGCCACTGGCACTGCAAAGGAAGGCATATTGATAATCTGGATCAACTTCATAGAGAATAAAAGAAAGATAAAACGGCCAAAAAATGGACGCTTTAAAATGGCCTATATGCGCTTTCTTTTTAAAGCCCACCACACTTTCTATTTCTGTTTCTTCGCCAGTGCGAGCATGACGATTGCGAAAAACCACATTAAAATCGCCATTATCATTCAATGTGTAGCTGGCGGTTACATCAACAAAATCTTGCTCTAAAGCATTAGCCAGCCTTGCGACTTCATACCAACGCCCCTGAAAGCGCTCTTTGTTAAAATCCATGATTGGCTTGATGTTTTTAGGGTAATTTGCACACCCCGAAAGCAGCAATAAAAGTAAGCAAACACCACCAATCCATTGTTGATAATTCAACCGCATAGCGCACCTTCTGCTCATTAAATGATGTCAGTGTAGTCAAGAATTGATCAATTTTTTTGATAAATACGCTAAATATAAAAAGGCGTGATCTGCTCCTTGATTAATCGCACCATTCAACCCATAATTCGCACAAGAGCAATACGGGGTCGATTTGGATTCGACGTCGGTATCAAAGTTCTTGGTGCATGTCGTGAGGTCAGCCAATCACGTAAATCCAAAGCTGAACTTGTTATAGTTGCAAACGACGATAACTATGAGAGGATGGCTCTAGCAGCATAATCCCTCGCCTAGCGGCAATTAACGTCCGCTACGGTCTTTACCAAGGTGCCAGTACCGCGGTAACGACCGTCAATCAGAACTGGATCGCAGCGGCATATGTTTAGGGTGTCGTAGTTAAACTTTACTAAACTCGCAATTTACGTCCTGCCCATCGGGCTGTAATGCGCTAAATCAATCGATGGATCTAAGCATGTAGAGCCATTAATGGCGAGCTGGCGGACGCGGGTTCAATTCCCGCCGACTCCACCAAATTCCATTTCCAACACCATCAAATCTTCTTCCAACCCATCGCAAAGCCACGAATCACGGGGCCTTGCGGGGAGAAGGCTTTTTTCATCCTTTTCATTTTTCCGCCAAGGGTATAGTACAAGTTGTAGTACACGCCTTTTTTCGTATTCCCATGGTATACATCAACCTGACTCAGGGGGTGTACCGTGGCTAAACGCATCAAACCACTCACGGCCACACAAGTCGCCAACGCCAAACCTTCTGACAAAGTCAAAATGCTCTCCGACGGTGACGGTCTGTATTTACGCATACTCCCCTCTGGCTCTAAATCGTGGTTGTTCAAATATTCTCGCCTCTATGAAAAAGGCCGCAGCAATATCAGCTTTGGCCCCTACCCTGCGATTAGCTTAGCAGAGGCACGTGAGAAAAATTAGCTGCTCGAAAACTTTTAGCGAAAGGCATCGATCCCAAAGAACAACGGGACGAAGAAAAGCTTAAACGCGAAATCGCCCGCAGCAACACACTGCGGCACGTGGCCCATGCATGGCTGGAGATCAAAAAAGCAGAAATCACTGCCGACTATGCCGATGACATTTGGCGGTCACTAGAGCTGCATGCCTTTCCCAGACTCGGCAATGTGCCATTGGAAGACCTATCTGCCCAACGGGTCATACGTGCGTTAAAACCACTAGAAGCCAAAGGCTCGCTTGAAGCGGTGAAACGTGTCTGCATGCGCCTCAACCAAATCATGACCTTTGCCGTGAACACGGGCCTGATCAAGCACAACTGTTTGGCCGGTATCAAAGCGGGTTTTCTACGCCCAGAGAAAAAGCACTTGCCCAGCATCAGCCCCAACGAGTTACCCAAGTTATTGCGCGACATCTATATGGCATCCATCAGAACCACAACACGTGAGCTGATGTTATGGCAACTGCAAACCATGGTGCGACCCTCTGAGGCTGCCGGAACACAGTGGTGCGAAATCGATTTCGACAGAGGATTGTGGACGATCCCGGCTGAACGGATGAAGCGCAAGCAGATACATATTGTGCCTCTCTGCCCCAAAGCGTTGGAATTACTGACACGTATGAAGGCCATCAGTGGTGAATCCACCCACGTGTTCCCCTCCGACCGCAAAGGTTCCAGTGATCACATCAACAGTCAAAGCGGCAATGTTGCATTAAAACGGATGGGCTATGGCGGTACACGGGTTCCGATCCATCGCCTCTACAGCTCTCAATGAACTCGGCAAAGAGGCTGACTTGATTGAAGCGGCACTGGCTCACGGGCTAAAAGATGACGTACGTGCAGCTTATAACCGAGCCGATTATGTCGATAGGCGCAGGCAATTGATGCAGGACTGGGAGGATATTCTGGTAGAAGCTGGGCTTTATTAGGCCCAGTTGCGAAAACCATAATGTGATACGCATCACACTTTTAAAACAAGGTGTAGTACACGATTTTGAAAGTTTTTATTTCAAAAATAAGTATTCTTACGACCGCACTCTAACAAGCACCAAAATCGCCATCAATCAGATCCCAATTTTTCCGCCATTTTTACCTCTAACAACTTTCACAGTCGGTTTTGCACGTGCGGCTATACGAATAACTCGCCATTCATTATCACAACTGACATCTAACACATTCGAATGTAAGAGCGACAAATTTCAGGAAATAACATTCTAACAATCGGAAAAATTTAATTAAAGAAACACCTGTTTTCTAAGAGTATTTCCGGCTTTTAACCAGCTTCATTGACCAGTATAAAAATCTTGTTAGAGTGTTGTTTTTGTTAGCCTTTTTACCCAGCCACGAGCTATTGACCAATTCAAATCACCTCAACTAATCTGTTTATCAGTTCACAGCAGAGAGGTGTATTTGATGAGCAATGAATTTGATATAGATGACAACGTCAAGGTGGGTTATTTAAAGTCATCCATCAACAACGCGAAAGAAATTATCCGCGTACAGTTACAGAATAAACTCGGATTATCGCCCAGCGAGTTCGATGGATACCATCGCCGGAAAAAGTTTATATGCCTGCCACATCCTTATCGCAATCTTGTTGTTCGTTGGTACTACGATGGCAGCTGCAAACTCTATCTGCGCGTTAATTACTTGAAGACTTTACTCCTATTAGGTACGGACGAGGATTTAGAAAAAGCTAAAGAGTCGTATATATACCTTGGCGAGCAGGCAAAGGAGGGAAAGGACATCCGTTCTCTAGCTAAGCAGCTACGGAGGAAAAACGGTTTCTCTATTCAGATGCTGTTCAGGGCATACGCTGATAGGCGTGTGATGAAACGCAAAAACAAAGGCCGTAACACCGACGAGGTTGAACGCGATAATGCGATCTTTGAACGACACTGCGGTTACATCGAGCACTTTTCAATAAACGAGATCACGGAATCTATCATCGATGAATGGATCGATGAAATTCAGACTGACGTCAAAGCCAATAGCAACAATCGGAATACGGGGGAAGAAACAGCACGTATCTGCTTTCGCATCCTGAGAGCCATTGCTAAATATGCGGTTAAACATTTTGGCATGTACAACCCTCATATCATGCTCAATGAGCCATTTGATGTCTTTGGTAAGCGTGACAGAAAAGGCTATACCGCCATAGAGCCTCGCCAAGTCAATGAGTTCATGGGAGAGATTGTTCAGGTCAACGCACTCTACACCCGGCCGCTCGGCTTGGATTTTATGCTGCTAACAGGATTAAGGCCCGGGCTCACCAGCCGCCTGACCTTTGATCACGTTAACTTTGATAAAAAGCAGTTAGAGTTTTCCAAAGAGGAAATGAAGAATGGCAAGGCCTTTGTCGTTCCTCTCAGCCGTCAAGCCATGCGTATCATAGAGCTGATAAAAACGATCGGGCATGCCCAGCATTACATCTTCTGCAAAAAAGATGCGACAAAACCTCTAAGCGCTGGCTGCTTCGCTCAACTCATAAACCGTACCGACTTCAAGGAACTGATGTGTGGCCATGGCTCACGTACGGTATTTGCCACCGCTATGGGTGACGAAGAACAGAGCTTGGAGCTGATTGCCATGTGCCTGAGCCACAGCAATAGCCCGGCAGACAAGTCGCTAACTGTCACCAAGTCCTATGAGCGCAGCCATCATATAACAGGTCGTCGATTGATACTCGACAAGTGGGGAAGCATGTATGAGGAGCTCGTAGAGCCTGAAAACAGTCCC
>JAPOUS010000183.1 GCA_026708525.1 Cellvibrionales bacterium
TATTAATCTAATGAAAAAATAAAATATTATCCACCCCAAAAAAACTTAACCTACTGTTATTGCTAGATTTTTATCATCAATGTATCGCAGGGCGCATGATGCAGAACACCGTTTGCTGTTGACCCTAATAACAGTTTTATACCTGATGTTCCGTGACTACCTAACACAATTAAGTCAGCTTGCGATTCTTTAGCAGTATCAACTATTGTATCCACAACATCCCCCTTTTTTACATCATAGTGAATACGGCCATCGGACGGGACCCCACTGACATATTGAGACAAATCATCCATCGCTTTATCAATGATTTCTTCTTCTAACTTAGCTAAATCTACCATCGGCTGAACCAAACCGAGGCCATTAGCATAAAACGCTTGTGATAACGGCAAAACGACATGAACAACCGAAACCTTAGCCGCTGACGAAATGGCAGCAGCACGCTCAATAATACCTTGGCTTTCTTGTTCTAGATCAACGGCAACGAGAATTCGCTCGTAAGCTTTCATGAGAAACTCCAAACAGGTTCACTTAAGCAATATCTGATTAAGCTTAGAGCGCGCTTCAAGAGAATCAGTTCCCACCTTCTAGGGATTAACTCACAATTCTTCTTGAGCAAGGTATCATCGCCCATCAGAATCTATTTATCTTCCCATAAGTTCGTGTAATTACCGGCCTTGCTCCCATGTGCCTACTTACTCCAATGCGCCTACATACTCCTATGCGCCTACTTAGGAGTGCAAAGGTTGTCACTCCACAGCTAAGTTAGGTTTCACCGAAGCAACACTTGCCTCTTCCAAAGCTATAAAGCGAATATCCTTGGATTAATAAGGTAAACTTATTGACGCAGGTAAAACAACCAAGCAATAAGGGATAGAGAAAGCCGCGCTTTAACATACCATCGTTTGCGCAGCCTCAAATCAGAAGAAGTGGCACACTAATTAATAAAATCTCAGTGGCAAAAAAAGAGAGGAACAGGGTAAAAACCTACCACATTAAATCATCTGGAATTTGATAATCGGCATAAGGGTCATCCTCGACCGGCGTTTGCGTGTCCTTTTCAATAATCACGACATGCTCAGGAGATCGTTCTGCAATTTTTTCTGCCGCTTTTTTGGGGATCAAGTGATAGGTTCGACCGCTCGGCTCTTCAACAATCCCGATAGAAAGCAATGAACGACTTAATTCTTCTTGATATTTGGGTAATACATAAAGCGTCTTCACTTTACCCTGGTCAACAAAATTATAAGCAACATCACCTTTCGTGCGCGCTATGCGATTCATCAAAATCATTTGCTTCACTTGTGCTAAAATTGCTTTTTTCTCAAGCACCGCTTTGTTTTCAAGATTTAACTGGCGATCAACTTCTGCTTTGGCTTTGATCGCTTCTTTAGCCGCAAGCTTTACCTCATCATCAGTAACCTGCTTACTCTTTTGTGCAACCTTTTGTTGCTTGTGTTTGGCCTTTTTGATTTTTTTGGCTTTATCTTTATCAACGAGGCCAGCTTTCATTAATTGATCTTGAAGGGAAGACATAACGCATCTCAAAAAAAAGTATCAGGATATTATCGCTGCCGATCCGATAAAACGCAAAAAACGGCATACCCTAAGGCCTCAAAAGTCAGTCGTATTCCTGAAGATGTTATGGCTGAACGCACTGTCTGAGAATAGAGCTTTCGTACAACTAAGCAACAAGGTATAATCTCGACAAAATAACGATGACTCAAAGGGATCTTAGATGCTACCACTCTATCGCTCTATTTCTCGCACGCTAGGTTTAGTCATGAGCCTTGCATTATTTAGCCTAAGCTACCAAGCTGCTGCACTTTCTGAGCAAAAGCGCGCTGCCATTAGCGATCGCATTAAGCCTGTGGGTGAAGTTTGCCTGCAAGGCGAAGAATGCGCTAAAAACTTAACCGTCGCAAAATCCGGTGGCGAGCCTCGCTCTGGCGAGCAGGTTTTTAATACCTTCTGTACTGCCTGCCATACCTCAGGTGCTGCTGGTGCGCCAATCAAAGGCAATGCCGGCCAATGGAAAGATCGCCTTGCCAAAGGCTTGGATACGCTTTATACCAATGCAACAAACGGTGTTGGGGCTATGCCTGCAAAAGGCTTATGTAGCGACTGCTCTGATGACGAAATCAAAGCTGCCGTTGACTTTATGCTGCCATAGTCGTTTCGCTCTACAAAAAACACCTCTCGTTCCCATGCTCTGCGTGGGAGCGCTAAATATTTAGCTCAAAAATCATCAAACAGCCGCTTTAAGCCATCGAGGGTTTCTTTCCCTTGCTGAACGCTTGCCTCGGTAGCCTCCTCGCTACGCCCTTCAAACTGAATATGCTCTGTTGGCAATTCATCAATAAATCGGCTGGGTGTAGTGTCTAACATTTCGCCAAACTGTTTACGCTGATTCGCATAAGTGATAATCAAATTCTCACGTGCTCGCGTAATGCCCACATAGGCCAAACGCCTTTCTTCTTCAATGTCATCGGATTCGATACTGTTACGATGTGGCAAAATTTCTTCTTCTACCCCGACCATAAAAACTGTTGGGTATTCCAACCCCTTTGCTGCATGCATGGTCAACATTTGCACGGTATCTTGCTCTTCTTCCTCTGATTGCCGCTCCATCATGTCGCGCAAAATCAAACGATTAATCGCATCTTTAATGGTCGCCTCATCAGATTCTTCTTGCTCATATTGATAAGCACTTTGCAGGTTATCCAATAAAAAACGAATGTTCTCCATACGTCGCTCGGCCGCTTGTGCATTAGCGCTGTTGGAATGCAGCCAGGCCTCATAATTAATTTCATTAACCATTTGCTGGGCAACATCCATGGGACTTTTCTCATCCATCACTCGCATCAAATCTTGCATCCATTGATAAAAGCCTTTCAGATTATCTATTGCCGCTTGGCTTAATCCTGAATTCGTCAAATAACTATCACAGGCAGCATAAAGACTTAGATTTCGCGCTTTAGCCACTTGGGCCAACGCCTGTAACGTCGAAGCGCCAATTTTTCGTCGGGGCACATTAATAATCCGCAAAAACGCATTATCATCATCCGGGTTAGCTAAAAGCCTTAAATAAGCCATAATATCTTTCACTTCAGTGCGCGAAAAAAATGAGACACCGCCATTGATACTATAAGGAATATTTTCAGCACGTAACGCCAACTCCATTAACCGTGCTTGGTGGTTGCTTCGATAAAGAATGGCATAATCACTGTATTTATTTTGTTTTCTAAGCCTTGCAGAAATAATCTCATTCGCTATCCGCTCGGCTTCTATTTTTTCATTCGCTGTTGCTATCACGCGAATAGGCTGCCCAAAGGCCAAATCACTCCATAATTTTTTTTCAAACACATGCGGATTATTTTGAATTAGCGTATTTGCACAATCCAGAATAATCCCGGTTGAACGGTAATTTTGCTCGAGTTTAATCAGCTTAAGCGTTGGAAAATCTGTTTGCAGCTCGGCCAGATTTTCAGGCTTTGCCCCCCGCCAAGCATAAATTGATTGATCATCATCACCAACCACGGTTAACCCATAACGCCCCCCCACTAACAACTTGACTAACGCATACTGGCAATGGTTTGTGTCTTGATATTCATCAACCAGCAAATAGCGGATACGACCCTGCCATTTAGCCAAAACCTCTTGATTCGATTGAAAAAGCGCCACAGGTAAACCAATTAAATCATCAAAGTCGACCGCATTATAGGCTTCTAAAGACACTTGATACTGCTTGTAAATGCTCGCAACCTGCATCTCTTGCGGATTTTTAGCCTGCTCCATTGCTTTTTCAGGCGAGGTCATGGCATTTTTTAAGTGCGAAATGGTTTGCTGAACAAAATCAATCAGATCTAAATCGAATTCACCTTGCGCCATAGCTAACTCTTTCAGTAAGGATTTAGCATCCTCCGCATCAAAAATCGAAAAGCCTGCACGGCGGTTTAGTAGGGCTGCTTCTTTTCGAATGATCGTCAGCCCTAATGTATGAAAGGTGGAGACCATCAAGCCGCGCGTCTGTTTTTTAGGCAGCAATTTACCTACACGCTCTTTCATTTCTTTAGCGGCTTTATTGGTAAAGGTCACCGCTGCAATATGTTTTGCAGGAAGTTCACATTGATCAATGAGGTAAGCAATTTTTTGGGTAATAACACTGGTTTTACCACTGCCTGCGCCCGCAAGGACTAAACAAGGCGAAGAAATTTCTTTCACCGCTTTTTTTTGCTGAGGATTAAGATGTTGCACTTAGCTTAAAATCCAAGAGAGTAAACAAAGAGAGTTTACCACTATTCCTCTTTGACAACATTAACCTGCTGGGCGGTAACTCAAGGCTTCAAGCACGTGTGATCGATTCACTTCTTCTCGCGCTTCAAGATCCGCGATAGTTCGAGCGACCTTGCTGACTCGTTGCAACGCTCTTGCCGAAAGATTCATTCGCTCACCTGACGTTTCAAGCAAGCTTAACGATTCTTGAGAAAACAGCCCTAGCGAAAAAATTTCATCACCCGCTAGCTGGGCATTTCGCTTGCCCTGACGAGCTATCTGCTTATCACAGCTTCGAATAACCCGCTTTTGTATCTCTTTGCTGGATTCTTCAGGCAAGGTATCCGAAGGCGATGTAATCAAATTTAATGGCGTTGGCTGCAACGTTAACTGCAAATCAATGCGATCCAACAACGGGCCGGATAATTTATCTCGATAACGCTTAATCCGCTCTGCACTGCATTTACACTGATGCAAATTGTCGCCAAAATAGCCGCAAGGACAAGGATTCATCGCTGCGACTAATTGAAAATTCGCAGGGTAGACCGCTTGATGACTGGCACGCGAAATACATATCTCACGATTCTCTAAAGGCTCTCGCAAGGCTTCTAGCACATTACGCTGAAACTCTGGAATTTCATCCAAAAATAATACCCCATGATGTGCTAAGGATATTTCTCCAGGCTTTGGCGGGTTACCGCCACCCACAATGGCGGCAGTCGAGGATGAATGATGTGGCGAACGAAAAGGTCTCTGCAACCAGTGTTTGGCATCAAAACTATGATGTAACACTGACTTCACTGATAATTGCGATAGCCCTTCTTTTTTGGTCATTGGTGGTAAAATACCAGGCAAACGTTCAGCCAACATAGATTTTCCACAGCCCGGTGGGCCTGAGAGTAATAAGTTATGACCACCTGCTGCTGCGATTTCTAATGCACGTTTTGCCTGCGATTGGCCTTTTATCTCTTTGCAATCTAAGGCTTGGCTCACCGCACAACTTGTGCCTTCGTCATCGCTCATGGTAAGAGACTGCGCCTCATGTAGAAAAGCGGTGACTTCAGACAAATGCCCTGCAACCAAATGCCCGTCGCCGACAGCCAATCTTGCTTCAGCGCCATTAGCATCCGGCAAGATAATCATATGCCCGGATTGATGCGCTTTCATCGCACAAATTAACGCACCTCTAACCGGCCGTATTTGACCTGTAAGCGCAAGCTCACCTAGAAACTCTGCATTCTCAAGCAACTTATCAGGCACTTGTTTTGATGCCACCAAGATACCCAAGGCAATGGCTAAATCAAAGCGTCCCCCTTCTTTAGGCAAATCAGCAGGGGCAAGATTCACAGTAATGCGCTGCAAAGGGAATTCAAATTGACTATTAAGAATGGCGCTGCGCACACGATCTTTTGCTTCGCGAACACCGGTTTCCGGCAGGCCAACCAAACTAAACCCCGGCAAACCTGAGGTTAAGTGAACTTCAACCGTGACTTCTGGTGCATCCATTGCCTGTAACGCGCGGGTTTTTATCGTTGCTATACCCATATAACACATCCTGTGTTTTTTATTGTTGGTTAATTATGGCTATTGCCAGCCTCGGTTTCATGTTCAGCGCGAGAACGCCTATTCATCAAAACTGCGGTGGCCATGTTGCTATTAATCGCTCAACTATCGTTGAGTTAAGCCTGCTTATCTACTTTTTCCGTTAACGCAGCCAGCTGCGACTCTAACTGAGCTATGCGTTCTTGCATGCGATGCAGTACTGCCGTTTGCGCATCAAACTCTTCGCGCGTTAATAAATCCATTTTACTTAGGGCCCCCTGCATGAGAATCTGCAACTGTTGGTGCAACTCTTCTCGCGACTGCTCTGAAGGCATCAACTTACTGGCGGACTCAACAAATTGTTGAACAACTTCTTTATTAAACGGTGGAAATGGAATACCGGCCATAACGTTACAAACTCAAACCCTACTCGAAGGCAAACAAAACTTAAGTATCATCGCTTGAACACAGGTTAAAATCAATAGGCAAGACATAACCCAACATCTCCTTTCATAGGCATCAATCGGCATGATGAATGGTTTGCGTAAATAATCGCAGCGTTAACGACTTTGCACTCCCCCGCAGGAGCATAGACGCAGGCCGGTAACGGTGAGCACTTATGGGAAGATGAGAAGATGAATAGTACTCACATAAATATTTACCTATACCCATTAAGCACCTCACCGATGCTTATGCAACCAATAACTACGGATAGTGAGCTAAACAGAGCAGCATTTCGCATTTAAGGTAATAGAAAGCTTATAAAACAATCGATCCTCAGGTCAAAGGTAAGTAAAGCGTCATCGGCAATTTTTTTGCACCATCATGAAGCGCTTGCACGCACCCGCTTTTTTTTAGAGCAGCCATTTTGGTGCACTTAAAATAGAAAAAAGTTTGACCAAATGAAAAAAATTCTTATAACTCATTGTTTTATAAGATAGTTCAAAAAGTTGGCATTATGATTGCTTAAAAAAGGTACAAATTTCATCAAGGATAGACACAGAAAAAAGGATAGATTTTAGTGCCACCCAAAAGGTGGCTGAATTAGAATAGCCAATTTTTAAAATAATCCAACGACGTAAAGGGTAACACCATGAAAAAAACATTAATGACCTCGATTGCTGCCGCTACACTATCAGCTGGTCTTGCTGCACCTTCAATGGCTGACGTTTCTGCCACTGCGGGTTTTGTCACTGACTACGTTTATCGTGGTTCTGCACTAGGTGACGCTGGCGCTTACTTCAGTGTTGATTACGAAGCATCTGGCTTTTATGCCGGCGTTTGGGCAATCCAAGACGGCGATGCAACGGGTAACGGCTTAGAAGTTGACTACTACGCAGGTTATGGCCAAGAATTCGATAACGGCCTGAACTTCAGCTTAGGCTATACTGCTTACACATATACTTATGCTTCTAACTACCTTCAAAACTTTGAAGATGAATTCGGCGGTAGCATCGGCTATAAAGGCTTCGCCCTTTCTGCTTACTATGGCTGGGATCATAACTTTGACGCAGACACAAAAACCCCTCTTGAAACTTACTCTTACATCTACACCGATCTAAGCTGGTCTGGTGAAGTATTCGGTGCAGTCATTGGTCACTACGCTTCTGACTTAGAAGACAGCAAGCAAAACACTTCTTACAACTACGCTGAAATCTCTGCAAGCGGTGAAGTCGCGACTTTAGATATGACATTGACCGTTGGCAAAAAGTTTGGCGTAGAACAAGATGGCAAAAACTATGTTGATGGCGAGCGAGTGACAGACACTGGCACAGGCTACATCGTTCTAGACGTCAGCAAGACTTTCAGCCTATAAATCCCCCTCTTGCCTCAACAACTAAGTTGAGGCATCCTCGCAATTCAACACGTCTAGGAGACAACGCATGAAATTAGTGACATCTATCATTAAACCATTCAAGTTAGACGATGTTCGTGAATCCCTATCAGAGATTGGCGTTCAAGGGATCACAGTCAGCGAAGTAAAAGGCTTTGGTCGTCAAAAAGGTCACACTGAGCTGTATCGTGGCGCTGAATATGTCGTCGACTTTTTACCTAAAGTTAAAATCGAAGTCGCGGTCAGCGATGAAATGCTAGATCAAACCATTGATGCGATCAGCAAAGCCGCCAACACAGGCAAAATCGGTGACGGTAAAATCTTTGTCTCAGCCCTTGAGCAAGTCATCCGCATCCGTACCGGCGAGACCGGCGTTGACGCAATCTAACGTATCAACACGTTAATACGCGCGCAACAAGCAATACATTAAGAACTAATAATCAATAAACCCAAGAGGCAAACCCATGGAAAATCTCGTATTTGAAATGCGCTATGCCATCGACACCTTCTATTTTTTGGTGTGCGGTGCGCTAGTCATGTGGATGGCAGCCGGCTTTGCAATGCTCGAGTCTGGCCTTGTCCGTGCAAAAAACACCACTGAAATCTTAACCAAAAACGTCGCATTATTTGCAATCGCTTGTACTATGTACCTAATCTGCGGTTACGAAATCATGTATGGCGGTGGTTACTTTTTATCAGGCACTGCGGGTGCTGCCAATGTTGATGAAGTATTAGCCGGTGCTAAAGCATTCCAAGCAGGCGCTGAAGATGCAAGCCTTGCTTATTCTGGTGCTTCTGACTTCTTCTTCCAAGTCGTTTTCGTAGCAACTGCCATGTCTATCGTATCAGGTGCCGTTGCTGAACGTATGAAGCTTTGGGCTTTCTTGGCATTCGCTGTTGTGATGACAGGATTCATCTACCCAATGGAAGGTAGCTGGACTTGGGCAGGCGCTGAAGTATTCGGCATGTTCGCGCTTGATTACAACGACTATGCAGGTTCTGGTATCGTTCATATGGCAGGTGCTGCTGCTGCATTAGCCGGCGTATTATTGCTAGGCCCACGTAAAGGCAAGTATGGTGCGAACGGTGAAGTTCGTGCGATTCCTGGTGCTAACTTACCGCTTGCTACCTTAGGCACATTCATCCTGTGGATGGGGTGGTTCGGTTTCAACGGCGGCTCAACTTTACAGCTATCAGGTATTGGCGCAGCTAACGAAGTGGCTAATGTTTTTCTTAACACCAATGCTGCGGCATCAGGTGGTTTGATTGCCGCGCTTGTCACAGCATACATCCTATTCGGCAAAGCCGATCTAACGATGGCACTTAACGGCGCACTGGCAGGCCTTGTTGCCATCACTGCCGCCCCTCATTCACCTAGCCCGCTTGAAGCAACACTTATCGGTGCTGTCGGTGGTTTAATTGTTGTATTCAGCATTGTGCTTCTTGATAAATTGAAGATTGATGATCCTGTTGGCGCAATCTCAGTTCACGGTGTTGTGGGGCTATTCGGTGTTATGGTTGTACCTTTAACAAACTCAGATGCTAACTTTGTTGGTCAGCTAGTGGGTGCCG
>JAPOUS010000129.1 GCA_026708525.1 Cellvibrionales bacterium
CGTTATTTAATTTCGTTACAGAGCCCGAAAGCAATTTTTAGAGGTGCCCTTATGTCAACTTAGTCTGTTCTTATTGATGATCGATAAAAATCGCAAGCCCATACCGAAGGTATGGGAGGTTAATGGTAGCGTCAAAAGTATTAAGCAAAAGTAACAACAAGGATTAATCGATAGTTTTGGTCACCACTTTCATTTCATCAATGATTGCAGGTGTCTGAGTTGTGGGCTCGGTGATGGGAAGAGATTGCGTAGCCTCAGTCTCCTTATCTACTGGGATAGGGTCAGAAGATGGCTCAGTGACTGGCGTAGCGACATTCGCTTGAACATTAGGGGCTTCTTGCCGTTCACTATGCTGAATATCCGCCTTAGGAGTAGGCTCTGCCTTAACTGTTTCAGTCGATTCAACGACCGCTTCAGGTGCTTGAACAGGCTCTCGATCAACAACCTCCGCAGTCTGAGCTTGATCAACAGGTGCTTGTTCCACTTTAACGGCTACCTTAACAGGTTTTGCAATGGCTTCGCCTGCTTGCATCGTTTCCTCAATCGGCAGGGTATCTTGAGTGTCTGCAATCGCTGGCGCAGCTTCTGGCGCTTTTTCAGAAAACTTGCTCTTTAACTGAATGGCGTCATGAATCAACTCCGCCTGCTTTTTAAATGAATAGTTCAATAGATTATCAATACCTAACTGCTGATTAATATGGCTGAGATGTGCCTGAACTTCTAGGATATACTGCTCAATAGTCGCTGCATCAGATTGCACAATTTTTTGTGACTCCAAGGCAACAAAGAACGCATGTGAAGCAGCCAGCAAGGCATCATCAGCTTTATCTGCTACGGCTGCTTTATCCTTATAATGTGTATCGATATAAACAACGGCTTGTTTGTAGGTTTCTACCGCGGAAAGATAAGTCGCTTTTGCATAGCGTTGCGCTTGAATGCCTTTCGCTTTGAGTAACATTTCTTTGGTTTTAGCCAATGCGCTGGCTTTAGTGAGTTTGGCTTCAAGACGATTAAGATAGCTCATGACCTGAGGCTGTAAAACACTGAGTCGCTCAACCTTATCCTGCTCAACTAAACGCACTAATTGACTGATCTTTTGCAAGCCTAATTGATAATTTTCAGACATTGATCCATCAATATCCATCGAATCCAGCACCGCTTTTTGCGCTAAAACATCCGCAAGGATGGCTTCAACTTTTTTCTTATTCTCGCCGGCGGCTTCGATTATTTTTACGGCCTCTATTGCCGTTGTTGCCGCAGAAAGACGGCTACGCTTTGATGTACGAAGACGCATCAATGAATTGGCGCGCGCAATTTTTTCTTCAGCCTGCTTTAAATGCAATGGCGAATAAAATTCAAGATCGGTTTTTTTAGCTTCGTTTAATTTATCGGTTGCTTGATAAATTGCCTCGACAGCAGAAATATTTTCCGTTTTAACCTTGCGATACGCTTCGGCTTTTATCAGGTGACTATTAGCCACTTTAAAGTTAGAACAACCAGTGATTTGTAAAGCACAGAGGAATACAACAACAGAGGCAACCCTAATCATTTTGAATCCCGATCTTATTGGAGAATGTTTAAATTGTTTAAACAGTATAGTTATTGATCAATAATCGGAAAGTTTGAAAATTATAAAGAAAAAGAATATCAATTACGCCTCTTTACAATTCACTAAAAACTATTCTATATTTTTCAATATGTTATGCATATAAATCTCTGATAAAACACAGTAAATATTTTTAAAGTACTTAAATAGTAGATTAAAAAAAGTTTTTTCAACAAAGTGATTTTATTATTAAGTCATTTTATTTTTTTCGCCTACACTATTGAGTCATTGATGGATCTAGTCTTGATGACTTGCCATATTAAAAAATGCAAACACCAAACTATTGATCAGAAAAAAATCATCAAATTTAAAAAAAATTTATTTACAGAGATTTAATAATTGGACTTTTCTTTACAGATCATAACCACCGGCTTCACGTAAAGCGATACCGCAATAATTGATCAACAACTGGCGCAACACATCATGTTTCAAAATAACCCCTTAAAAGAAAAAAAGAGAAACAAAAAAGCGTCATCAGAAAAAAAGATAAATGAAAGGAAGTACAAACCATGACAGATGAAAAAGATAACACGGATTCGTTTAAGCATATTCCGCTGTTCAACCCCGCTGCTGATAAACGCTTTTATACCTCAGGCAGCAATGATCTCAACCTCCCTGTCATTCCCAAAATCAATACCAATGTGTTTTACACAGATGCCGATCAAAAACGCATTTTAGATCAGCTCGACAGCTTTCGAGAAATGATTTCGCATACCGAAGATGAGGACGAACAACCCCTACCACAATTTCCATCCGTTTGCCTGGTGGGCTTCGGTCGCTGTGGATCGAATATCGCCTTAAATGTTGCCAAACTCGTCTACGAAGCCAGACAACTGTATCTTTTGGATGACGAAGAAAAAATGAAAGCGCTGGATAATTCAGGATCAAGTTTTCTTTCCAGATTGTTCCAGCATTCTGATCAAAGCAGCCATTTTAACCCGCTATTTTTGATTGAACCTATCGTCATGCTGGGCGACTTGGATAAGGATATTCGAGGGCGAATTGCTCACACAACCACCACCGAAAAAAAGCGCTTTTTACAAAATTACCGCAAAATGCAGATCATGAATTTAGCCGAGATTCATGCAGGCGGTGCAGGCAACGCGCCGATTCTTGGTCAATATTTGGCAAAAATTATTTTACAGAAAAATCCACACCAATTCAGCGATTACCGATGGAAGGATTACCACTCCTACTTAATTGATTCCTGCGGTATTAAAGCCAATCAATCGCGTCTTTTCTTTTACATTTTTAGTGCAGGTGGTGGCACAGGTTCTGGCATGGCTTCAGAATTTGGTATGGCGCAACAATATGCCTATATGAGCAAGACCTTTCAAAGCCAACAGGCAAAATCCTCAAAAAGTCAGCGCCAATCCTTTGTTTTTGAACCTATTTTTAGTGCAGGCATTTGTATCTTACCAAACCTTTCACGCGAGCGACTGGAAATATCCGAAGCGCTTTATATCAATACCGGGCGCTTACTTTGTAAATATCTCTCAGAAGAGTGGGATTTTTCGTACAACCACCCCAATCATAATCAAAGCGGTCACAATACCTTTATGGATCGCCTAAGGCCTTGGAATGCCATGCTGCTCATTTCTAATGACATTATGCGCTATGCTGAAGAAAACAATGATCAACAAGCCCATGGCATTGATGTCAACCGAATGGAGCGCTATGCCAATGAATATATTTCTCAGCAAATCTTTAATATCTTAACCGCCCAAGCCCTCACCTCCGATTATGATGAAGACTATTTTAAACAAGCAGGCATCGACATTGCAGATACTATTCGCTTAGATGCGAATGACTTATTTATGAGCTTGGCAGGGCCTGTCGGCATAGCTTACGCTGAGATGGCGGTACATTCACCCACTCAACAAATGGCCAATGGCCAAAGCGCCGCGCGTAGCAGTGAGCAACTAAACATCAATGACCTTCTTGTGCGCGCGCTCTCGTTACCGCATTTTAATGAATTAACCAATGCCATTGAAGGCATCAGCTTACTGCCTACAGAAGCCGAACTTTATCGCCAAATGATGAAGGATTATCAGGACAACCACCTCAACCCGGAAGTGCTCAAAGAGCTACCGTTTTTTGAAAACTGCTCATCGGTTGTCACCATTATCTCTTTACCCAAAAACTACCGATTCTCTTACAGTGCGTTAAATCAATTAAAATATCAGTTGAATGGCCTGTTCCCTAACACAACATTAAAACGCTATGCACTAGTGATGGGCGCCTCCAAGAATATTTCATTAACGATTTTGATTGCAAAAAGCCCATGCCTGAGTGATGATTTTATTACCTTGATGGTGGCTTATATCAAACGATGCTTTACCAAAACCCAATACCAATTTACCGACGCCGTTGAAAACGCCATCATTAACTATATTCATGGTGAAGACATCGAAGATCATGAACTCGCCTCCTTATTATTCCCTCATGAAGATCCATCCAAAATTTTGGATACCAACTGGCAAGCCATCAAACCCATGTATGAGCGAAAATACCGAGAGTTGCTGCCTGAGTCTGATTTTATCTCTATCGATGATATTCGATTGGATATTGACACCGTACTTAAAGCGATCAAATACATTAAACAAATGTACAACCATAAAATCAGCAAAATTAGTGCACTGTCATTAACCAAACGACGTAAAGCGACCAATAAAGTACCTGTAAATAGTATTCAAAAGATTGATTAACAGAGGTTCCCTAGGTATCTATCTGAAAACAGGTTCCTAGGCTTTCTCAACATTTGATCCACTCAGGCACCTCTCTTTTTGTCCATTTAGCAAAGGTTAATTTCTCACCAATATAAAAATTACGGTAGGCTTTAACCGCATCGCCAGGGACTTTATATTCATCCGGCATCGCCTGTGGAAAATCCGTTAACCCCTTTTTTTCATAGTGATGCTTTTGTATCGCCTGAAGAACAATTATCGATTTATGATCCGCATGTTTATCGAATCGATAGCGATATTCTGAGTTAAGCGCCAAAGCAAGCTGGGTTAACCATTCAAAATTATCATAGGATTCTTCAACCCACAGTACACAGGGGTGGTTAATATGGGTAGATTTGTAGGGTGTATGGATGTTTTTTTTATTCAGTGCAGTACATAGCATCTGCACACTTTCCAAAATCATTTTAATCGCATGTTGGTCGCAGTGGTATTGAGCACACTTTTGGATATTTTCATCAAGCACGAAAATATTCATTTAAAGGCATCTCCAATAATTGATTTTGAGGTTCTGCGCTGAATGTCAAGGTTTTCAGCAAGGTGAAGGTTGCCGTCATGTTAGTCACCTTAACAAAGCCTTCAACGCCACTGAAAGCTTTGAAATTAGTGCCCGAAGGGGCTGTCATGAAAAATCCGCCATCCCTTTTAATTGGCAGGTTTATTTTAAAAACCAAGGTCAATCGCTTTTTTGACAGAAGCCAAAAGCAATTTGTAGAGGCGCCCTTAAAGCCATCTCAGCCTATTAAGTTGAATCTATCAATTACTTGCATGAATAGATTACGACAAACGTTTGCCTTTGGTTGTCATCCATGCCCTTTTTTTTCAGGGTAGACAAAAGTTAACGGCTCACAGGCAAAGTTACTGGTAAACATAGCCGCATTCTCGCGAGAAAATTCCCAGGCAGAATTTAAACCACAGGAGTGGGCAATGATCGCAAGCTCATCCTGCACGTGGTTAACATACGAAGCCACCCGATGAGATTTATCCACGGGGTCAAGCCCACGTTGAAGCTTTTTATCATGCGTCGTTACCCCAGTTGGACAAGTATTTTTATGGCATTGCATGGCCTGAATACAACCGACGGCAAACATAAAGCCACGTGCTGAAACCACATAATCTGCCCCCATACATAACGCCCACGCAATGATTGAAGGCTCAATTAATTTGCTGGAAGTGATTAAGACGATGCGTTCGTTTAACCCATATTCCGCGAGCTTATCTGCAACCAGAGGCAAGCTTTTTTGTAATGGCAGCCCCATATAGTCCAAAAGCGATTGAGGCGCCGCACCTGTGCCACCATCAGCGCCATCAAGGGTGATAAAGTCAGGGGCACTTTCAAGACCGCGGTTGAGAATTTCTTGGAAAAATTCATCTAACCAGGCCCACTCACCTAAAACAAATTTTATTCCGACAGGCTTGTTTGTTTTTTCACGAATAAGATTTATAAAATCAAGCAGCTCTTTAGGGTTTCGGATTTCTTCGTGAGAGTTCGGACTAACAGAATCTTTATACGGCTCAATGCCTCGAATATTTGCGATTTCTTCCGTTACTTTTGCCGCAGGCAAAATACCTCCCTTGCCCGGCTTGGCACCTTGACTAAGCTTTATTTCGAACATTTTAATCGCAGACTCATCGGCCAGTGCCTTCAATCGATCATCATCTAAATGCCCTGCTTTGGTTCTAACACCATATTTCGCGGTGCCAATTTGCATGACAATATCGCAGCCCGCTGCTAAATGATAAGAACTCACCCCACCCTCGCCCGTGTTCATCCATACACCTGCCATTCGCGCACCATTCGCCAGCGCTTCAACGGCAGGCCGAGATAAGGCGCCATAACTCATTCCAGAAATATTAAATAATGATTTAGGCTGGTAGGCATTGTCGCCTAACCCAATTTTAGGGCCTAGCTGCGAAGTAGGCGCTGCATTAGGCATAGGAAAAGCACTGTTTAAAAAAAGATAGTTGCCTTCATCTTTTAAGCGTTTCGTTGAGCCAAAAGCAACGGTTTGCGAATCATTTTTAGCAGCCCGATAAACCCAACTACGATCTGCACGATTGAACGGTAATTCTTCGCGATCCATCGCAAAGAAATATTGACGAAAAAATGTCCCCAGATGCTCAAAAAAATACCGAAACCGCCCGATGATCGGGTAATTTCGTCGTAAGGTATGCTTGTGTTGAAAGCGATCGATACAAAAAATAACCATCAAATAGATAAGCAGAAAAACCAAGGCCGAGAAAAAAATGACCTCCAGCCCCCTTGATAACATATCAATGATATGTTCCATACCTCACTCCTTTATTTTGCAGGTTTCTGCTTGAGTTATTTATAGAGCCAATACCTTTTCACGCAAAAATCTTACAACGGATACGTTGAGATTACTGCAACCCTCGAATCCCTATCGCTTGGCGAACATTCTCTAATAGGGGCCGACTTTGCTCTCGGGCCTTTTCAGCACCTGCCAAAAGGATGCTTTCAACTTTCTTGGGAGCCTGCATTAATTCATCGTACCGCTCACGTGCCTCAGCAATTTCTTCGTTAATTAATGCAAACAATTCTTTTTTGGCTTGCCCCCAAGCAATACCAGCAGCATATTGATCGCGCATATATTGCTTTTTCTCTTCATTAGCAAAGGCACACCAAATTTCATAGAGAGTAGAATCGTCAATATCTTTCGGCTCACCAGGCTCTAACAAATTGGTTTTAATTTTATTGATCGATTTTTGCAGCTTTTTAGGTGTATCAAATAACGGGATGGTATTGCCATAACTTTTTGACATCTTGCGCCCATCTAACCCTTTAAGCACAGCCTGATCTGGCACGACCGCCTCAGGTAAGGTAAAGATCTCACCAAAATGGTGATTAAACCGCTGGGCGATGTCTCTTGCCATTTCAACATGTTGGACTTGATCCTTGCCGACCGGAATTTTCTCACCGTTAAAGATTAAAATATCCGCTGTCATTAGCACAGGGTAACTAAATAACCCCATGGTAATGCCTTTATCCGGGTCAGGGCTGCCAGCTTCTTCATTCTCTTGAACGGCACCTTTATAAGCATGCGCGCGATTCATTAAGCCTTTAGCTGTCATGCAAGTGAGTATCCAGCTTAATTCCTGTATTTCTGGAATATCCGATTGACGGTAAAAAAAACTGTTTTCAGTATCCAAGCCTAATGCCAGCCAAGTGCAAGCGATTTCTTTGGTTGATTGCTGAATCTTTTCTGGCTCATGGCATTTGATAATGGCATGGTAATCCGCCAAAAAATAGTAGGATTCAATTGTTGGATTTTGGCTCGCTTCAATAGCCGGTCGAATGGCCCCCACATAATTGCCAAGATGCGGCGTGCCTGTGGTCGTTATCCCAGTGAGGTAACGTGATTTTTTCATAATGTGTTCAGTCTTGGATAAAATACGTTTATAAATAAGCTTTCAGCATTATAAGGATAATCCCTTGCCTGACAATGATTTGAATGTAATCTGGCAATGCCAGCCTTTTTCAGCACTTGATGTCAAAACACTTTATGACATCTTAGCGCTAAGAAATCAGGTGTTTGTGGTTGAGCAAAACTGCCCCTACTTGGATATCGATGGTGAAGATACCTGTTGGCATCATCTGCAAGGCTATATTAATGAAACACTGGTCGCGTACTGCCGCATAAAACTGGCTGATGGCACTAACGAACACCGTATTGGACGATTGGTTATCCATAAAAAGTGGCGCAACTTGGGCCTTGGGCATGAATTAATGCAGCATGCATTAACCTTTATTAAACCCTGCCTGCAAAATAAACCGATTAGCCTCTCAGCCCAATCACATTTAACAGATTTTTATGGCGCGCACCAATTCACCATTGAAGGCAATGAATACCTGGAGGATAATATTCCTCACTATCGAATGATTCGCCTCAACACTAACAAAACCGATTGAGAATGGCCATGACAAAACCGACAACCCTTACCTTCGACCAAAAAGACGCTATTGCAACCATTACGCTGAACCGCCCAGAAGCAGCTAATGGCATAAACCTCACAATGGCCGACGAGCTATTAGAAGCTGCGAATTATGTCGCAGGTAATCCCGACATACGTGCTGTTATCCTAACTGCTGAAGGTAAAATGTTTTCTGGGGGTGGCGATTTAAAAAGCTTCGCTGAAGAAGGCGACAACCTAACCTTAACGGTTTCGAAACTTTTAGAATCCCTTAATGCAGCAATCAGCGTCTTTGCCAATATGCCAAAACCACTCATTATTGCCGTTAATGGTACAGCCGCAGGTGCAGGCTTTAGTTTGGCCTGCATTGGTGATGTTGTGATCGCAGCCAATACGGCAAAGTTTACCATGGCCTATTCAGCTGCTGGCTTAACACCCGATGCTGGTGCATCGTTTTACCTGCCAAGACTGGTAGGCGTTCGAAAAGCACAACAATTAATGATGGATAACACCTTATTAACAGCCCAAAACGCCTTGGATCTAGGCATTCTCTCCCAAGTCACTGAAGCAGACCAGCTAATGGAAACCGCATTATATCATGCAAGACAATACGCCTACGGCCCTACCAAAGCCTATGCCACGATCAAGCAACTCATTAATAACAGCTTAAATCAGCCGCTAGAGGCGCAGCTAGCACTCGAGGGCAAAGGGATGCTAGCGAGCATGGAAACTCACGATGGCAAAGAAGGTATCAGCGCCTTTATCGAAAAACGCAGGCCTGATTTTATAGGGCGATAACATCGTTCGATTGCTGTCACTAGCAATTCAGTCACTAGCAATTCAGTCACTAGTAGATCATTTCACAGCGATTGTCTTGCTGCAAAACTCGTTCCCACGCTCCTGCGTGGGAATGCATATTGG
Organism: Cellvibrionales bacterium; assembly: GCA_026708525.1. Taxonomy (GTDB): domain Bacteria; phylum Pseudomonadota; class Gammaproteobacteria; order Pseudomonadales; family DT-91; genus CAKMZU01. Next base: position 9,205 of record JAPOUS010000129.1, read on the forward strand.
GTAAATAATCG
>JAPOUS010000245.1 GCA_026708525.1 Cellvibrionales bacterium
CAAATTTCCTCTGTATTACACCCAATAAAGTCCTTAAGCATCATGACACTTTTATGTGTGTCAGGAAGATTGTTGACGGTTTTATCCAGACACTTTTGAAATTGTTCAAAGTCTAATAACGCTTCAGGCGAATCTTCAGACCAATGGAGTGGCGGTGTTAGCCAGTGGCCGTTGGCCTTAAAGTGGTCTTCTGAAAAAATGGCGGTCTCTTGGTGGTCGTTTAGTGAAATTTCTCTATTGCTTTTCCTTAGTTGCATTTTTGCCTTGTTGGCCGTAATGGCCAGTAGCCAGGTTTTAAGGCTAGATTGTTTATTGAATGTGGTGATTGTTTGAATGGCATCCATTAATGCATCTTGAACACATTCCTCCGCAATAGCTTCAGTGACAAAGGTTAATGCAAATTGCGTCATGATAGGTTGATACTGGCGAACAAACTGCTCAAAGCCTTTTGCATCATCAGCTAAAATGGCAGCTATCAATGCATCATCAGGCCATCTATCTTGTGCATCATATTGTGTTGAGGGTGCCAAAAACTGCTCTCCTAAAAGGCTATAAAGAATTTTACACGAAACTTATAACCTGAGAAGAGCAGAGAGTGGTTATTTTTTTATAATGGTTATTTTTATCGCCGGTTGATCAAAACGATGTGACTCATTCAATACCGAGTCTGCTAATCCTCCTGCTTGAGTGATGACGCCTTGATGAAAGGTCACAACATTTGGTGCTTCTACGCGTTCACTATTAAATCCTTGCCCGCCAGCTACTGGGCCTGGAATAGTGCTTGCTCGTTCGTCATTCACTTCGGTGCCAGAGTCCCATACCGGGCCATTGATTGTCATAGACGTATTGGATAGGTCAAAACTGCCTATCCCTGTAAAGGCATCGTTAGTATTCTCTAACATACTCACCACAGTGAGTTTAGGGTTGGCAAGATCAGTGCCCACATTAACCGTGATGGATTGGCCAGGCTGTATCATGCTCCCTTTGGTGTAGGAAATAGTGCCAGAGTAAGCTGAAATTTCATTGATCAACTGGCTGGTGGAACCACCTTCTGCTAATGCCTCCAGTCCAACGGATGCAGGCTCACCTTCGGTGAATGCTGAGTACCCTTTATCGTGAAGGATAACAACAGGAGGGGATAATGGCTGATTGAAGGTGAGATTGGTTAAACTAACTTCAAAGGTTTGAGCGGTGCCTTTGGTGCTATCCGGTTTATCAATCATCTCCGTATTATCTTTTTTATCCCCATGTTTTTTGTGTGACTTATTATCTATATCATCGCAACCTGTGATAATGGCAGTCACTAATACGGATGATAAGAGGGCGGTTTTATTTGTTAACATAAAGTGTTCCCCTCTTATTGTACGGTGATAACTAAACGCGCGACAGGATTTAACCAGCGGTGTTTGCTGGCATCGATATCGCTTGCACCGCCAGTGGTGTCCAAATCACCCACATTGCCCCGATGAATGTGAACCCTGGCGTTCTCATCGCCTGAAGCTGTGATGCCAGTGCCACCTGAGGTCACTGCGCCTGAATCGCCAGGGGTGCCAAAGCTTGTAACAAACGGTGCGTTGGGAATAGAGGTCGCCAGCTCATCATTGGCTTCTGTGCCAGCATCGTAGGCATTTAGATTGATTACATAAGTGCCTTGGGTTTCAGGGATTTTCCAGCTGTCCAGCCCAACAAAGCCATCGTTTGTGGGTAATAACAGGCTTGCAAGTGAAAGGTATGGGTTATTATCATCGGTGGTTAATGTCACTGTAAACGAACCACCAGGTGCTACAGGGCCATCGCTTGCACCGGGTGCATCAGCTGCGCCTTCAGCGATATTGGCAGAAGCATTGAGTAAATTCGTGTTGGCAGCATCAATACTGCCACCTTCGGCGAGTGCTTCGAGTGCGCTTGAAGCCTGAGTGCCAACACGAAAAAGTTCGCCTGGTGTACTGTGAGCTGCGAGTAACACAGGGGTGAAGTACACCCCTTGGGTAGCATTGGTCAGTGTGATTTCGAGTTCAGCCGCTTGGGTTAGTGAGCTGATACTGGCAAGGGAAAGTAATATTTTTTTTAACATAGTCTGTCCATATCCATTAAATGTAGGTTTAACTGCAAAAAAATTGCAGTGCCAGACTTAGTTGCAGCGGGATTTAAAATGTTACAAAGTGGATAAAATTTTTTATAAAAAAATTATTGAAGGCAATTGAGCAAGTGGCGAATCTTGACCTCGCATTCGTCATACTCATTTTCACAGGTAGAGTCTGCGACAATACCGCCGCCCACATTGGCTGTTATTTTACCCGCCATGCAGGTGAGGGTTCTAATAGCGATATTGGAATCAAATCGCCCATTATTACTGGCATAAAATAGCGAGCCGCAGTAGGTACCCCTGGGGTGAAATTCCAATTGATTGATAATTTCACAGACGCGTTTTTTGGGAGTGCCGGTAATAGAGCCGCCAGGGAATGCTGCAAAAAACAAATCCCAAATGGTTTTATCTTCAACCAATTCGGCAGAAATCGTGCTAACTAGGTGGTGAACCGATGGAAAGGATTCAATTTCGCAGAGTGTATCAACGTTAACTGAATGAGGTTTGGCCATGATCGATAAATCATTTCGAAGTAAGTCGACAATCATGACATTTTCTGCCCGATTTTTTTCTGAAGCTTTCAAGGTATGCGCAAGGGCTTTGTCATTGATGGCATTGGTGGGGTCTCGCTTGATGGTGCCTTTGATAGGCTTTGTTGTGACGGTTTGTTGGTTTGCCGATAAAAAGCGCTCCGGTGAGATGCTCAAAATTTGATAATCTCCCCCGTTAAGGTATGCCATAAATGGATTAGGTGATGTCTCCCTGAGTTTACGGTAAGCAGCATAAGGGTTACCGTAAAAATCTGCTTCAAAGGGGAAGGTGTAATTGACCTGATAGCAATCACCTTCTTTGATATGGTGTTTGATTTGATTAAAACCCGTTGTATAAGCTGCTTCATCGATCAGTGGAGTAAAGTGGGAGGCTGCTTTATAAGGCTGATTGCCAATAGTTTTGGCAAGGCAGGCGTTGATTGTATTGAGGGTTTCCTTTGACAAACTTTCTGAATACACCAACTGACAAGTCTGCGCTTTATGATCGTTAATAATTGCCCATTCGTAATAACCTGCCCAAAATACGGGCATTGCGCTGTTTTTTTCAGGGGTGCCCTGGCCGAGCGCTAGATAATGTAACAGTTCATAGTTGGCATGCCCCATCCAACCCGAGGTGAAGGGTAAGTCTGACGTTTCCGTGTGCCAATTGCTGTTTAAAAGGTTGATAACAGACTGAATATCATTCAGTGATTCAGAAGATTCCCCTTCGGTGAGTCGATATTGCCCTTCTTGAATCGAAAGCGTTTTTGCAGGCAGGGCTGAAAAAATGTCAATGTGGCCAAATGATGAAGCAGGTTTACCAGAATCAAATAAAATGGCCCCTGATAAATCAGCAAAACTAGAAAAAAGCGAGGAAATATCCATCTGATAAGGGAGTAAATGGCAGATCATGGGTGTGCTTGAAAAAGAGGGCATTTTACATTTTAACTATAGAGAGGACAATGACTTTATTAACAGCTAAAGGCAAAATTAGCGCCTTTAGCTATATATTTTTTGATAATTAATGTATTTCAGTGGTGTCAGCGGTGAGGCATTCAGGTAATTTCACAATATGCCCTGCTCCCTTATATTTTGTGAAATCTCTATGGGTTTGAATCCATTGCCCATTGTCATTCAAAGTGGCTGTAAAGCAATTATTTTTCATGGCTCTTCCATACTCTTCATTATTTAGATCCCAAAGGCCGTTAACAAAATTTAAAAGGAGTTTGGTGTCAATGTCATCATTGTCGAGGACATTTTTATCAGTTGGGGTTGATACCTTTTTAATCGTACAGCTTCTGAATTGATTTTCTTGGTTGAGCTGGTTTGCTTCTAGCTCAATTGAGTAGAGGGCAAAGCTTAACATAAGTCTTACGGAAGATAGTGATTTTGTCATATCTTGATACATTGATCTTATTTCTGAAAGAGGTTGCTCTGTCTGGAGGTTAAATTTCTTTTTGGCATCTTCTTTTAAAAAGTCTTGGAAATTAAAAGGCTGCGAGAAAGTATGTTGAACCAATGTAATAAGTCCTAGCCCTAATAGAGGTAATATATGGCGTGAGAAGTGAGCAGAATAGCGTCGATTAAACATGAATAAAAAACCTCTCGAAAATTAATTAAAAGGTTAATGGAATTATTTCTCTATTTTCTTGGTTTGCGGTAATTGCGAATAGTTCATATGGAAGTGAAAATACCGCTAACTTCAGTGTGATTAGCAGTCAAGCAAATGGGTTGGTAAACGCTTGCAATTTCTCTGTTAGAGCCTCTTAATATTGACATTTGCTCGTCAAATCCTTATTTTGTCACCCATTTTGGAATAACTGGATTTGATACAGTGTTATTCATTTAATTCTGTCAATTAAATGATCGATTGTGTCAGTTAGAAGGTTTCTTTATAACGAGAATAATCAAGCAGGATAAAGCGTCATGACCAAAAGCCAGCAAGCGCCTACTCTTGAAAACCCCTTCAGTGAAAGCAAAGAAGTGGAGTTTTCGGTTCCGGGACAAATTAACTATGAGCCTGGGCTTTATGAAGCAACCCTTAAAAAAGGGCACGATCTCATCCAAAAGCCTTTTAATGCGGCTACTCCTAAGAATGTTCAACGTCAGCATTTAAAGCAACGTATGACCATTTGGGAGCGTATTCAGGTTTTAGCAGATAAAGGTTCTAAGCCAACCATTTTATATCAAAACTGGGGGCCGAATCTCGATGGCGCGTCGTTAGTGACGGCAATTATCCAAATCAAAGGCCGCGATGTTGCACTTTATGGTCACGATTTTACCGTTCGTGCAGGTTCTATGGATGCGACTAACGGTGATAAGCTAGCGAATTTATTCAATCTTGCCGGTAAGCGTAAAATTCCAGTTGTTGGTCTAAACGATTCTGCGGGTGCTTATATTCCAGCAGGTGTTGGTGGTCTTGACGGCTACGCGAAAGCTTTTACAGCTCTTCGTAAAATTAACGGTATAGTACCAAGCATCATGTGTATGTTTGGTTTTAACGCTGGTGGTGGTTCGTATCTTCCTCGTCAGGGTTCATTCCTTATCCAGCCTAAAAATACCTTCTTTGGTCTAACCGGCCCAGGCGTTGTTAAGTCTGTGTTAGGTGAAGATGTCACGCCTGATGAGCTAGGTGGCCCAGGTGTTCACAGTCAATCAGGTGTTACTGACTTTGTTGTTGAAGACGAAGTGGCAGCCCTTCAAAAAGTGATCGAATTGTTAGATTACTTGCCGGATAACTTTGAGCAAAGTGCACCTTTCCGTCCTTCATCTGACGAAGGTAACCGCCAGACATGGGATATTGATATTCTTCTTAAGAAAACTCTTAACTCACCAACAGCATTCAACACGCCGTTTGATGTGTCTATCATCATTCAGCAATTATGCGACCACGGCGATTACATGGAATTTCAGCCAGACCGTGCACGTAACACTGTGTGTGCATGGGGCCGTTTAAATGGCCACGTAGTGGGTTTTGTAGCCAATAACTCTGCGGTATCGTCAGGTCAAATCGATATTGATGCAGCCCTTAAAAACGCACGTTTCATCCGTTTCTGTAACGTTTACAACATCCCAATGATCTTTATGGAAGACACCACAGGCTTCTTACCGGGTAAAGATCAAGAAACTGGCGGTATCGTTCAAGCCGGTCGCGCCATGCTAGATGCGATCATCGATCTACGTACCCCACGTTTCCTAGTGACCTTGCGTAATGCCTTTGGTGGTGCGTATGCGTCCTACAACAACTACCCAACAGGGGCAGATTTTGTTTGTGCCTTACCAACCACGCGTGCTGCGGTAATGGGGCCTGCTGGTGTTGAGTATGTATTTAAAGAAGAAGTTCGCGCGATTCGCTCATCGGTTAAGCAACGTATTGCCGTATTAACCAGCGAGAAGATCTCTGAAGGCTTATCTGAAGCCGATGCTAAAGCGCAAGCAGAAGCAGAAATTGCTGAATGGCAAAAACAAGAAGAAGGCGTATTGGCGAAGAAATATGAAGAGCAATTGATGAACCCGAACGAAGCCCTAAGCTTAGGTTCGATTTCTCAAATCGTTATGCCATCAGATCTGCGTGAAGTTCTAAGCCAAAACATGGACTTCCACATGCGTCACTTCAAGCCTGCGCCAATGGCGGGCATTCAACGTGAATTCCATTAATTGGGTAGGCTAAGAGGATAACTACTGTGTCAAGTAATAATAACTACCTTAACAACCCGTTAATTCATGCCGAGCGCAAGATTGCTAATCATGCCTCCGAGTGGGTACGTTCTTTCAGTTGTGAAGGCGTACTAAAGCCATTAATCATCTGCCGTGGTCCAATTCGTAAAGAGGCTATGGATGTTTTTGATGAAATGGGCATCAATAACTACGGTATTCTTTTATCAGAAAAAGACTCCATCACTTACACCAATGCGTTAGCACCAGAATTACGTAAGTTAACTGATCCTGAGCGTGTTCATCGTGTGCCAGATTACACCGGTGCAACCAAAGAAGAGCGTGCCGAGCGTATTGCGCAAATCGTTAACATTGCACACACCAACGGTTACAACTCGATTTTTGCAGGCTATGGCTTTATGTCAGAAGATGCAGAAATGGTCGGTGCAATGGAAGAAGCTGGCCTTAACTTTATTGGCCCAGGCTCTTTTACGCAAAAAGCGGCAGGTATGAAAGACCAAGCCAAGCGTACCGCACTAGAAACTGACGTATCGGTTACTCCAGGTGTTAACAACGGCACTAGCCTTGCATTAATCGCCAAATATAGCGAAAACGGCCTAGAAGGCTGCGCGAAAGACAACAATCTTGACGTGGCTTTTACGGGTGATCTTGAAAAAGACGCACTAGCGCTTTTGGATGCGTCCTACAAAGCCGGAATTGACATCATTGATGCCAATGACATTGGTCTTGCGCTTCAAGCTGAAGCGAAAAAAATGTTGACTGAAAAGCCGAACAACCGTTTTCGTTTAAAAGCGATCGCCGGTGGTGGTGGTAAAGGTCAGCGTATCCTACAGTCAGCCAATAGCCAAGAAGGTGAAACCCTTGAAGAGCGTGTTGAAAAAGCCGCTTCTGTTGTACCTACTTTAGCACTTGAGTGTTTGATCGAGCTTAAAACCAACGGTGTTGGCGACAACAAAAACGTCTTGATCGAAATGAACATTGAAACCACGCGTCACCAAGAGATCCAAGTGGTCGGTAACGGTGAGTGGTGTATGACTATGGGTGGTCGTGACTGTTCATTACAAATGCACGAGCAAAAGCTACTTGAAGTCTCAGTGACTCACGAAGATTTAACCGATGCGATGTTAGAAGCGCAAGAAGCTGGCCGTGAATTAGAAGCCCTACAGCTTAAGAAAGACATCGAAATCTTAGAGAAAATGGAAAACGAAGGCGCAGCCTTCGGTAAAGCGGTAAAACTTAACTCAGTCGGTACCTTCGAATGTATCGTTGACGGTGATGCGCATTACTTCATGGAAATGAACACCCGTATTCAGGTTGAGCACCGTGTAACTGAACTTTGCTACGGTTTAACCTTCACCAACCCTGATGATGCGAATGATACCTTTAATGTTGAGTCATTAGTTGAATTGATGGCGTTGATCGCTGCACACGGTAAGCGCTTGCCTAAGCCAACCCGTTACTTGCGTAACAAAGCCTCAGTTGAAGCGCGTTTGAATGCGACTAACGAAGCATTGCAGCCTCACGCTGGCGGTATTATCAAGAAGTGGTCAAACCCAATCGATGGTGAGATTCGTGATGACCAAGGTATTAGCTTGCATAACCCTGATACCGATATGTTCATGCAGTACCGTTTAGCCGGTGCTTACGATTCAAACATCGCATTGTTGTTGACTGTCGGTGATGACCGTTTATCGACTTACGACAAAATGGCAGAAACCATTCGTAAGACGGTATTAACAGGCTCTGACTTACAAACCAATCTTCAATTCCACTATGGCTTGGTTAACTGGTTCATTGGTAACAACATCAATGCACGCCCAACTACGCGCTTTATCGTGCCTTACCTAACTGCTATTGGTCAGGTAAAAGAGCAGGTGAATCAAGTAGACTTGAACCATGCGTTTAACCAAATCTTAAAACAAGCGGTTGCTGGTGATGAAGCGAATGCTAAAGCGGTTGCGAATGTTATCGAGCAAAAACGCAGCTTATTGCTTCGTCCAATCGAAACCTTGTTTGACGATGCGCATATTCTAGCCGGTTGGTTGAGCTTGCATAAAGATCAATTCTCAATCGATTCAGAAGGGCATTACCAATGGTTCGAAAATCCAATCAAAGTATTGGCGAAAACTTACCATTACTTGAACATGGAATTTAATGATAAAGCGCCAGCGGCTTATGTTATTTGGAAGCATGACGACGAAATCTTACAAGAAGCACTGTCGTTCTATGCGAACCTTGAAGCGATTCTTGAGACGTCTGACTTCACTGAAATCTCTAAAGCGATCAAAGCTGCAGCACCAGCAGGTGTTGATGCAGCGCAGTGGGAAAAGGTGCAAGCTGCACATGCAGGTTACCAATTAGGGACTGAGATTCTTGATATCCTACCTTACCTTGCAGCGAAAACAGGTTTCTATGACCTTAAAGTGAATGACGATCTAACCATCGACATCCCTGAGCAGCTTTTAGATTCTGAATTACAAGATGCGATGGCGAAAGTCTTGGTTCCACCGCCAGTAGCTAGTTCTGATGAGATCGTGGCATTATCAGGTGGTATGTTCTACCCACGTGAAACCCCTGAGCATGAAGTCTATGTGAAAGAGGGTAGCCACTTTAATGAAGGTGATCCATTGTACATTGTTGAAGTCATGAAAATGTTCAACAAAGTCTATGCGCCTTTCTCAGGTACTATCAAGAAGGTTTTAGTTGAAAAAGACGGCGAAATCATTAAGAAAGGCCAGCCTTTATTTAAGATTGAACCCGATGAAGTGATTGAGATCGAAACGCCTGAGCAGGAAGCGGCGCGTAAAAAAGCGTATACCAATGAGTTCTTAGCAACCATTTAACACTTACATTTTCTCTTGATTGAAAACCCGCTCAATGAGCGGGTTTTTTTTTGCTTTTAAATC
>JAPOUS010000099.1 GCA_026708525.1 Cellvibrionales bacterium
TTGACTGGACTTCAATATCTAGCGATAGCGGAGAATAATCCACATGTTCAAATAAGGGCATCTCTAAAAATTACCTTAGATGGTAAAATAACGCTCCTAAGTTATTGATTTTTAATGGCCAGGTTCCAAAGGAAGTGTATTTTTAGAGGTGCCCATAAGCTCATTTCCTTAAAAAGGAATGAGGGTAATAGAGTCATGTGCGAATAAAGTAGGTGTCTTTGGCTAGACGCTTACGTTGTCTGCGCTTATATTGTAGTAACGGTTTCTTAGTGCATACTGAGGTGCACGCAAACCACATTGAGTGGATACGTGGCGACAAAGACCGCTAATCATCTGATAAAATCTGTGGGTGAATCACTCACTCTCATCAACAATAATATAAGATTTATTTGCCGATTCCGATTTATTTTTTTCGATCTAGACGCGTTAATGGTTTAGAAAAAGCTGTCGATTTAATAAATTTATTTTCAATGTTTCTAAACACTACATACAGAACGGGTGTGAAAATCAAACTGAAGAAAGTGGTGCCGATCATGCCTGCAAAAACAGAGGCTCCCATTACATTCCTCATTTCAGCACCAGCACCTGTTGAAAAAACCATTGGCAAGACGCCAATAATAAATGCAGATGATGTCATTAATACAGGACGCAGGCGAATCCTACACGCTGCGATAGCTGACTCAAAAATCCCCATGCCTTTTCTTTCAAGATCACGGGAAAAATCAATTATCAAGATAACATTTTTACAAGATAAAGCAGTTAATACAAATAGGCTTACTTGCGTGAATATATTATTATCACTATCGCTCATAATTACACCAATAAGCGTTGATAGTATTGACAATGGAACAACTAATACAACAATAGTAGGCTGCACCCAACTATTGAAATAGACAGCCAGAATAAGAAATACAAATAAAATGCTGATGGGTAAAATATAAAGAATAGTATTCCCTGATAATTTATCTTGATAAGTTAAATCCGTCCATTCGTATACGAACCCGGGTGGTAGCATTTCGTCAAGCAAAAGTGAGATAGTTTCTTCGGCCTGCCCAAGAGTATATCCCATGCCTGCAAAGCCGTTTATATCAGCTGATAAATAGGCGTTGTAGTGAGTTGAACTCTCTGGCCCAAATGTTTCATGGATCGTCAATATCGAACCCAATGGAATCATTTCCCCCCGACTATTTGGCACTTTTATCGACATTAAATCAGCTGGATGGTCACGATATTCTGCATCTGCCTGCACTATCACCTGAAAGACATGCCCAAACTTATTAAAATCATTCACATATAAAGAACCCAAGTAAATCTGCATAGCGTCAACGACAGCTTTATAACTTAGGCCTAGTTGTTTTAATTTCAAACGATCGATTTCAACACCCAACTGCGGCACGTTAACATTGTAATTCGAATAAACACTGAAGAGTTCTTCTTTTTGGTTTGCCTCACGTAGGACTTGCTTAACTACCTTAGACAATTCTTCATGTCCTGCTCCTCCTCTATCTTCGATTTGTAATTTAAAACCGCCGGTTGTACCTAGCCCTAATATAACTGGCGGAGGCACAACTGCTACAAAAGCTTCTTCAGTATGAATAAACTTTTTTTGTAATTTCCGAGCAATGGTAAATGCGGAAGAGTTATGAGATGTACGTTGGTCGAAATCATCAAGAATAAAGAAAACAACTCCCTGACTAGAGCTATTGGTGAAACCATTAATACTTAATCCTGGAAACTGTACAGCATCTACTACACCAGGCTGTTCTAAACCAATACGGGCTATTTCTTCAACAACCTTTGTAGTATGGTCTAAGTTGGCCCCTTCATTAAGTTGTATAACTGAAATTAAATATTGCTTATCTTGGTTCGGCAAAAATCCTTTTGGTACAAGATTTACAATGCCAATTGTTAAAAGAATAAGCACAGTGTATAAAAGTAGGAGTTTTGATTTTTTTCTAAGCATGTAACCAACATGCAACGAATATCTATCAGAAGCTTTATTGAATAAGCCATTAAATTGGGTAAATAAACGACCAAAAATTCTATGTAAGGCGAGATCAAAACGGTCAGGAGGTTCTATCGAGTCTTTTAGAAATAATGCGCATAAGGCAGGAGTTAATGTTAGAGAGCACACCGCTGAAATGATCGAAGATATCGCTATTGTTAGTGCAAACTGGTCATAAAATCTCCCTGTTAATCCACCAACAAAAGCCATAGGGATAAATATAGCAGACAATGTGGCGGTAATCGATAGTATTGCCCCTGTGACTTCCTGCATCGCTTTATATGCAGCATCGATAGGCTGCATACCTTCATCAATAATATGTCGTTCTACATTCTCGACTACGACGATTGCATCATCAACAACGATTCCTATAGACAAAATTAGGCCAAATAACGACAGCGTATTAATTGAAAAATCAAAGAGATAAAGAAAAAGAAAGGTGCCAATAATAGAGACAGGCACCGTTACAAGAACGATAGATGAGGGGCGCCATTTTTGTAAAAAAAGGCCAACAATAACCACTACCAATACAAGTGCCTCTAATAGCGTATAAACTACAGCTTCAATAGAGCTACGTACAAAGATCGTTGGATCATAGATAACTTTATGCTCCAAATCTTCCGGGAAATCAGCAGACATTGACTCCATCGTACGACGTACAGTGTTAGAGATATCTATCGCATTGGAGTCTTGGGCCTGAAACAGAAACATGGCTACTGCGGGCTGATTGTTTAGCATTGCCTTTAAGGAGTAATCGGAAGAGCCTAAGCTAACTCTGGCGATATCCTTCAAGAAAACCATCTGCCCATTATCGTCAGATCGTATTATTATATTCCCGAATTCTTCTGGGCTGTTTAGTCTTCCACGAATATCAATTGGCAATTGAATATCACGACTTTGGCCTATAGGTGCACCACCAATGATACCGCCAGCAACTTGTATATTCTGATCACGAATTGCTTCTACAACTTCATTTGCAGAAATTCCCTTTTCTGCCAATTGATCAGGGCGTAACCAAATACGCATCGCGTACTCACCTGAACCATAAAGAGTAACAGCCTCAACACCTTTAATCTTTGCAAGTTCATTTTTCACATTGATGAGCGCATAATTGCGTAAATAGAGATCATCATGTGTTTTATTGGGTGAAACTAGATGAACTACAACAGCAAGCTCTTGTGAATTTTTAATAGCGCTAACGCCTATACGCTGAGTTACCTCAGGAAGCTGCGGTGTTGCACGTGAGACTCGATTTTGTACAATTTGTTGAGCTAAATTAGGATCTGTGCCGTGTTCAAAAGTAACAGTTGTAATTAACTTGCCGTCAGCTGTTGCTTGTGAATACATATAGAGCATGTTTTCTGTACCAACTAATTGCTCTTCTATGGGGATTGCTACAGAACTTAAAATGCTTTTCGGATTAGCGCCAGGATATTGAGCAGTTACAATAATTGATGGCGGGGTTAACTTAGGATATTCAGATACAGGAAGCTGGAAGATTGAAACCAAACCACCTATAAAAATACTTAATGAAAGAACAATCGACAGTATCGGCCTATCGATAAAAATATTTAACACTTTCATAAAACTCTTTCGACATGATTTACGCAAAAATAGATAATAAAATTATTATATATACGGACTATATTTTATTGTTAGGTATTACTTTTGTATTTTTCCTTATACGTGTTAACCCTCCAACAATAATACGTTCACCTACCATTAATCCAGAATTAACGATCCTTCCCTTGTCATGCCTACCCCCGATTTCGATTTTTCGATAACGTGCTATGCCATCTTCATTGATAACATATACATATTTTTCATCCAGATTAGTTCCTACAGAAAGTTCAGGTATGATAATAATATTGTCTTGTTTTTTGAGGCCTAAGGCGATGGTCACATGCATTCCTGCGGTCAATCTGCCATCGATATTTTTGAACTTTGCTCGCACACGGATCACTCCGCTTGCAATATCTAGTTTATTATCAAATGATACAACTTCCCCTGAATAGGACACTTTTTGGTAGCCCAGCATAACAATTTTTACAGGAAGTGAATTTAATCGTAATTGATCGTGCATGAGTTGAATGTAGGTATTTTCATCAACATGAAAATCTGCATAGAAAGCATCGTTATCCACAATGTTAGTCAATATGGGTGATGAAGGCCCTTTTTCTATTAGGTTACCGACTGTTAACTCCGCTCTTCCTATGCGGCCGCTAATGGGTGCATTAATATAAGCGAAATCGAGATTTTTCTTTGCTTGTGATAGCCTCGCTTTTGCTTGATCAACCTCTGCTTTTGCAACTTGGTATGCCGTAAGGTCGGAATCGTAGAGGCTGTTGGAAATTAAATCCTTTTCAAATAGTGACTTGGATCGCTTCAAAGAGGTGCTCGCACGTTCGGCATGGTGCTCTGCTTTTTTCAATTGCGCTTGAGCTAGATTAACAGATGATTTATGTAAATCTGGATCGATAACAAAAAGCGGTTGCCCTTGTTTGACTAAAGTACCTTCCTTAAACAGCAATTCAGTGATAACACCACTTACTCTAGACTTTACATTTACACTATTTACTGGCATCAAATGACCTGAAAACTCACGCCAAATCTGTAGATGACTATGTTCAACATTAAAGGTTGATACCTTTAATGCAGGAGGTTTTCGTTTTTTTGGTGTCGTATCGGTAATATAGATAAAACCATAGTAATAAAAAGCAACGACCAAAAAGAATATTAGCAATGAAGAATATAGGAAGCCGCTTCGAACCCCTAAATCAATTTGATAATTTTTCATATTGCATTCTTATAATTAAGATCAAAGAGTCTATAAAATATGGCGAGCCCAAAACCAAATCCTACGTGATTGAATATGCTTGAACCCAAAAGACCCATACCTACTTTCCAACCAAACAATCCAAACCCGGTGGTTGGAAATATAAGAATCAATGAAAAAATAGTAGCGGATAGGCCAAGTATTATTGCAGTTGTGTAGATTTCATTTTCATTCAATCGAAATCTACGTAAGAGAAAATACAAAAAAAATGAAAATATAATGCCTATCAAGTAATGTCCAAACATTCCTTGTGCTTTTGTTCCTCCAGATTCTAACAACTCAGCTGGACTTTTATAGGTGTATACGCCATTAATCCAACCATTAAATACACAGCCAAGAAAGGTTAGATCCATTCGATAAACCCAGCCTAGCAAAGCCCCTAGCTTATTGAATAGATCCATTAAAAAAGTAGCCCCGATGCCGGAGGAAATTACTTTAACTAAATCTTTTTTACACACTTTGCATACCGAACTCTAGTAGCGGAAATCGAAGCTTCAACGTATTTATATACGAGTGAATGATGCCATATTCACTTTTTTGTATTCTCTATAAATAATATTTGTATGTTCGTAGGCCCGGTTTGACTTATTTGGATTTAAAAATTTGATTCCTGATAAAACTTCTCCAGGGCCAAGAAAAAGATCGTTGAACGTTGTATAAGAGGAAGTTAGTTTGTTTCGTGTTACTCCTTCACGGCTGTCTAACCAATACATACAGACAATAGATGCTAAATCTTCTTTTTTAACAAGAGCATTATCTATAAAACGATTGATATTTTTGTCAGCGTCGACATTATCTAAGGCTTGATAATGCTCAAGCAATGATATATTCCAGCTGTTTGGTAGAGGGGTATCACTTATACAAAAAGCTGCGACATCAACTGAATGATTTTCTGGGGTTATATGATTTGGGTCATCAATGACGACAACTAATACATTTTTCATTCCTTCAGCCAGAATAAAATTCCTAGCAATTCGAATTGCTGTCAACCAATCTCCTGAAATGGATGAATAAAATCCATGTATCTGTACATGTCCAAGATCATTACCAAACAAAACCTTGCTATTAACAGAAACATTATAATAGTTATCCATTATAATATTTTCTCCATTGCGCAAAGGCCCATCGCTAGTGAAAGCCTGTGAGCAATATACAACAAGATCAATATCAGTTGCTTGCACTTCGGATGTTTCAAAAAATTTACGAACACACGTAGCTGCTCGGTCTATTGTATTATCTGTGCTTTCGGTCAGTTCATCTTTACTAAAAAAAACTGAATTATGCAGAAATACTGATTTTTTTACAGGCACAACACTACCCTAATGTAATAGGAAAAGAAGTAAAACCACGTAGGAAGGGATTTGCCCCATAAACAGGTTCTTCATTCGCCAGATTTATATTAGGAAATGCTTCAAATAATGTAGTAAAAGCTATTTCTGCTTCAAGATGAGCTAAGGTGGCACCTAAACAAACATGAGGGCCAAACCCTAAGGCAAGATTATTTTTTGCGTTCTCGCGCTCAATATCGAAGGTGTCTGGATATGGAAATTCTTGTTCGTCTCGATTAGCAGACTGTAACAATAGGATAATCCCTTGATTTTTTTTCACGGATTTGCCATATATCTCACAATCTTCTTGGGCTACGCGTTTAACCATCTGTAACGGGCTTGTAAAACGCATCATTTCTCTCGTTGCATTCCTCATAAGGGCAGGATTTTTCTTTAATTTATTAAATTGATCTGGATTCTTTAACAGCGAATAGAGTCCAGTGGAGACAAGGTTTCGTGTAGTCTCATGCCCAGCGAAAACAAGTTGCCCACAATTTGATATTACTTCTTCTTCAGTAAGTACATCACTGCCTTCCTGAATTTTACAGAGCAGGCTAATTAAATCAGTGCCATTAGATGATCTACGGGCAGGGATTTCTTTTTTAAAAAATTCCATCATAGAAAACAAACCATGATCAGCTTTTTCCAACATTTCAACGCTTGGTTTAAGTGAACCAGTAAATTCAACGATGCTATCTGCCCACTCAGTAAAGTCTTTATAGTTCTCATCGCCAACTCCAAGCATTGCAGCAATAACTCTAGCAGGGAAAGGTTTAGCAAATTCTTCCATGAAATCCACTTCTTCTTTTCCTTTCATATTATTGACTAAATCATTAGCAATCTTTTGTATTTTGGAGCGCATACCTTCAAGAAATGTTGGTGTAAAGCCCTTATTCATAAGGCCTCTTAGCTTATCGTGCTTTTTTCCATCTAACAAAACGATCCACATTTTTACAAAACGACTAAATTCGCTGAATCTTGGACGTACGTCTTCAGGAAATTGATTAACAAAGTGTTCTGCTTTCATCTGTGCGGAGAATCGCTCTGTTCTTAAAAGTTCTTTAACATCTTTATAACGAGGAAAAATCCATGTGCCACCATTAGCATCGCTCCAATGTATATCACCTGAATCTCTCATTTGTTTATATGTCGGATAAGGATTTTCAATAAATTCTGGCGTTATTTTCATAATAATTTCTCAACAATGAAAACTGATCTATAATTTTTGAACACTGCAAGTACCCCAGTTTGTGGTACCTCCAGATAGCATGAAAACACGATCACCGGTATTTAATTTAGGTGTGATCGTAGAAAGATTTATGATATTGTCAGCTGTAAAAGCATGTGCAAATTTAGGTAGGTTTTCAGAAAAAAGAATATCCTCAGAAAACCCCATATACCCAGCAAACTGCCTCATTAGTTCAAGCGAATAGTTATTCATTAATAACGAAGTATAGTCTTTAGGAGAATGGCCTAGTTTAGATAAAGTGTTAGAAGCTGAATCAGAAATGCCACGCATAATCTCCATTTGCTTTTTCAATCCTTCACCGCGACCTAGAGTATTTAAATAGGGGCTAAAAACCTGGGATACACCTTCAACTTTAAACTGCCCTTTTTCAGAGGAAACGATAAATGCAGCGACAACATCTGTATTGGTCATGACCCCAGATAAGGCTCCTCGCCTTTGAGTTGGAGTTTTTGGAATTTTGTCTACGTTGATGCAAAGAATATTTCTTTTTCCTTCGGCAAGGATTAGGTTCCTAGCAGCTCTAATCAAGCTTGCAAAGTTTCCGGATTCGGTTAAAAACACTCCAAAAAATTCGGCATTGATAAAATCAATTTCTTTAGTTAGCTTTGATTGAATATACTTTGAGAAATTAAACCCATCTTGAGATAGCTGGGAATGACTAAACTGACTCCGATAGCTATAGCTTGTGAATATAACCGAATCGATATCGGCGGCAGAGCAACCGAAACTATCAACTGATGACCTAGCAACTGATGATGAAAAGTCGAGGCAACATTGGTTTGATTTGTAATAGGTTTTCATACCGTTCTGAAGAATGAGATCAGCCCAGGCTTTATCAGGGCCATCAAAAGATTCGGCTTCACGAGAGATATCACACGCAATCTCGCCGAATTGGTATGTGATCCCGTCTATGTAGACGCTAGAAGGTTCTTCTTTAATAACCATATGAAATTCCCTTTTTCTAACGATAAATGCGAAGTGACTTTTATTTCGTTAGTTAAATATTGATTCATGCCGACACTATAGTTTTCTATTCGCATTCGTAGTGAGCCATCACTTTCTTTATGCGACGTTCATCATTTAAAAACAACACTTCAGCCAATCTAGCTTTTCCAGCGCCTTCCATATGAAGGACTATTGTGTCGAGACAAACAAAAACATTGATGAGCTTGAACTGAAGATCTGGATATTTATTTATTCCTGTCAAGAAATACTGCTGGACGTTATCTTTACCTTTGATGTTGAATTTACCAGTTATCCGTTCGGCAAGTGGTGAAAAGAGTTCAACGTTATCGTCATATAAATCCATAATGCTATTGATGATATGTGTATTCCATACAGAGCAATGGTGATTTGCGAGATCCTTGGCTTCCTTCTTTGAAATTACATTCTTTAATTCAACCATAATTCCATTCCTTATATCCCGTTGCGATCAGCACTCAAGGTTGAGAATTACCCATCGCCTAAATTTATCTATTAACGAAATAGTATCTAACAATAAAATATATAACGTGACTGAAATAATCTAACGGTTTAATTAGATATTACATTGCTGTCTAATGCAACAATTATGATGTTAATATTTTATAAAATTCATTCTTTGTAAATATCATAATAAAATGTTCACTTATTTTGATAATTTTTTCTATATAAAGCTTGATATATAAATTAATAATAGGTTAGTCTTTTATTATATAACTAACATATATGCAATTGTCTGAATATCTGGTACTAGCATTTCAGTAATTTCATAATTA
>JAPOUS010000068.1 GCA_026708525.1 Cellvibrionales bacterium
ATTCTTTATCAGCACCAATTAAACAAACAACGTTCAAATGACTCTAACACGCATTCAATTATTTTAATTTCACTCACTCCAAGGCTTCAGCATGAAAAAATATCGATGGTTGACACTTTCTTTTCTATTGCTCTCTTTCATCCAAGTAATGCACTCCTATTCAGAACAGAATAAAAATACCGATCCATTACGAACTAACAAAATCATTGACTGGAGCATTGCTGGCAGCTTTGCTGTAGCAGTAGGATTAGTTTCGGCTGCGATCATCAGCACACGCATAAACAAACCAGAAGTAGCTACAGATGAAGATAAACCTATACCTCAAGAATCAATGATCAACGAATTGAATCTTGATTCTTCTCCAACCATTGGCGCTGTCTTTGATCTTGACAATGCATTCACAGGACTGGTGAGAGACGACAAAGCGTTAACTGACTTTTTTACTTCTCACCCAGGCTATGAAGAGCAATTAGTTTACGCGTTGAGAGTCGTCCCTAATTTATTTCAATTCAACCAAAGTGAGATCAAACAAATATTTAAAGAGGTATTAGAAGGGAAAGTCACACCTACAAGCAAGCCTCATATTGGCCGGGCTATTGCCTATGTAAACTTATGCCGTCTTCGCTATGATCTCCGTGGAAGCTATCAACAATTTTTTGAAGATATAAAAACGGATCCTTATTATGAGTTTGTCAACTTATTTTCACAGCTCGAGCAAGATATGCTGTCTGGCGGAGAAAGCATTCAAGAAACCTGGAATAACCTTATTTCTTCAAAGCTTATCTCTGGTCAACTGATTAGGCATTCAACATTAGACAAAGCGACGAAAAGCCAGTTGATCAAACAGATGGTTGAGGAAGCCTATAAAACCTACACACAAAAACTTGACGACAACAAATTATCTATTGAGCAATGGATGAAAGAAGAACACAAAGCTCAAAAACAAAGCAAAGCATTTATTGACAAAAGCAGTAAAGTCCTAGCAATGTGCACCTACAGATTAAAACCAAGGATTCAGTAACTCGCTTAGGGCCTGTTATCAATAACTTAACAGGCCCTATAGAACCGCTGATCAACGCAGGCATTTATCAGAATTTCTTACTGCCTTTCACTGAGCGCAGGCTTTTGGCACGTTTTTTTTTGCGCCTTAGCTTTTTCTTTGGCTTCAATCAGCCCCTTTTCGCCGCCAAAAAATTAACGTTGATTTTTCAGGCTGTAGCCTCTGTTCATGTTCAGGTAATTTACTTTTAAACGAAGTTAATAAGCATATAGGCTTAACCCAAGCGATCGCTGCGCACCTTCAAGGCTTAGGTTCTGTTGACATAATTTTAGAGGTCAAATTCCAAGAAAGCACTATCGAAAATTTTATCGATAGTTTTTTCCATCAATGCAGGGCCTATGGTCATTCCCTTACCTGAAATTGCTGTAATCACATGCAACCCTTCGTTTTGAGACTTGGCTAACAGCCCCTTATCATGCTCAAGATACCAACCCAACCAAAGTTTGCCAATTTCGTCGCACGCTATATCAACGACTTTATTTGCATAATTTAACATCATTTGGTTTATTTCCACATCCATATGAAAATCAAGGCTCTCTGTTCCATCAATGGCATAATACGTATGGCTATCACCCAAGGTGATTTCACCTGTTGAATGCTGCTTAAATAGCAGATGAATACCATGCTTATCAAGCTCTGCTTGCTCGTAGGTTTTAGCTTGCTTATAAAAAGATGGACACTGCGAAAACCCTGCATACCGCCTTGCACTTAGCCCTGATAAGAGATTCCCCTTGATTCGCATGGGTAAAGGCTTAGTACGTAGCATTTGTAATTTGCACACGCTCACCGGCTCTTTTTCGACCATGGGGCGAATAAAGTCCGGAATAAAATGGCCAGTGCAACACAATACTTGCTCGGCTTGATACGTCTCCTGCGTATGCGTTGTCACAATATAATGGGGATTTCCCGATTCAAGACTGACGACTTGCTGGTTAAATCGACAACTGGCATGTGAAGAGTGCGATAAAACATCTAAAAAACCGGCTAAAAATGTTTGGCTATCAAGACTCATTTCATTGGGGTAATAAAGCCCGCCAAGCGTCTGCGCTTGAATATTGGGTTGATCTTTGGTCAATTGCTTGCTGGATAACAGCTGAGATTGAAAGCCCGCTGCTTTATCCTGCGCATGTTTTTCTTCAAGTAGCTGAAACTCAGAAGGTGATTGCGCAGTAAAGTAAGTGCCTGATTGATCAATGGGTAACCCGTAGTTTTCTGAAAATAACCGATACCAATCGAGTGATCGTTCACCAAGGTTGCGAAAAAAACCCATCGCCTGACCAGAAGGAATAATAGAACCAAAGTTTCTGACACTTGCGTGCCTAATGCTGGCTTCAGCTTCTAACAATAATACCTGTTTGCCTTTTTTTGCAGCAAAATACGCACCCATGAGGCCAATGACTCCTCCGCCAACGATGATAAGATCATAGGTTTTTGTTTTCATCTGTATTACCTATATTATGCACGAGAGGTAATGGTTCGCCCTTGACTTGCAAGAACCCAATGAAAATAGCTCATGCTCATGAGTAGAAAGGCCATTCCCATAAAAGAAGAAACAACGCTCATATCAGCGACAAAATCCACCCAGTCCAACTGCGTACTTGCAGTCGCGCGATAAAGCATGATCAACACACTACCAAGGTAACCGCTGCTATCGGCGATATACATTAAGAAACCTGCGTTACCTAAGGTCGGAGTTGCCGCTATCAACCGATCAAACAGCAAACAATTAAAAGGCATAAAGCCTGCATAAATGCCCATTTGCAAAAGCGTCATCCAACCAAGGCCACTTAGGTAGCCAAACTGAAAAGCCAAGGTTGAGAGGGCAATGGTCATAAAACCGAATAAGGCTAAAGTGCTATTTAAATGCAACGCGATGAGGTTGTTTTTTATAAACATCAACCCAAGCATTAACCCCATCACCACAAAGGTGACAGGTAAAATGGTCGAAGTATAGACAATCGAAGAAGATTCAAAACCTAAGCCTGTAAAAATTTCAGGCGAAAAGTTATCAATAAACTCTCGCAGACTGGTAAAAATGACATAACTGGCAACCAACAATAAAAGACCAAACCAATAACGGCCAAAAAAGTGTAAACGCTCGGATAAATTCATCGTAATACGGGTTTGCCGATGGGCTTGATCTTCGTGATTTGGCGGCGGTGCACAACTTAACGCAAAAACAGCGATGAATAATAAGGGCAAGAATAAGAAACCCATGGTAGCTGGCATCCACAGATCAGGAATTTGCCATTCAAGTAATAGATAGCGGCCTAGAGATTTGACAACGCCGGATGAAAAAATAAGGCTCACACCCAGAATAACACCCAAAGCTTCACTAACACGACGCCCCTCCAAAAACGCAAAAACCAAGCCCCAAATAAAGCCCAGTGGCAAGCCATTAAAAAAGATGGCGATGATATTCCAAGGGGTTGGTATCAGCGCAAAAGACACTAAAGCAAGTTGTGCGATGCCCATCATGGCGAGTAAGGTTTGAATACGCTTATGCGCAGGCATCTCAGCAATTAATTTGATGCCTATGAATTTAGACAAGGCATAGCCAATTACCTGCGTAATGACTAACAGTGTTTTATAGTCAAGAGAAAAAATCAGTTGATCAACATCCGAATAGGTCGCCGCAGAAAAAGGTTTTCGAAACGCGTACATACTAAAGTATGTCATCATCGCCGCACAGCCGACAAAAATGATCATCACAGCGCTATGGGTTTGCGCAAGGCGGCTTTGTATTTTCTGTTTTGTATTTCCAATCAATGGCATAGCATTTTTAATTATTGTTATAGGTTGTATTCCCACGCAATGCATGGGAATCATTCAGAGGATAAAGAAAAAGATTAGAAAACGTCGTAACTAACACCTAGCTGAAAACGGGTGCCGTAGTATTCAACTTGATCAGGCCGTTTTTCATCGCCTGTATAGAATGTCATTGGCTCGTTATTCAGGTTGTTGGCTTCAAAGTAAACCAACATCGCATCCGTCACTTGGTATTGCGCCGAAAAGTCTAAACTTAAATAATCACCATAAAAGGTATCATTATCTGCACTATCGCCATGCTCCATGATGTATTCATCTTTGTAATTCATCGCAATGCGCGCTTCAAAGGTGCTGTTATCATAGTAAAACATCATATTCGCTAAATGATCCGCCTGCCTTGGCACAGCCGCACTGTCTCTATCAGCAAAGGTCATTTTGGATTGTATCAATGTGTAATTGAACCTTGCGCCAAAGTCACTTAATACAGGTGTTATAAAACCAAAGCGATGATCAAGGGTAAATTCAGCACCCGCCAACCATGAATTAAAACCATTGACTGGCTTATTATGCTTCACACTAACGCCTCGATATGCAATGGTTTGTGTTTGTTGGAAGATTGGGTCTTGTATGTATTTATAGAATACGCCAGCAGATAGGATACCTACTTCGTTGAAATACTTTGAGTAGGTCAAATCAAGGTTGTTTGAATAGGTTGGCTTTAAATCGGGATTACCTTGAAAATACTCTTCGTCATGCTCCGAGTAGTTTGAACCTGGTTGAATATCACCAAAGTCTGGGCGGGCAAAACTGCGTGTTAAGGCTAACCGAACATTTTGAAGATCATCGACCGCGTATTTAAAGTGTACTGATGGCAACCATGAAAAGTACGATGTGGTATCTCTGACCACAGAAACCACACCTTCAGCATCTGCACCGCCTGCTTGCTCATACTTAAAGCCAGTTAATTCAGTCTTGGTATGCTCAAGACGCAGGCCTGCATTCATGCTCAACTGTTCCGTTAATACCGCATCGCCCATCCAATAAATGCCTGTATGCTGCTCACGTAGATCAAAGTTACGCGCTATTGCGGCGCCATTGGAAATAAGAGCAGATTCACCTTCATCCAATGCAAAATTATCTTTATTGGCATTCCAAAACTGCTGCATGTCTTTCACATCAGCAACTTTACCTAAATCGCCCGTATAATCATGATCTAACTCATCCAAGAAATCGTGCTTACCTGGCTGATCTTTTAAGGAAAAATCACCCAAGGTGACATCTTCATCACCTTCCCAGGTATAAAACTCATCAGAAAAACGGGCATGACGTTCTTTATCGCGAAATTTAATGCCGGTAGAAAGGGTTAAGTCCTGCGTTAATTTATGACTAAAATCCAAGCTTGCGACGATATTATCTTTTTCGGTGATATCCACTTTATATAAGTTAACATCAGCAATAGACATTGATGAGGGATCGTAAGTGAAATCATCGGGCAAATGCGTATCGATGGCTTTGTGTGAATCGGTACCGCCATCAATGATATTGTTGGCACGATACCCTTTCTCTGTTTCTTCAAGACCTTCAAAACCGACCCCGCTTTGCTTGAACTTGGCCACGAAATACCCTTTATCTTCACCGTTTGGAATATCACCATAGAAAAAGCGATTTTGGTAATGTGCCAAGTTCCATTTTAATTCGCTCTTATCTGAAATATGATGCTTACCACCAATGTCACCACCAAACATTTCAGTAATCAGTTCATTATAGATATGCTGAATTTCAACGCGCCCACCGTCTTCTGGGCTATATTTATCAAAACGGTAACGATGCTTATAGTGAATCTCCGTATCTGAAAGCGTTCCAAACATAGCGCGTCCATAAACTTGATCACCATTATCAAGGTTGTATTCAACACCCGTGTTGGCACCATAAGTATCACGCTCACCAATATAGTCACGTAACTCTAGTCGCTTGATGCCTTCACCGTCTCGTCGTGTTTCAAAATTATCAGTTGCCCACTTTCGATTCCAACCTGTAAGGTTAACGATATATCCTAACTTGCCATCCATCACGCGATCGCCATAGAGCGCACTCCAGTTATGCCCCCAATCATCCGCTTTCGTATTAAAATTAGTACCAACACCTAATTTCAACGTACGTTCAGCTGGCGAGGTTTTGGTAATAAAATTGACATTACCGCCAATGGCATCGCCTTCCATATTGGCCGTTAAGGCTTTGTTCACTTCTACTATTTCGATTAAGTCTGTTGGAAAAAAGTCAAAGGCGGTTGCACGCGTAGTGGTTTCTTCTTCAGCTGCAGGAATACGATTGCCATTAATGGTGGCTGAATTCCATTGCGAGGGTAAACCCCGCACTGCGACGAATCGTCCTTCACCCTGATCACGTTCAATAGACACACCAGGCACACGTTGCACAGCTTCGGCAGCATTACGATCGGGTAGCTTGCCAATGCCATCTTGTGAAATCACGTCTTTAATATTATTCGCGTTTTTCTTCATATTTAACGCACGCATTTCACCGCGAACCATCGAGCCTACAATTTCGACTTCTTCTAAATTGTCAGAGCTGTTCAACAATAAAGCACCTAGCGTACTTTTCTCATTTTCGATAGTGATCGGGATGAGCGTATCCTGATAGCCCATATAGCTAATCTTTAACTGATAACTACCCTTTTCAAGCCCTTTTAGCGTGAATTGCCCTTTAGCATCTGCAAGTGCTGTGACTTTTTGATCAACCACTTCAATTTTTGCGCCCGGTAAAATACCGAACCGATCTTCAACAACACCTGTAACTGTCGCCGCTTGAGTCATAACACCTTGCGATAGTGCTAAGGTCATGGCGCTCGATAACAGCGTCCTTTTAAGATTTAACATGCCTTACCTCTTATAAATTATTCATAGCATTTCAGGCGTGTGGATTAAGTCATCCGCTACGTCCAAAAATTGGTATAGTCCAGATGTGGAGATTGTATTCAGGCCGAATGACAAATTTATGACTCAAAAATGAAACTTACCGTCATAAAAAGTTCATTGGATTTATGTCAATAGATACAGAAAATACTGGTCTATACCAGAAATCAAGACATAATCAGTATGTACAAGCCACCCTATCTATTATTAACGCCAGGCCCCCTAACAACCTCACCAAGCGTTAAAGAAACCATGCTGAATGATTTTTGCACATGGGACGATGATTACAACCAGACAATTGTTCAAACCATAAGACAAACCCTGGTTGCGTTAGCCACAAAAGCACAAGGGTATACCAGTGTTTTATTACAAGGCAGCGGCACTTATTGCGTAGAAGCGGTTTTACAAAGCTTTGTAGGCACTGAAGATAAACTACTTATTATCAATAATGGTGCCTATGGTGAGCGCATTGCAAAGATGTGCGACTACATGGGAATAAACGCTTTATCTCTTACCTATAGCGAAAATCAAATACCATCGCTTGATGATATCGAAGCCTGCTTCACCAATGATAAGCAGATCACGCACCTTATTTGCGTACATTGTGAAACCACCAGCGGCATTCTCAACCCAATCAAAGACATCTGCACATTGGCTAAAGCACACAACAAAATAACTTTGATCGATGCCATGAGCAGTTTTGGCGGCATGCCGATGGATATGGATGAGTGGCATATTGATGTATTAATCAGCAGTGCGAATAAATGCCTTCAGGGCGTGCCGGGATTTGGCTTTGTTCTTTGCAAAACGTCGTTAATAACCAGTGCCACGCACAGCCGATCATTGAGTCTTGATTTGCATGCGCAGTGGCAAGCCATGCATACCACAGGCAAATGGCGCTTTACTTCCCCGACCCATACCGTCAGAGCTTTTTTGCAGGCATTAATTGAATTAGAAGAAGAAGGCGGAATAAGCCTGCGATATGAAAGATACAAGCATAACCAGGCTTTACTCAGCGATGGCATGCAGGCTTTAGGATTCAAATCCTTGGTTTCTCCTTCGAATCAATCCGCCTTTATTACTAGCTTTGCTTACCCAACCGAGGACTTTGACTTCAAACCTTTTTATCATTCTTTAAAACAAGAAGGGTTTATTATCTATCCTGGCAAACTGACGGATACGGCCTGTTTTCGTATTGGAAACATAGGTGAGATTTACCCACATGATATAGAAAGATTGTTAGCATCCATAAAAAAGGTACAAGCGCATGACAATCCTTAACCCTATTCGCACACTTTTTAACGAAAAAGGTGAGTTGGATTACGGCGAAGGCGTCACGCAACTTGCGCATGCATTACAATGTGCTTATCTTGCAGAAAAATCACAACAGACACCGGCTTTCATTACCGCCTGTCTATTGCACGACATAGGACACTTTATTACACCAAGCGAAGCCTTACCCGAAGCAGATTATGCACACGAAAAAATCGGTGCCCAGTGGCTCAAAGATTATTTTTCTGCCGATGTGACTGCTCCCATAACATTGCATGTCGAGGCAAAACGCTACCTTTGTGCGGTTGATGCAAGTTATCGAAAGTCACTGAGTGACGCCTCGCACCATAGTCTTCAACTGCAAGGTGGGCAGATGAGTTTAAAAGAAGTGTCTGACTTTCAAGCGCGCAAGTACAACAAACAAGCGTGCTTACTTAGGCAGTATGATGACCTTGCCAAAGAAACAGACTGTCAAACGCCCTCGCTTGATTATTTTATCGAAACCTATGTAGCGCCATCATTGAAAGAAAAATCCCTACGCCATTTTTAATCCCAATTTTTAGTCGAGAAAAAACATGACCTATCGAAACAAACCTCAATATATCGGCCCTATCCAAGGGGTTATTTTTGATATTGCTGGAACCATTTTAGATCATGGCTCCGTTGCACCTATCATTGCATTTCAACAATTGTTTGAATCCATTGATATTCCTATAACCGAAGCCGAAGCGCGCGCACCCATGGGATCAGAAAAGCGTGAACATATTAGACAACTACTCGCCATGGATCGCATTGCCACGAAATGGGTGTCGATTTATCAGGCTAAACCTTGCGAAAAAGACATTGATCAACTTTACAATGCATTTATTGACCATCAAATTGCTGCCATACACAACACCAGCACACCTATCTCAGGTTTAACGAAAACCTTACATTTTTTAAAACGCGCAGGCTGCAAAATTGGTTGCAATACGGGCTACGCCAGCATCATGGCAGATGCCGTTAAGCCACATTTCGACAGCATAGGCTTTAGCCCTGATTCTTTTGTTTGCGCAACTCAAGTGCCAAGAGGCAGGCCCTTTCCTGATATGTGTTTGCAAAATGCGAT
>JAPOUS010000226.1:0-3319 GCA_026708525.1 Cellvibrionales bacterium
ACAGTAAGAAAAAATCATTATTTATGATTGAAATAACCTATAAAAAGCCAAAAGTTTTTCTAGGGAACCTTCAGACTTGCACAATAACTATTAAAAACTCGACTCCAAAAAAATGAAGCCTGTATTTGAACCTGTAGACTCAAAACCCATGGTTAAGTTCAATCACTATTATTTGCTAAGAGCTACTTGACGACTAAAAGAGAAATCTTCATTTTTTATTTGATCATTGGGCACTGCTAAAAATTGCCTTTGGCTTCTATCAAAACTATTGACCTTGTTTATTTAAAATAAATGTGCCATGTAAAAAGTGTGGTGAGCTTTTATAACTGACCCTTCGGGTACTAACTTCAAAGCTTACCAAAGCGTTGAAGGCTTAGATACTGTATCTACCATTACCTGCAACCTTCACATTAGTGAAAACCCTGAAATTCAGCGAAGAACCTCAAAATCAATTATTAGCGATGCCCTGTATTCTAACG
This sequence comes from Cellvibrionales bacterium, assembly GCA_026708525.1. GTDB lineage: Bacteria > Pseudomonadota > Gammaproteobacteria > Pseudomonadales > DT-91 > CAKMZU01. The sequence continues at coordinate 480 of JAPOUS010000226.1, forward strand.
ATTGAACCTAGCATGATTAAAACTATCAAAACTCTAATACCCCACATTTTCTAAAGGGCTGACTTGATCAGTCTTTCCGAAGAACCTATGAAACTAATAGCGGAAAAAGCCTATGAAAATTAAGCAATTTATAATTATATTATTTTGCTGGGCCATTCAGTTCAGCAACCTTACCTTTGGTGCCTACCCTGGCTCACAAGCCTATAACAAGCCACAATTAAGCCAAGAGTCCATCAATGCAGCAACGGGGACATTTGATTACAGCTACCCCTTAATTTCAACCACAGGCCGATTATCTAACTTCCAGCTTCACCTTGCTTACCGCTTCAATAAGGAAGGAATGTTTAGCTTACCCGATGGCTGGCAACTGGATCTTGATTATATTAAAGATAAATCTGCTTACATTCATGGCCAAAGTTGGCTTATTGACAATCTATGGCGAGATGAAACGGATTATGGCTCAGGCTTAAGATACTATAACTTACATGGCACAAATTTTATTGACATAGGTGAAGCCAATGAAATTCCTGGTCATACAGGAGTATATTATCGCTACATAGCCACTCACAAAGATGGCACGTTAAAATATTTCTCACACGAGGGGCTCATTGTCATCGAACAAGACCGCTTCGGAAATTTCATTCAATTTGATTATGAGCAACCGATTGCTCCAATTGAAAAAGCACGCTTAAAAACAGTAACAGACAACTACGGCAACCAGTACAAATTTGATTATGAACCTGGCGAATTAATTGTCACTAGCCCTGACAATAAAAAAACTCATGTTTATCACAACAAAACAGGCGTTATTGGCATAGAGAACGCGTTAGGTCAGAAAACGCACATTAATTACTTCACCTTTGCAGAACAAAACTTATTACGAACCATAGAAACTCCCAAAGGTTTATTGACAAAGCTCGACTACGATACCATTTCTTACAAAAAAGGCGATGACGTCAAGCAAATGCCCGTCGTGGGTCTGGTTGAGAAAATAGATCTTGCCAACAACAATAAAATTGAAGAAACCCACTACACATACTCTCAAGACAATAATTTTACTGGCTATCCAATGTACAACCTATCAGAAAATGGCGACAGCCTTATGGACAGCCAAAATCAAGGGTTCCGCTATTCGGTAGAAATCTCTCGAAGTGAACTTATTGGTAGCACCCCACAATTCAATCGTAAAGTTTATGAGTACAACTACCTTCATTTACCTGTTGAGGTACGCACATTAAAAAATGGAAAAAACCACCTAAAAACCACTTTTGATTATGCAATATCTCCTTTTAAATACAGCCGATCTACCAATTACGATAAGCCAAGAGAAACGACTAACTGGGTGTGGGATACCTCCCAAGGCGTTTACATACCTAGTGATAAAGTAATATTTCAATATGACAATTATGGCAATAAAACGGAAGAAAAGCGCCACGTCTTTAACCGAATAACCTCGCAATGGGTAAGCATTCATAGCCAAACCAAGTCGTATTACAATCAATCCTTTGGCTTAGAAAAAGAAAAGTTACGCATTGATGAACTTAACAATACCGCCATACGAAAAACCTATGAACTCTCCAAAGATAAAAAATCTCATCACTCTAAAACCATCGCTTATAAAAATGCTAATGACACCGAATGGAAACCTTGGCAAAAATTCACGATGGTGAGTGATGAATTCGGCAGAAAAACTCTGTTTGCTACCGAGTGGATTGCTAATGACAAGCCCGGCCCTCAAAAAACAGCCTATACTAAAGCATATTCTTTTGATACAAGCACCAAATTGCTCACGGTATCGCAAACTAGCACCTTAGGTGCAATCAATACAGAAGTGCAAGATACAGTCACCGGTAATATTGTAAAAAAACAAACCGCAGAAGGTGCTATTTGGTTATATGAATTTGATTTGCTCAATCGGCTAACGCAAGAAACCAACCCTTTGGGTAAAAGCACTCTCTACACCTACCAAGATTTCCAGAGCCACAATATTAATCAAACCACCAAAGAAACACCCATGAAGTATAAAATCGCGACGATCACCGATGCACTTGGGCGGATCATTAAACATAAAGATATTTATAACAACAGTTGGCGAAGGCTTTCGGCTATTGAATACAACGGCTGGAATAAGATTGTTAAGCAAACGAATATTCTAGGGCTTGAAAATACAACTCGCTATGATCAAAATGAACGCCCATACCAATATATCGACCACTGGGGCAACATTAAACGCATTGACTATAACGACTTACAACTTACCACCACGGCTTACCTGAACAAGCACAAAATCATGGAAAAAGAAACAAAGCCTTGGCTTGCAACAACCATCCATAGAAAATACCCAATTTTTGACAACTCGCATGATCCTCAAAGCTATTATCTTGAAGAAACCGTGAAAAAAAATGGTTTTGGGCAAGACGAAGAACGCACCAGTATGCTGGTTCATCGTTATTCAATGAAAACGATGGATGCTATAAAAAGCAGCTATCAATATGACCCAAGTTTTAATCGCATAAGCAAAACCATTAAAGGCTTTGATGGCCTGGACTTCAAACGCTTAACAGAGTACGACCTGTTTAAAAACCCTGTTAAACACATTAAAGAGCAAACCGTAAAAGATTGGACTAGTAAAAAGCAAACTGATCTACTCGAATACAATATGGACAACCAGCTTATTGCTATCACTACCGGTGAAAATATAACAACACATTTTCAGAATGATAAAGAAGGGCGACGGACGAAAAAGATAAACCCTGACGGCCAGGAAATCGACTACACCTACAACCCACTAGGCCAATTAGTAACCAGTCGTTGGATGCGTGGCAATATACCTTATGAGA
>JAPOUS010000226.1:3329-8951 GCA_026708525.1 Cellvibrionales bacterium
GACGACAATCATTTAATCACGTTGACAGATAATGCAGGAAAAGCCATTGCTTATGAATATCTGCCCAATGGTAAAGTCACGTCTATCACCTATCCAGATGACAGTAAAATGACATTGGATTACGACGATACTAACCGCGTTATTACAAAAACGGACTTTGCCAACAAACGCTACCATCTAACCTACAACGAAAAAGATAAAGGCTTAGTCTCTGAAGTTCGCATTGAAAAAAATCGTATATCCTTCCATTACGGTGAGGATGATAACAAGATTAAAGGTCAGCTAATCAGCCGTACTGCCGACTATGATAACGCAGGCCAGACTGAAACGCGTTTTTATTATGGGCCATTTAAGAATCTTGCAAAAACCACACAATTCAATAATAAGACCAATACTATCTATAATACTCAGTATTATTATAATCCCAGAGGCCAACTTGAGCGACTTGCAAATCATTCGCACCTAGGTCATCGACCGGCTCTAAATTCCGTTATCACCTATCAGTACGACAGTCTCAACCGACTAGTCAACGAAATGCATGACCAATCGCACTTAGTAAAATCCATAGGATATGAGTATGATGCCAATAACAATCTAATTACTGAATCTTCCCATGATGGAATCAGGTTACATACCGTCAACCATCAGTACAATAATCAAGACCAACGTGTCACTTCAACTTCAGATGACACAAGACATGCTGATGTATTGCACTATACATGGACTAAAAACGGGCACTTAGGAAAAGCACCTGGCGATATCGCCTACGCATATGACGCTCAAGGCTATTTGGTTAGTGTAACCTACCCCAATAATGATACCGTTACATACGATTACTTGCCGAATGGATTACTTAGCAAGCGATCAATTGACAATAAAAATCAGTCTTTCTACTACGGCACTGACAAAAAAGTGACGTCCATCCGCGATGATGAAACTTGGTACAGCCTCTATAGGGATAGCAAAGGCTTGCAGGCAAATATTTCTGATCAAGCGACTGACCAACTATTTCTTTCAAACAGAAACACAGGCGCTATTTTAGGTAGCAACGAACACTTCCAAACTACCACCTATACCGCTTATGGAAAACCAGTAACGCCATTTACAGAATCAGAGATCACCAGCAGCTTTGGATGGGCTCAAGAATATACCGATCCGTATGCACAACTAACCTATTTACAACGACGCTTCTATCACTCGGGTTATGGAATATTTATCAACCGAGACACTTATCATGTCGATAACCATTATGCCTTTGCCAACGCCAATCCAATTACCTTTGCTGACCCTACAGGCCATAGCCCAAAACAAGCGCTATCGTATGGATTAGGTGGTGGTGCTACCGCATTGGGTGCCCTCGGTGTTCTTCTTGCTATTCCAACAGGCGGCGCCTCTTTGACCTTATCAGCAGGCACTGCTATTGCAGCAGGGGCAACACAGGTCTTAGCAGGCATCGCACTCATGGGTTCGCAGGCCGCACTGGATCATGGCAACAAAGAAGTTGCTAAAGCATTAGAATATGTAGGTATTTCCCTAGGTATTGCTGCCTTGGTTGAAGCAGGAGTGGCTATAGCACCTATCATTTCAAGTAAATTTTTTGCATCTACAGTCATAGAATCAGAGTCATTCGGCGTCACAAAACCATTCCCTCCCAAACGCCTCTTCGAGCCTGAAGAAAATGCTCTTGGAAGCGGTGGTAAAAGTACAACATCTGCTACACCAATAAGAAGGGCTACCGAAGGGATTTTTGATCCAGTTGACCAAAGCTTATCGCCCTCAGGAGAAAGTCAAGAAACCATTCAATCAAGCGTCCGCAGCACTAATAATTATGTTGAAATGGATCAAAGTCCGGTCTCTGATGTATCGATAGATGGCGCTCCTCCCCACACCTCCAATTCCGCATTCTCTAGTCAAGTGCCTGGTAGCATGAATTATAACAATACAGAAACAACAATTATTAAATCGCCAAACCCAACCCCAACAGTAGACACGTCAATTGGGAAACCGCCCGTTATCCTCGGCTCAATAGATACTACTAAAGAATTGTATGTTGATATGACTGGCGCTGATAGAGCCTTAAAAGTAAGCTTTAGTAATGAACAACAACTTCCGGATACTCCCAATGTAGATTAAGCTCCCCTAGCAGCTCTTCCTAGCGAGTGATATAAAGAGGCCGTTATCGCCTCTTTATTCTTATTCGCTTATACCAACTTTTGACTCACAACCGCCAACCACGGCTGTTGATCGAGTGGCCTGCCAGCGGGTCGATAATAATGAGAAACCACCTCTAGGCCGGCCTGTTCAAGCAGGTTTTTTACCTGACTAAATTCCATTAAATTAACATATCGTTGATTTCTAACCCCTTCGAAGTTTCCTCTAGGTAAAGACATCATCAGTGCGCCTCCTGGCCGTAGCCAGTTAGCACAGCGGGCAAGAAACTCCTGATAATAGTTGCTTGGGAGATGAAACAGCGACGCATTGGCAAATATCCCATCAACACTTTCGTAGGCTAAGTGTAATGAAGCAAAACGTGCATTGATTACTGGGCATCCACTATGTTTTTTCGCCATCTGACAAAATTCAAAAGCACCATCCACGCCTAGAGGGTGATGACCCAATGTTTTAAAAGCCAGCAAATCTCTACCTGGCCCACAACCAAGGTCTAAGATTGAGAGTGGCTTTTTTTTAGGCAAGTGACTGAGTAATGCATGAATATTTTGGCTGACATCATGCGATTTAGTCGCCTCCCAAAAACTTTCGCATTGAATAGCGTAATCTTGTATTGTATTTTCTTCGTAAGAATCTTTCATGACACCCCAATAGATGAAGGTAAAATGCGTTAATATAGCCCACTACAGTCTGACAGCTTGTTTCGAAATCACAAGACCGAGAAAAGTCACCAATAAATACTTGCCAAAAAATTTTCACTGAACCCTTAGGTTTTTTTTTGATAAACTTAAGGTGTTTGATTCTGAGGGAATGGCATGGAATTTTTCCAACACTTCATTAATTTATTTAATGAATCCGCCCCATGGTTACTACTGGGCCTTATTATCGCAGGCTTTATAAAAGCCTTTATCTCTGAAAATTATTTAACCAAACATCTTGGCGGTAAGGGGATAATGACAACGATTAAAGCTGCTTTTATCGGTGCTCCCCTTCCCTTATGTTCTTGTGGTGTAGTACCCGCCGCTTTAGGAATTCGCCGCGCAGGCGGTTCTAAAAATGCAACTGTCTCCTTCCTTGTAGCAACCCCTGAAACGGGGCTTGATTCTATGACTGTAACCTATGCACTCATGGGGCCATTTATGGCGATCATTCGCCCAATCGCCGCAATAGCAAGTGCCATTGTCTCTGGTATTTTAGTCGGCAGCGCCAATGATGAACCAAGTAACGCAAATACAACCACCGAATCTGAAAGCTGCTGTTCATCTAAACCCAAAACTTGTTGTGAAAGCGAAACATCGATCAAACCTTCTCCCAAAAAAACTTTTGGCCAAAAGCTCCAACAAGGGATTCATTTTTCATTTTTTGATATGCTGGATGATATCGTGGTTTGGCTATTCATCGGCCTTGGTTTTGCTGCCTTAGTCCAAACCTTTGTACCAACCAGCTTTTTAAGCCAATGGGGCGATAGCTGGGTGGCGTTTATTATTATGGCACTGATTGGCGTCCCTATGTACATTTGCGCCACCGCCTCTACCCCGATTGCAGCAGGGCTGCTATTATCTGGCGTTTCGCCAGGCGCTGTTTTGGTTTTTATGCTAGCGGGCCCTGCAACCAATATTGGCACTGTTGGCATTGTCTTAAAAGAACTAGGCAAAAAATCACTGATTGCCTATCTAACAGGGGTTATTGTCACAAGCTTTATCTTCGGCGCACTCACCAACTACCTAGTAAATCACTACAATATTTCCATCATCAGCGAAGTCACTAACCATAGCATGTCCATGACTTTCTTTACCTTCTTGTGCTCGATATTTATGGCGGCTCTTTGTGTAATTTCGATCGGTAAAAAATTAATGGTAAAACAATAACAAACAAGGAAAGATAATGTACGAACGGATCATGGCTATTTATGTAAAGAACCAAGAAGAATACCAACGCTACCGAGAGGCCATGACACCAATTTTACGCAGTATCGGCGGTAAGTTTGGTTATGATTTAAGCGTTGACAAGGTGATCAAATCTAAATGTCAAAACCCCATTAACCGAATATTTACCATTGAATTCCCTTCGAAAGCCGTCATGCAAACATTTTTTAACCGAGAAGATTACTGCGCTATTCGAGATGAGCACTTAGCCCACTCGGTTTCTCATTTCACTGTCATATCCATGCATGAAAAAACAGAATAAACAAAGTAATGCTTACACATACCAGTTAAGGACAGGGAGCCTCTGATTAAATCCAAAGGGTATCAGCGCGAGCCCAACATGCATTATTCCATCCGCCAGATTACTTCTTTATTTATACAATAAATGTGCACTTATTGTATAAGGGCACCTCTAAAAATTGCTTTCGGGCTCTGTAACGAAATTAAATAACGTGTTTTTTACCATAAAAAGTCACAGGCTAATGAATTTGAATAACTTTTCTGGATAGACCCTTCGGGCACTAATTTCTTTGGCTTAAGCTGCGTTAAAGGCTTTGTTAAGGTGTCTAACATTAACTGCAACCTTCGCCTTACTGAAAACCTTGAAATTTAGCGCAGAACCTCAAAATCAATTATTAGAGATGCCCATAAACCAAAAGTAGCAAAGCTTAAGAGATTTTTATGCAGATACATGAATTGCAAGATGAGAATGGATCATTCAAAGTTGCAGTAAAAAAAGCAGAGGTTGAAAACCCTCCAACCATTTTATTTTGTGCCGGTTTAGGTGGGTTACCAGAACGTTATTCAACGCTTATACATGCATTGGTTAATGAACGCTGTACAGTGATTGCTCCTTATTTTGAACCACTTGCACGTCCATTTCCTACAAAAGAGGAATTAGTAAACAGGGCAAATAGAATATCTATTGCTCTTGATGCGCTGAATAAATCACCTGATGAGGCAATTGGTATTGGTCACTCTATCGGAGCATCTGTATTAATAGGAATGTCTGGCGCAAAAATGCAATTATTTACGGGTAAAAAAGTAGCGTTTAAAACAGAGAATAGACTTTCCGCTTTGGTTGTTTTGGCGGCTCCCACACAATTTTTTTTATCGCCAGGATCTTTAGATTTAGTCTCTATTCCTATCATGGGTTGGGTGGGAGCAAATGATAAAGTGACACCTCCAGATCAACTAGATGGATTTATGTCCGCTATACCATTAGTAAAATCATCACAATTTCACGTTGATGAAAGCGCAGGGCATTTTTCTTTTCTAGATCAACCGCCTCCCAATATTATTGAAACCGTGACATGCAAAAGTCAATTCATTCAAAAATGCTCGCATGAAATTGGAAAGTTTGTCATTCAACATCATAAAATAGATCCGGCAAAAAAATAATATACATCTAACCTGCCTACTCAATGGGTCGATCATTCTCGGCCCATATCGCGTAGATTAACCATTAAAATAAGGGCATCTCTAATAATTGATTTTGAGGTTCTGCGCTAAATTTCAAGGTTTTCAG
>JAPOUS010000239.1 GCA_026708525.1 Cellvibrionales bacterium
TAAATCATCGCTTTTATTGTTGTTACTCCCTCCTTTGTTGTTTATTAATAATTGCCTTTTTATCATGATCCAACTAGTTCCACTCTATTTTGATGATGGCTGGTACTTCCATAGCTTGTCTAATTTAAGTGGATCTCTCTTGTCATTATTGTTGGTCATATCCATTGTGTTAGAGGTTAAAAAAGGGCTCATTAGAGACAAATGATATGGCAAGTTGTCGTCACAGTATTTGGTGGATATGTGGATTCTATTGATTTTGGTGTTATACACTCTTTGCTATTTATATGATGCTTCGGCTAGATACACCTATCGTCTTTCTATTGACATGAAGTCATTAAGACGATAAATATTGGCATGTTTGAACACTCAAGAGCACTCTCTCGATGATAAACATCAAGAACGTTGATGGGGTTGAGGTTAAACACACACATAAAGCTACGTGTCATTGTGGTGAAGTCGCACTCGAAATAAATTTGCCGAATGGTTTGGTGGATGTCAGGCGGTGTGACTGTTCAATGTGTAGGCGACGAGGTGCCGTTGTTGCCTCTGTACCTCTATCGAGTATCCATATGGTGAAGGGGCATGATAAATTAAGTCTTTATCAGTTTAATACAAAAACAGCCAAGCATTATTTTTGCAAGGTGTGCGGTATTTACACTCATCATCAAAGGCGATCAAACCCCACGCAGTATGGCTTTAATGTCGGTTGCTTGGAAGGCATAAATCCTTTAAAAATTGATAATATCCCTACCTTGGATGGTGTAAATCATCCAGCAGATATAAGCACATAAATTAAGGAGCTAAGTGGTTCATAAAAGCCCCTATAAGTCTTGGCTTGTTGTTTATTTAAAGACGTGCTTTTTAATAAAGGCTAATTCAGAGGCAATAACATCCTCTATCGGGTCGCCTTGGTAAACACCAAAATGATCACCTTTAATAATTTTCAGCTCACCTTGTTGTATTTTATTGACGGTTTCTTTTACTGAATCTAATGGCACGCCGGCATCATTTTCAGCTGCGACAATGAGGCTTGGGCATTGGATTTGATCGGCTACCATTAGCGGTCGGTAATCGCCGCCTTTAAGAAGCGAACGTGCGGGCATGGCATTTTGCCATGTTGGGCTATCACCGGCTAACACTTGATATTCTCTCAACCAATTTGCGTGTGTCATCACGCCAGCTTGTCCAGGCTCCGCCAAAATAGGTACTAAGATAGGGTGAGAGCTAAAAAGTGATTTCATACTATCGGCAATGGCTTTGCTTATGTTGCTAAATACACTTCCAAGCGTGACTGTTTTAAACGCTGCGCGGCTACAGCAATGGGGTACTTGAGCAACCATTGCGCACACTTCAGGGAGTTTTGCGGCAGTCGAAATCGCATGCCCACCACCCAGTGAGCTACCCCAAATAACAATGCGTGAGGTATCCACCCAGGGTTGTTTTTTTGCGTGTTCAACGGCGGCCAGAAAATCCTCTTGCTGGCCAGGAATGTTTACAACTTGGCGAGGTATGCCTTCACTTTCGCCAAAACTTCGGTAATCAAAGTTTAAGGTGGCAATGCCTGCATCAGCAAAGGCGCGGATGAATTGATTGGTACCAAATTGCCATTCGGTTGCATAACCATTAGCCATAACAACGATGGGGAGTTGGGTGTCAGTAGGGTTTTCGGGTTTGTGAAAATACGCTTGTAAGCGTGTTTTATTGACGACGAAATTGCTGGGAACTTTTAGCATGGTGATGTCTACTATCGTGTTATTTTGATTATTGAATAGTTTGTTTGAATCAGGTGATTTCGTAATCATCCCATCGCGGTTCTTTTAAGGTTTCACGGAAATGTGAAGGCGCCCAAGGCCAGGTTTGTGGCACGGTACTTCCATCAAAGTACCAACTAGAGCATCCGGTAACCCAGATAGTATCATCAAAAGATGTCATTAATGACTCACCAAAAGCAGTAGCGGCTGATGCTTTAGGTGCCATAGTGCTGATTTCACCATTGTCGAATTTTTCGAGGCATTTTAGGACATAATCCACGCCTATATCAGCAATATCTATGAGAGAAAGATTAGTGATTGGGCTGTTAGGGCCAATCAAAACAAAGAAATTCGGTAAGCCCGGTACGCCAATGGAGTGATAATTACGGCTTTTTTCTTCGCCTTTATTCCAAACGCTATCCAGGCTAACTCCATTGGGGCCATGAATACTTTCAACACCCCAAGTGTTCGGATGGAAGCCTGTTGCTAGCACAATCATATCCAGTTCATGGAGTTGACCGTCGGCTGTGCGTACGCCGTTTTTTTCAATGCCAGTAATATCATTCCGTTCCACATGAACATTGTCTTGTTGCATTGCATCGTAATAATTTTCGGAGACAATCATGCGTTTACACATGGCTTGATGATCCGGACGGAGCTTTTCTCGTAAGGCCTCATCCTTAATGCTGTTGAGGTTGGATTCGCACCACTTTGCAACGCCTTTTCGGCGCCAGCCATCATTAAGTGCCGCACGGCCAAATTGCTCGCCAATCCAATCATAGAATTTTCGCGTTATCCATCCAAGGAAGGGAAATTGGCGTTTGAGCATTTTTTGGAATTCGCTGTAGTGCGGGTTGGGGGTTGGCATGATCCATTGTGGCGTTCGAATAAAGGTGGTGAGATGCGACGCCTTTTGTGCAATAGGCCAGGTTGCTTGGACGCCTGAAGAGCCTGAGCCAATAATACCCACGCGTTTGCCTGCGTAGTCATAGTTATCGTCCCAATCGGCGGTGTGAACCATCTTGCCGTCAAATGAGTCAATGCCATCAATTTTAGGGTAGATTTTATTGTTAAGTGGGCCTGTTGCATCAACCAGTAGAGTAAAACGCTGGGTATCACCTTTATCCGTGGTAACGACCCATTCGCCATCAGTAAAGGTGGCATCGGTGACCAGAGTTTCAGCTTTTAAGTATTTCTCAAGGTTGTACTTTTTGGCGACATGCTCAAAATAAGCTTGAATCTCGGCGCCGCCTGAGAATCTGCGCGTCCAATCGGATTTAGGTTCAAACGCATAGCAATAAGAAAAGGAAGCAACATCGCAAGCAACACCAGGGTAGCGATTTTCTCGCCAAACACCGCCAATTTTTTTGGCTTTTTCGAACAGGGTGAAATTGGTTTTACCGGCGCGAATTAGCTTGATTGCCATCAACATGCCTGACATGCCAGCGCCAATAATCGCAATGCTTGGCGAATTTGAAGTCTGAGTACTCATGCGTTTTATAGTCTATTTATTATTTTTATTTTTTGAGCCACTAAAAAGTGACGCTAATGTAAATTATTGTTCGATACTATAATATTTTATGCTGATTGGAAATGAGCAAAACACGATAAAAACTAGCGAAAAATCTCACTTTTACATTCAATCAATGGCAGCCCTGCCGAGTCTTAATGGCTAAATCAACGCTAAGAATCTGAACAGGCTCTCTATTTCTTACTTTAAATTCTGGAATAGCTGCGTTTAAATGACCCCGTTGCTGAATTGTCATAATTCAGTACCCTAGGGGCAAATAGAAAGCGTTAGCTTAGATTGTAAGCCTGTTTGCCAATTATGGATGATAACGACAGAGGATCTTATGAAAAGGATGGCACGCTCAATCTCCATGACTTGTCTGCTCTTAAGTGGAGTGTCGCAAGCTTGTGATGTGGATGGTTCTGGGTATATTGGATCGGTTTGCTGGACGGCAAATAATTTTTGCCCAAGAGGCTTTCTTTTAGCAAATGGTGCATTACTGCCCATCACGCAAAATTCAGCGTTGTTTTCTGTTATAGGCACGCGCTTCGGTGGGGATGGTAGAACAACTTTCAAATTGCCGGATCTTAATGAGCGCGAAGCTGTCGGCGCGGGCCCAGGCCCTGGATTGTCAAATGTTCAATTAGGGCAATTGTTAGGCAGCCCTACATCGCCGCCGGTGCTTCCTCCCCATAATCATCAGCTGACAACAGGGCCCGTTAATTGGCATGTTGGCGTGCATAATGCAGACGGCGATGATAAGCCAGCAACTGGAGGCACATGGTCGTCTCTCGATTCAACAGATTATCATTTTTATGCGGATTCTTTAAACAATCCGCCCGCTACGCTCAAAGAAGGTATCGTTGCCGCAGTTTTGCTTGATGAGCATGATAAAGCAGTGAACAGTTTATCTACTACTTATTCGGGCGATGGTCAAAATTTTGGGATATTAGGGCCGCAGTTAACAGTGACGGCTTGTATTAATAACTCTGGGCTTTTTCCGCCACGTAATTAATACATCGACAAGGAGAACGTCAATGAAAATGATTCAATCTTACGTATTTATTCTTGTGACTAGTGGTTTGAGCTTATTTAGTCCATCGATTGTGGCGAGCTGCTCTCAAGAACCGACCTTGGGTTCTATTTGCTTTACTGCTGCTAATTTTTGCCCACGTGGCTATGCAAAAGCTGCCGGTCAAATAGTCGCCATTTCGTCCAATCAAGCGTTGTATTCTTTATTAGGCACTAATTATGGGGGGGATGGTCGCACCTCTTTTGGTTACCCTGAGCTTAGGGGGCGAAGTGTTATAGGCACAAATAATAAAAAGCAACTAGGGCAGGGGGTAGGGCATCAATTGACCACGATTACCCAGGCAAATATTATGTCGCATAGCCATAGTTTGGATGTCTCGAGCATTAATACCTTAAAGGGCACCTTGAATGTCAATGCCAGTGGCGCAAATCATGATAATCCTACAGGTCTATTTTTGGCTAATTTAGCCGCACTTGGATCAGCTGATCCCAATATTTTTCCCTATAAAGATAGTGGCACAGAGACAACTATGTTACCCAATATGGTTAAAGGCCAATTTGCCAATGCCAGTGTGCCAACGACGTCAGGGCCTTTAGATGTGCAATTTGTCAGCGAAGGGCCACGTTTAGTATTAACCGCCTGTGTCGCTATAACAGGCCTTTATCCATCAAGGAATTAGGAGCCAAAGATGAAAGGAATCAAACTTTTTTTGTTATTACCCTTTATGGTGTGCCTATCGAAAACAACGTTGGCTACCTGTAACCCAAATGCATATTTAGGGAGTGTCTGCTGGATGGCGGGTAACTTTTGCCCAAGAGAGTATGCAGAAGCGAATGGCGCACTTTTGGCTATTTCAACCAATAATTCACTTTTCTCATTGCTTGGAACCATCTATGGTGGAGACGGTAGAACAATGTTTGGATTACCTGATTTGCGAGGGCGAGTGGCCATTGGTGAGGGCACAGGCCCTGGGCTTGCGCCTCGAGTAATAGGGCAGCGAGTGGGAACTGAATTCCATACTATTTATCCCAATCAAGTCCCTGGAAACCATCAGGTAACTTTATCGAATCTGACCTATAAAGGTACAGTGACAGGTGTTGTAGAAACGGGAGATACGAATGACCCCACAGGCAATTATCCTGCACAAAGTGCAAAGGGTAAATTATATGAAGTCTCAGCAGATGCTATGTTGAACACGAGCTCGGCTGCGATGGTGAATCCAGCGAATACTGTGTTAACAACGAATATGGCAGGTGACTTAGCTCGTAGCCAAGTGTTTTTACGTGAACCACAGTTGGGCCTGACACCTTGTATTAAGATTGTGGGCCCTTATCCGCCACGATCTTAATGGTGGTATTTCAATCATAAGAGTCATCGTCGCGTAAGCAATCGCAGTTTTAATGACTTTGCGCCTTCCTACAGGTGCATGGAAGTGGATCGGTAACTGCGAGACATATGGGAAGATAATAAAAATAATAGGTTGGCATGAATGCAATAGCAGTGCTTGGCGGCGGATTAGCCGGTAGCTTAACGGCGTTAGCCCTTGCTCAGAAGGGGTTTGTCGTGACTCTCTATGAGCAGGATGCGGTATTAATGAATGCAGCAAGTCTTCATAACGAAGGCAAGCTGCATTTGGGGTATGTTTATGCCGCTGACCCCCATCAAAAAACTTATAAAAAGATGATTCAAGGTTGCGTGCATTTTTTTTCCGTGATTGAGCAACTGACAGGAATCAATCACAACATGCTGACCCAGTCATCGCCTTTTTATTATGCGATTTTGCCTGACTCTCAATTATCTGTTGATGCCATACAGACACATTTTTCGTTAGTCGATGATGCGTTATCAGCTTTACCTTTCAATGTGCAGCCGTCATTTGCTTGTCGCCCTGATGAGATAAAAAAAGGGTTTAACCTTGGTGCGGTTCAGGCGGTTTTTCAAACTCATGAATTTTCGATTGATCCGTTGCATTTGGCCTCTGTGGTTTATGCAGCTGTTATGGAAAACCCGAATATCCTGGTTAACAGTGCATCGACACTCCTCAGAGCAGAGCATGTCGGCGGGCATTTTACTCTTGAGAGCCACTCACTTAAAGGCAAGACGAAAGATGTCTATACGCATGTAATCAATTGCTTATGGCAAAATCGCATGGCATTTGATCGACAGGTGGGGTTAATTGAATCCAGAGGGTTCATTTTACGCTATAAAGCAACCATTCGTTTTTATCTACCCAAGGCCAAAGCGGAAAGTCTTGGTAAGATTGTTAGTGCAACTTATGTGACAGGGCCTTTTGGTGATGTGGTGAACTATCAAAACGGTTATCTTTATTTGTCTTGGTATCCGTTTAGCAAGTTACATGAATCGACCTCGGATGATCTATCCGTGTTTGAAGACAAGTTGGCAACACTCAATACCAAGGCTTTTGTCTTACAGAGTATTCAGGTGCTCAGTAAATATCAGCCGGCGTTATCGGTCTTGGTTAACTATGTACATCAAGCGTCCGTTAGTGGTGGCTACATTTTTGCTTGGGGGCAATCGGATATTGATGATCCGGTTAGCGAATTGCATCAGCGCCATGATATTGGCGTGCATCGTTTGGGCAATTGGTTGAGTGTAGATACAGGAAAATTCACAACGGCGCCCTTTATTGCCATGCAGGCAGCGCAAAGAATGGAAGCGATTATTAAGGATTCAGTTGATCAATCTCGGTCGAAAAAGGATGAGGCATGCGAGTAAGTTTAGGTCGTTTGACGCTCTTGATCCCTCTGTATCACTCGTCTCGATTTGCAGATATTATTTACGATACGATCAATGGCCATTTGGCAGCTGGTGCGAGTATTCTTTTGAGTGACAGGCACCAAATCGATGATTTTGCGATAGAATTGCGTCAGCGCTATGCAAATCAATCTAAAGTCACGGTGATTACAGCGAGTGATAACTTAGATTGGGTGCAGAATATCAATCTATTGATCGCGGCTGTACGTACGGATTTTTTTCGCATACTTCCGCATGACGATAGCACGACACCCATTGCAAGTCTGGCACTTTTACAGGCTCTTGATGCCGATGCCAGTGCGATTGTTGCAACCGGAATTGTTAGAGCGATTGATTTAAACAATCAGCGAATCCCTGCAAAAGATAAAATGCAACCCAGGCCGTCATATGTTGATGAACAATGGGGTTATACCAAAGCCTTGGACTTCTTTTTTAAAGGTTATTATCCAGGAGCCTTTAAGGGCGTGATTCGAACGCAATGTATTCAACAATTCGATCTAACTATTCGCCCAACGTCCACGCTGATTGACTCTGAGCGTTGTTGGCTGTTTGGTTTGCATTTATTGGGCCCTTTTTGCTTTGTTGAACTGGATGCTATCTATAAGCGGCATTACCCCGAGAGCACGCATAGAAGGTGGCAAAGGGAAGCGAGTAATCATTTGGACAATGGGGATACCTTAATTGCCTATTGCCACCAGTTATTAAATGACAAACAATTGATCAACATGGCAGAAAAGCATATTCGTCAAAATAGTTTTTTACGTTATCAAAGTGACTTGCAGGGGTTGCCCGTCTCAACTTATTATCGTGATTTTATAGCGGCCTTGATCTGATCTATGGATGATTTATTTAGCTATTCACCACCCCCTGTTGCTATTGGTGGTATAGGCGGCAGCGGCACGCGACTTGTGTGTGATATTTTTAAATCGATTGGGTTTAGCATGGGATCGGTTCTCAATCCGTCGAATGATAATATTCTTTTTAGTGTATTGTTTAAAAATTTGTCCATTCTTGATTTAGATACTGCACAATTTTTAACGCTATATCAGAGCTTTTCGAAAATATCACAAGGTTTGCCATTGCAATCAGCTGAGATCAATCTGTTAACCGCCGCTATTCACTCTAATGATTTATTTCCTGAGCATTGGAAGCAACAGGTTCTGGCGTTAATGCATGAAAAGCCCCAGGCGATTTCGATGCCTTGGGGCTGGAAAGAGCCGAATACCCATAGGGTCATTGAGCGCATTCATGAGGTACAGCCTGATATAAAATTTATTTATGTCAGGCGTATTGGTTTAGATATGGCTTTTAGCTCAAACCAGAACCAATTAAAGCTTTGGGGGCCGCAAGTCTTAGGGCGACCGGTTGAGATATCGCCTCGAGATTCCTTGTCTTATTGGTGTGCTACACAACAGCGTATGGATAAAGTGCAAGAGAAAATGGGAAGCAGTTATTTTGACCTAGATTATGATACGTTATGTCTTCAACCTGAAAAAATCATTGCCGAGCTATTTCGCTTTATTGGAAAATCCGCTGATAAAACCGTGATTAACACGTTATCTTTATTGGTAAAGCCTCCGAAAAGTATGGGAAGATATAAAAACAAACCGTTAGATATCTTTCGTTCGGCTGATATTGAATATCTCACTGATCGTTTTGGTTTGAAGATGGCGGCCAATCATTTGATATGAGACGTCCCTTGGAGCCTATTCTTAGGCAGGCTCCAAGCTCCTCGTAGACCGATTCACAGCAATAGCCTTTGCAAAACTCGTTCCCACTCAGAGCATGGGAACGCCTAGAGCTTAAGCGATTATTTACCCAATATGCATTCCCACGCAGG
>JAPOUS010000307.1 GCA_026708525.1 Cellvibrionales bacterium
GAGTGCCAGAGCCTCGATCTTAGATGGCCTTTCAATACTAAAATTTAAATCAACTAGCAGCAATCAAGCCACAATAAAAGCTATTAGTTTTATCCTAAAACACCGGACTCATAAGAAAAAAACACTGCCTATCTACGATAAAAATGGTCAGCAACTCGTTAGTGTTGGCAGAGTTTCAAAAAAATGGAAAAAAAGAATCTATGCTGACATATAGGGCTAATGAAAAACCGCAAGAGATAAATCGCATAGCCTTTGAAATATACACTGTTTTAAGAGTAGTTGATGAATTAAAAAGTGCTGATCTATGCATAGAGCATTCAAACGATTTTAATGATTTTCGAAAAGACTTCGTCAGTCGAGATGTATTTGAAAAAGAGCGCGAAGAGTATTGCCGTAGACTAGATTTACCTGAAGACCCTCATAAATTGGTTCAGTTATTAAAGAAAAAGCTATCAGATGCTGCAAATAAACTTGATGAAAATTACTTAAACAACACAAGTTTATCAATAACCGACGACGGGCCAAAACTCCACAAATTCAGCCCCATTCCTGAAACTGCTGAAACTACTATTCTTAAAGAAGCGATAAAAAATCGTATGCAGCAGAAAAGCATCTTAGATATATTAGGTGTAGTGGAGAGCTGGACAGAATTGCATAAAATTTTTGGGCCACTGTCTGGCCATAAGACAAAGCTACAAAAACCGAGTGAAAGGCTTATTAGCACGCTTCTTTGCTATGGTTGCAACTTAGGCCCTAAGCAAACCTCTCAATCTATAAAAGAACTAGGCACCACGGTAGATTTCAAGCAAGATGTCGCCTTTTTTAGTTAAAGTTAAGCCGCCCTGTTATCCTTCATTTGTTTGGTTTCATCAGTTGGGTTTAAGTAAACCTCACCTTGATGTGTCCAGTTACGAGTATCACCACGCCACCGTTCAGGATGTCGTTTTTTAGCTTGCTCATAAACGGCTTTTCTCCGTTTTAAAATGGCTTTGTCCTCACCCGTATGTCGCTGAACAGGCGTAACAAACTTGATGCCACTATGCATATGTTCATGGTTATACCACTGCACAAAACCTTCTACCCATTGCCTTGCAGCGACACTCATTCTCAATCTCTAGTGGGGTTTGGCCTCAGCCATTTATTAGGTATAAACCTCATGCCCAGAATCAAAGATATAAAGGGTTTAACATTTTATAAAGCTGATTCAAAAAGCCGCTATAAACACATTGATGGAATGATGAACAAATCCATCAAATGGAGCCTGATCGAAAAGCACTTAGATGATATGTTGCATATAGCTTATTCAATTAGCTCTGGAAAGCTTTCTTCTTCTACAATTTTAAGGCGGATGCGTAGCAAAAAGAACAGACTTTTTTTAGCTGTCCAGGAATTAGGCCGAGCCATCAGAACCATTTATCTGCTTGAATACATTGGAAACATCGAGCTTCGCCAAGAGGTAAATGCTGCAACCAATAAGAGCGAGGCTTTTAATAACTTTGCTAAATGGCTCTTTTATGGAAGAACAGGCGTGATTTCAGAAAATGGGCGATATGAACAAAGCAAGATGATCAAATATAATCACTTGGTTGCTAATATGGTCATACTATATAACGCTTACTCAATGACGTTAATTTTGAAACAGCTAGAAAAAGATGGCTACAAAATAAAACCTTCGATACTGGAAAGGCTGTCGCCGTATTGGACTAGCCATATCAATAGATTTGGTTCGTTTTCGCTAGATATAAGAATCCCTGAAGATAAGCCAGACTTTACAATTGGATTAGTGGAAAATGCATAAAATACTGTTTAATTTCAATAAGTTATGTGTGTTTTTGGCGGGATAGCACTAGAATCCCGTCCGACCCCCTAAGGCGCAAACTGCAAGCAGAAGGCACTAACCTTCAAGCATTAAAAGATCAGATTCGTTTAGGGAGAGGATTACACTTACTGCAAACCAGCTTCCTTTCTGTTGGCGAAATTGCATTTGTCTCAGGCTTTCAATCCCAATCACGCTTTAGTGAAAAGTTTAAAGCCCGTTTTGGCTTAACGCCGAGCGAATTGCGATTAACCCGCAGAAGATAAAATGAAGGATTTAGGCGAATAGTTGACTGAATTGTTGACGATGTTTTTTTTGTCAAAAAGTACAATCTAGCCTACTAAACAATAAAAGGATAACCCATCAACCTATTACGATTCTTCATTGTAAAAAGCCTCGTACTCACCATCAGCGGACAGGCACTTGCCAACGAGTTTCGACTCACCAGTAAGGATATTCAAGCAGGTCAATTTATGAGCAAAACTCATGAATTTAATGGCTTTGGGTGTACTGGTGAGGATAAATCTCCAGAGCTATCTTGGTCTGACGCTCCTAATGACACTAAAGCCTTTGCGCTTATGGTACATGATGCCGACGCACCAACCGATAGTAGCTGGTGGCATTGGCAAGTGATTAATATTCCAGCATCAGTTAATAAGCTAGCGCAAAATGCAGGTCATCCCAAAAACAACCAACTACCGAAAGGTAGCATTCAGATAACAAATGATTATGGTATTAAAGGGTTTGGAGGAGCATGCCCGCCAAAAGGTCATGGTATTCATCACTATCGCTTTACACTGTATGCTCTGAAAACACCACTTAATATCCCCAAAGGTGCATCCAGTGCTTTAGTGTCATTTCAAGTCAAAGCGAACGCTATTGACTCAACAACCCTTGAAGCTTTATATAAACGATAACCCTCTAAGGTTATTCGGCAGGCCAGCGCGACACCAATCCACTGTAATCCACAGGCTTGATTGTTTTGGCTTTGCCTTCTTTGGTACCAATGTAAATAAAGCCCAGCATCTTTTCATTCTCACTAAAACCCAGCCCTGCATGAACTTTTGGATCGAAAGCGATATTGCCGGTTCGCCAAATTGCCCCATACCCTAAAGCCTCAATACTTAATAACAGGTTTTGTACTGAACAACCTGCCGAGAGCATTTGCTCAATTTCTGGTACTTTTTCATGGGCTTGCACCTCACAACTTGCCACTATGATCATAGGTGCTCTTAAGGGCTTTTTTAAAATGCTTTGCTTCTCACTCTCTGATAAAGGGTGGTTGGATGCTATTTGGTTCACTTCAACAAATAATGCACCTAAGGCATGAAGCCCTTCCCCTTCAATTACTCTAAATCGTGCTGGGGTTAATTTTGCATGATCGGGCGCCCTGTAAGCTGCCGAAAACACTTGCTGCAACTCATGGGCATTGGGCGCTGGCGCAATAAGTTTGGCATGCGCATTACGTGATTGAATAAATTGGATTAAGGTTTCAGCACTCATATAGACAGCCTGTTCATTAAAGTGTAGAGGCGAATGTCATTCTTATTTAAGCCTCAAACAACGGTTGTTTATCTCTTTTGGCCAGGTAAGGTAAATCAATCCTTGAAGAAAACCAAGCAAAAGCCTAGGGCGTAAACGACTTTGAAGCTTTTAAGACGTGTGAAATTCCAGAAATTTACCCGTTATCTGGCTGCATTATCAGCAAGGTAGATTGTGAGGATAAAGTGGATAATAATGAATGACAAGTTGCTACGGCTTAAAATTTTTAGCACGCCAAACAAAGAAAGCTGTGTTAGATAGCGCTTGCGATATCTAATCATTAACGCCAACAAAATCAAGGCATTAAAAGCTTGTGTTGCTTTTTACACAAATCGTGGTGAGACCTCACCCGCTGTTGGGTTCGCCTTTTCTTTGTCATTCTCTAGCCGATATCCCCTGTGCATGGTAGACTGCCGGCTTTTAACTACTCAATTAATAATAAAAGGAGTCTGTTATGTCAGATGATGCCGTTGTTATTGTAAGTGGCGCAAGAACCCCTATGGGTGGATTGCTCGGGAGCTTGAGTACCATGTCAGCTGTCGAATTAGGCTCCGCAGCTATAAGTGCTGCTATTGAACGTGCAGGTATTTCGCCTGAAGCGATTGACGAAGTCATAATGGGTAATGTGCTATCGGCAGGCTTACGTCAAGGCCCGGCGCGACAAGCTGCATTAAATGCAGGCGTTCCGGCTTCAACAGGCTGCGTTACGGTGAATAAACTGTGCGGCTCAGGCATGCAAGCTTCAATGTACGCTTACGATGCCATTAAAGCAGGCTCTGCTGAGGTTGTTCTGGCTGGTGGCATGGAGAGCATGACCAATGCTCCACATATCGTTATGGGTGCACGTCAAGGCGTAGGGACTGGCAGTAAAGGCTTTGAAGACCACATGTTTTTTGATGGTTTAGAAGATGCGTCAACCGCTCGCCCAATGGGCAGTTTTGCACAAGCAACGGCAGACAAAAACGGCCTAACCCGTGAAGAAATGGATGACTTTGCCATAACTTCTTTAAAACGCGCTCAAGCTGCGATTGAATCGGGTGATTTAAAAGATGAAATTACCCCTGTGACAGTGAAAACTCGCCGTTCAGAAACTCTAGTGACTGATGATGAGCAACCACTAAAAGCGAAATTAGATAAAATCCCTTCACTTCGTCCAGCCTTTGCTAAAGAAGGCACCATTACAGCTGCCAATGCTAGCTCCATTTCGGATGGTGCGTCGGCTTTGATTTTTATGTCAGAATCTAAAGCAAAAGCGCTAGGTTTACCTATTGTGGCTCGGGTTTTAGGTCATGCTCGCTACTCACAAGCGCCCAGCGAATTCACCTTGTCACCCATTGGTGCAACGAAACAATTACTTGATAAAGTCGGATGGAAAACGACGGATGTAGATATCTTTGAGATCAATGAAGCCTTTGCCATGGTGACGTTGCTTGCCATGAAAGAGCTCGGCTTAGATCATGAAAAGGTTAACATTTTTGGTGGCGCTTGTGCACAAGGCCACCCCATTGGCTCTACCGGTAGCCGTTTATTGGTCACGTTAATCAATGCACTTAAAAAGAAAGGCAAAACCAAAGGTGTGGCTTCTTTATGTATTGGCGGTGGTGAAGCAACGGCTATGGCAATTGAATTGGCTTAAGTTACTCAGGCTTAATTTACTATGAACGGATAGGCTGTTTGGAGCGCTGAATACAATAGCTTCAATGAAAAACAGCCTATAATTCCCCCCACCAAACGTTCGATCAATAAACGCTTACCCAAATACTTATCTCGAATCACTTGATGAGAAAACATCAACGTCACAGTAAAAAACCATAAAATACACAGCATGACCATGACAACACCATAAACCACCTGTACCTCAATAGGTGTTGTTTTATCAACAATGGATGTAAAAATAGCCAAAAAAAATAGGCTAACTTTGGGATTAAATAGATTACAAAAAAAACCTCTTGAAAATGCTTGAATTGCTGTTTGTGGCGCGACCTGGGCTTTACCCTGATGCCACTCTTGGCTTTGATCAGCTCGCAACAAATTGATACAAATCCACAAGAGATACCCGCCTCCTAGCACTTCAACAATGGCAAAAAGCATTGGCGATTGACTAATAATCAACCCCACACCTAAAAGCGTATAACTGATATGCATAAGCAACCCACAAGCGATGCCAAGACTAGTAAATAACCCGAAACGTTTACCTTTGGATAAGGTTTGGTGCATCACCAATATAAAATCTGGCCCTGGAATAATCATCGCTGCGATATGTACTAGGATAAGGGCAATAAATTCGTGCAAAAAAACCACTGGATGTACCTCAATTATTGACTCAAGGCACCTCTACTCATTGCTTTCGATATCCGCCTTACAACCGAATGATCTGTTCTTAGAAAAGAGAGCAGCAAGATACCCATTTATCAAACCGCAATGGATAGTTCCTTCCGACGCTGAATCCTGCATTGATTTCTACTAGAAATCAATTCATAGAAATGCCCTTAAATAGACAATAAAAACCCGCAATTATTCCAGTATGAATTAAATTTAAAGGCCGTCTTAATCTGACTAAAATGCCCTCTGTTATTAAGCTTAATGAATAATATTAACGGCGCATGAAACGACTATTTGGTATGGGTATTAATGTATGGCCCTGTGAAACATCAGGGGTTAACCGTTTTCCGTAAACACCCAATCATATGAACGCATTTCACATCACTATCACTCAATCTGACCAGGTAAAACAGCGGAAGTTATCTGTAATCAATACATTAAAGACTTTACCTCTATTGTGCCCCTTCATAATGATTAGAGATAAAGGTGCTCATCAGGGCATTTAAGTAAACCCTGTTGAACCTGTCTTTTCTTTGTGGGTCTACTGTTTCATCTATAAATAAAATGGTAAATGCATGTCCCATTATGCTTCACTTCAAGCGCTTGGCTGGCGACCATTTTTTCAACAGCAATTGGATCTCAATGAGCTAGAAACGCTGTCACCCTGCCGAATTATGGCGCAGCACAAATCTCGTCTCCTAGGGCAGACAGAATCAGATATCGTCGACATCCCTATTCTACCTTCACTGCCTGATTGTGTGGTGGGTGATTGGGTTTTATTAAACGCCGAGCAAGGTTTTGTCCGTTTACTTGAACGCGCCAGTTGCTTTAAACGTAAAGCAGCTGGGGATAAAGCGGGCATTCAGCTGATAGCTGCCAATGTCGACACAGCTTTTATTGTGACCTCACTTAATGATGATTTTAATTTAAATCGACTCGAGCGTTATTTGGCCTTGGCTCATGAAGCAGGTGTAGAACCGGTCGTTGTTTTATCCAAAAGTGATTTAGTTGAATCATCAGATGAGTGCGTCCATCAAATTCATCAATTGGACTCTAGGTTATCTGTTGAGGCTATCAATAGTTTAGATAATGACTCCATTATGCCATTAAAACACTGGTTTCAGACAGGCCAAACTATTATATTACTAGGCTCATCGGGTGTCGGCAAATCAACACTAACCAATACATTACTAGGCGAAAACAAACAAGCTACGCAAGGTATCCGTGAAGATGATGCTAAAGGCAGGCACACAACAACTAGCCGTTCACTTATGATCACGCAAACAGGTGGATTGATACTTGATACACCGGGCATGCGAGAATTACAATTGGCGGATGCCGCCGAAGGGTTAGCTCAAACCTTTAGTGACATTGAGGAGCTCGCAAAGCATTGTCAGTTTACCGATTGCCAGCATGGGTTGGAGCCGGGCTGTGCGGTTCAAGAAGCTCTTTCAAAAGGCGAGTTGGATAGCCGCCGATTTGAAAACTATCAAAAATTATGCCGCGAAGAGCAGATCAATACACGAACACTCGCCGAAAAGCGAGCGAAAGATAAAGCCTTTGGTAAAACGGTCAAGCGCGCACTCAAAGATTCCCACAAACTCAAAGGGCGCTAGCGCTTTAAGCTGATTTGCCTGATGCGTTGCTTAAACCAATAGTAAGCCAAAAAGGCACAAAGCACATTGATAACACTGTAAGCAACAAAAACACCGACAAAAGCGTAATGAATACTGGCAAATAAAGCGATCGGGAAATACAACAAAAATGCCCGCAATGCACTAATCACCATAGCTGGCATCGGCTGACCTATCCCATTAAAGCTGGCATTCACTAATATCACAACACCTGAAAAACCATAGCTAACAGGCACTATGCGTAAATACAAAGTCAAATAGGCTTGTATCTCAGGCGTCGAAGTAAAGAGCGATGCAAGGAATGGTGCCAGCGAGAATAAGACTAACGCTAACAATAAACCGGTAATAAAACAAAAATTTCTAGAGATGATCAAGCCTTGATCGACACGAGATAAACGATTGGCCATTAAATTTTGCCCCATATAAGGGGCTAAAATGGCAGATAATGCATGAAACACTAAAAGAAACACTGGCTCTATATGCGCAGCAATAGCAAAAGCTGCTACTTGAGCTTCTCCAAGGGTAGCCACCAAATGTGTGGTAATGAACGAAGCAATGGGTATAAATAAATTGTTTAGCATTGCAGGGATGGCAATGTGCAAAGTCGATTTTGTGGTTTTGAGTATTTGCTCTTTCGTGAAATCAATAAGCTTAAAAGCAAACAAACGAAACGCCTTATGCAAATAAAAATAAGCAATGAATACTGGCAGGGATTTGGCAATGACACCCGCCCACGCAGAACCTTGAAGCCCCCACTCAAAAACAAAAATACAGATAGGTGCAAGCACTGCCTGAACAAGCGCCGCCAGTAACATAGACCAGCCTTGGATATTAGGTAATCCTAGGGCTCTGAGCGAAGACAAACCGACCATGCCAATAAAAGTTAACCAGCCATTAATGAAATACACAGATAAATAATGATTAACTAATGGAGCAATGTGCTGTTCAATGCCCATGATCATTGGATATAAAGGTAAAATGATCAAACAAAACAACACCAGCAAACTGCTGGCAATGAGCCCAACCCCTTGAGTAATCACTAATCGTGAGTGTAAACCCTTTTGGGATAGTTGCGATGACCACCTTGCAAGCACAGAGGCAACGCCAGCGCTTATCGCAATGGCGATGTAAATAAAGAGCATAACAACAGGGAAAATATACCCCATAGCCACCAGTGCATCTGAGGGCAGTTTAGCGATAAGCCAAATATCAAACGATTGCACCAGCAAATTAGCCAAAAGGCCAATGACCATGGGAACAGAAGATTTAAGAAAAAGCGAATGGATTGCGCCTTCGGTAAATGGCTTAGGCTTCATAGATCACACTTAAGAAGATAAGTGTGAATTATAGCAAAGAAACCATGAGTTTATCACACCACTTTTAAACCACAGGTTAGTTTTTGCTCGCTGCAAGTTTTGACGTTTTGCGCTGAATTTCAAGGTTTTCAGCAAGGCGAAGGTTGCCGTTAAAGTTAGATACCTAAACAAAGCCTCCAACGCCGCTGAAAGCCTTGAAATTAGTGCCCAAAGCGGCAATCATGAA
>JAPOUS010000022.1 GCA_026708525.1 Cellvibrionales bacterium
GTCATTTTTCGATTGTTCATCTGTCATGCTGCTTTTGCCTTAACATGAATCGGTCCAAAACTTTCAGTTTGGACGATATCTATCATGGATTCTTTAACCAGCTCCATGACTGCCAAAAAGGTGACAACTACACCTAAGCGCCCTTCTCCTTCATTAAACAATGCAACAAAGGGCATAAATTTTTTGCCTTGCAATTGCGAAAGGACTTCTGTCATTTTCTCACGCGTAGAAAGCTTCTCCATCTCGACTTGATGGCTCTCAAACATATCCGCACGTTTCAACACATCGCTAAAGGCTTTCATGAGTTCATCCACACTGACATCGGCGTAGACTTTTTCTTGAGGAATTTCAGGCGGGTCAACTTTTACGGTGAAAAAATCACGATCTTCACGCGGCACCGCGTCCAAATCCATTGCCGCTTGCTTAAAGCGCTCATACTGTTGAAGCCGCCGGATTAATGCTGCCCTGGGGTCTTCTTCGTCTTCTTCATCGGCTTCTTGCCTTGGCAATAACATGCGCGATTTGATTTCAGCTAACATGGCCGCCATGACAAGGTATTCGGCAGCCAGCTCAAAATTCATTGCGTCCATCATTTCGACATATTGCACATATTGATGTGTAATAGTGAATACATCAATTTCAAGAATATCGATATTTTGCCGCTTGATTAAATACAATAATAAATCCAGCGGCCCTTCAAAGGTTTCAAGAAAAATGCGCAACGCCTCTGGCGGAATATACAAATCTTTAGGGACATCGCTAAAAGGCTCTCCTTTAACCACAGCCAAAGGCAATTCACCCTGGACAGGCTGAATTTGAGCGCTATCGTCAACAGGGGCTACGCCATCTGATGCATTTTCATCTGACATTTAGATCCCCTCCGCCCGGATTTGATCACTCAATAAACGCACTTATATCCCCCAAACCTTTACGAATAAGTATTGGCGTGTCTTCAGATATGTCAATGACGCTGGTCGGTTCCATACCGGCATAACCACCATCAATAATTAAATCAACTTGAGCGTCTAATCGATCTTTCATTTCGTAAGGGTCAATTAGCGGCATATCATCGCCCGGCAAAATCAAAGACACTGACATTAAAGGCGCATCCAACTCGGCTAAAATTGCCCGAGCTATCCTATTATCCGGTGCTCGAAAACCCACTGTTTTGCGTTTCGCTTGCAACAAACGGTTAGGGACTTCTTTCGTACCTTTAAGAATAAAAGTATAGGGGCCTGGCGTATAGGTTTTTAATAATCGGTAATTGGCGTTATCCACTTTAGCATAAGTACTAATTTCGCTTAAATCTCGGCACACCAAGGTGAAATGGTGTTTTTCATCCAGATGCCGAATGCGGCGAATGCGTTCAAGCGCTTGTTTCTCGCCCAAACTACAGCCTAAGGCGTAACCTGAATCGGTGGGGTAAACAATGACGCCCCCTTTTTCAACCACATCAACTACCTGCCGAATTAAACGGTGCTGAGGATTGTCTGCATGAATTTGAAAAAATAATGCCATGGATGCACCCTAACTGCTAATGGGAATTGGTGTATGGTTAAATAATTGCCAAATGGGCACCAAGGTTGAAGGAATCGGGTCAACGTGCCCAAGCGGGAGGGTATACTCTTTAAAGCCATGAAAATCCGATCCGCCAGAGCCCGCTAAACCTAGGCGCTCACAGATTGATACCACATGCCGATGCTGCGCTGGATCTTGAGATTTCTCTGTGACCTCAACTGCTTGGCCACCGGCGTCTTTAAAGGTGGTTAACAAGCGCTCACGCTTACTTCGTGTCATTTTGTATTTCAGTGGATGCGCCAAAACAGGGACGCCGCCGGATGCAATGATCCACTCAATCACTTCCGACATCTTAGGCCAAAGGCTTTTAACATCACAGGCTTTGCCATCACCCAAATACTGTTTAAAGGCTCTATCAACAGATTTGATGAAGCCTGCATCTACCATTGCTCTAGCAAAATGCGGTCGACCCACTTTTTGTGCATCACCACTTAACGCCAACGCTTTATCAAGCACCCCGGGCATGCCTAATTTTTCTAATTTTTTTCCGATGGTTATCGCGCGATCAGCTCGCCTTTGCCCTTGGGCTGCAATTCCCTCTTGTAAAACAGGGTGGTCTGGATCAAAATCCAAACCTACGACATGAATCCCAACCCCTGACCACTGGCTTGAAAACTCAATACCCGGCACTAGGGTTAAATCCGGTGCCTTTTCTGACTTGAGCGCTTCAATAATTCTAAACCCCTGAATCGAGTCATGATCTGTCAGGGCAAAAAGCGATAATTTTTCCGCCACTGCTAGCTCAAGCATCGCCTCTGGCGATAATTTTCCATCAGATGCAGTGGAGTGTGAGTGCAAATCAAATTTCATATGCGCTATTATAGGGGGCGATCTTTCTGAAGAACAGAGAGAAAATTTTCAATTTTGAAAGCAAATTAAGAATTTATCTATGCAACAGTTTTTTGAAATTATTCCGGTCGTTTTATTTTTCCTTGCCTACTACGTTAAGGGCTATTCCATTGATGTTCTCGGGCATACCTTTGAAACCGGCAATATCTACACGGCAACCGGTGTCTTAATGGCAGCCACTGCTGTACATTTATTGATCACATTTTTAGCCACCAAAAAGCTGGAGAAGCGACTCGTCCTCTTAGCTATCGTGATTTTTGTCACTGGCGGCTTAACCTTGGTACTTCACAACAATAAATTTATCATGTGGAAGCCAACCCTCTTTAACTGGGCTTTAGCCATTGCCTTTATTGTTGCGCCTTACTTTATGGCAAAAAAAACGCTAATGGAAAAAATGCTCGGTGGCCAACTTGAATTACCTGCCAACATTTGGCATAAACTCAACCGCTTATGGATCGCTAACTTTATCATTGTTGGCGGCTTAAACTTGATTGTGGCCTATTCTTTCAGTGAATCGTTCTGGGTAAGCTACAAACTTTATAGCTCAATTGGTTTCACGCTGATCATTACGATTATTACCGGCATACTCATCGCACCGCATTTGAAAAATTTGGATAACAAATAATGTACTACGCACTGATTTGTGAAGACGTTGAAAACAGCTTGCCGCTTAGAAAAAAAGTTCGGGCCGAGCATTTGGAAAGGCTGCAAGCATTGCGTGATGAAGGTCGCTTACTTACCGCAGGCCCTTTGCCCGCCATCCCTGCCGAAAACCCAGGAGACGCTGGCTATGCTGGCTCCTTGGTTATTGCTGAATTTGAATCTGAACAAGCTGCTAAAGACTGGGCCAGCGAAGACCCCTATACAACCGAAGGGGTATTTCAATCAGTAACCATTAAACCCTATAAACAAGTTTTTTGATTTTCAATGGATCAAATACCAAAAGTTAAGGATATATTGTGACGCGCCAACGCTTATCCCTTTTATTAATAACCCTGTCTTCGCTACTCAGTACGCTGAGTCTTGCCCAAGACACTGGGAATTTTTATATTCGAGATACTTTACATGTGCCGGTTCGCTCTGGTGAATCTCACCAGCACCGTATTCTTCACAAAGGCTTAAAAAGTGGCACCCAAGTCAAGGTTATTCAACACAACGAAGAATCAGGCTGGAGTGAAATTCAATTCTACAACGGTCAAACTGGCTGGATTCCTACGCAGTATCTGGTCAAAGAGCCCACAAGTGAACACAAACTCAAAGCCGCCAACAAACAAATCGCAACACTCAAAGCGGATCTCGGACCAACTGGTGAAAAATTACTCACCCTCGAAAAAGAAAATGCTCGCTTAACACAAAGCCTGGACAGTAAAACAGCAGACTTCACTCGTACTGTAACGCAATATGACAATTTGAAAAAGCTGTCCGAAAACGCCATCAAGATGGAGGCGGACTACCAAAAACAGTTAGTTGCCAATGAAAATAATCAAATAAAAATCGACGCATTAACAATCGAAAATGAGCGATTAAAAAGCGAATTAAAAAACAATGATTTTATTATGGGGGCTGCCGTCTTAACCTTCGGCATACTATTAGCCTTTTTCCTTCAATGGCTTGTCGGTCGCCGCAAAAAACGTTCAGAGTGGAGATAACCCATGCGTCACACGATTTTATTTTTTTTAACCCTTTTAGCGAGTTGTTGTTTTTCGATGCAGTCTACTGCTCAATCAGCACCCTCAGAAAAAAAAATCACAGAACCCAACCCAGAGTATCAGATTGATACCACACTTGGCAGTTTCAGCATTGAGCTATTTGCTGATGCCGCGCCTATCACGGTAAAAAACTTTATTCATTATATTGATTCGGGTTTTTATGTCGGCACTATTTTTCATCGTGTCATCCCTGGTTTTGTCGTTCAAGGCGGAGGGTTTGATGACAAGATGTACCAGAAAAAAACCGAAAGCCCTATCAAAAATGAATCCTCAAAAACACTAAAAAACTTTAAAGGCACCTTGTCGATGGCAAGACTGAGTGCTCCAAATACTGCAACGAGTCAATTCTTTATTAATTTGAAAGACAATAAAAACCTGGATAAATCCGCTACCCAAAAAGGTTATGCCGTTTTTGGCAAAATCACCAAGGGCATGTATGTGATTGAACAGTTAGCCAATATGCCAACAGGTAAAGTCGGTATGTATCAAGACGTACCTAAAACGCCGGTTAAAATTACAAAGATTACACGTATCAATTAACCTGCCTTTTTAACTAAAATGCCAACAATGTGTGGCATTTTAGCAACATCCTACGCTTACTATTTCGATCCATTCAAGGCACCAAGGCGATGATTGCACTGAGTATTAACATAAATAAAGTGGCATTAATCAGAAATTCAAGGCCTGGCAATAATCCAGATCTTGTCAACTATGCAAAAAAATGTGTTCGCTATGGCGCTAAAGGCATTACCGTTCACCCCCGGCCTGACCAGCGTCATATTCGCGCACAAGATTGCATTAATTTAGCAAACGCAAACTTAGGCGTTGAATTCAATATTGAAGGGAATCCTTTTGCCTCTTATTGTGCATCTGACGATGAAAGTGTCAGCGACTACCCAGGGTTTATGGCGATTATAAGGCAAGTAAAACCGGATCAATGTACACTGGTACCAGATAGCCACCAACAAAAAACGTCAGACCATGGCTTTGATTTAACACAAGATACAACAGAGCTTGCCAAGCTAATTACCGAAATAAAAAACTTAGGCTGTCGAGTCAGTTTATTTATGGATGCAGATCTTAACCAAATTCCGCTCGCCAAAGCCATTGGTGCAGACCGGATCGAACTTTATACAGGCCCATTTGCAGAAGACCCTGAAGGAACCTTTAACACCTATAAAGCGGCGGCCCTTTTAGCACATGAGATTGGATTAGGCATCAATGCAGGCCATGATTTAAATTTAGAAAACATGGCATTAATGGCTCAACTACCTTCTTTGGAAGAGGTATCTATTGGCCATGCACTGACCCTTGAAGCCATGGATTTTGGCCTTGAAGAGACCATTAACCGCTACATTCACATCTTGGAAAAAGACTAACCTGCAAACGATTAAGAGAAAGTGCTGACTTTGTTTGGGGTAAATAAAAATTGATACTTATTCAACAAGCGCTCTGAGTATTTCAGCGCCATCATTTTATTGAAAATACCATCATACCTTAAATGAATGTAATACTCGTGCAAGTCAGCAACATCTTTAAACAAATACACTTCATTATATGCTTCTGACAATTCAGGAATGCCATACGCCTCTAGCAGCACTTTGGCCTGCTGCTTGTCCAGGTCATTCCACGAAATCAATGACCCCAAATCAAACAGCGGGTTGCCAATGGCTAAATTATCCAAATCAACAAAAATCAACTGTTTAGTCGCTTGGTTGTAGAGAGCATTATTTAAAAAGAAATCATTATGACACAGGGCCTGTCGTGGCGTAATCCCCGCTAACTGGCCGAATAAATGCTGATGTATCATAGAAATTTCTTTGATAATACCTTTCTCTTTTAATTTATAGTGACTAACCTTTTTATCAACAAAGGCTATCGGGTTAAACGGTCGGTGTTTTACAAAATCAGCAATATCCATACTGTGAAGTTTTTTTAGCGTCACTGCTATTGTTTCTAATAGTTCACAATCAATCTCATCGGCTCGGATATGACGCCCCGGCACATAAGCAAATGCACTTATGCCTAACGCTTCATCAAAAAAAAGAAACTCAGGAAATAGTGGGTTACCCTTTAAACTTTTTAGGTATTGGAATGTTTGGTTATCAGCAAAAGTATACTTATTCGGTTTTAGACGCCGTAAAACCACGGAGCGATGATTAAAATCGACTTTAAATGTATCATTTACGTACCCGCCAAGTAACCGCTGAAATACCATTGTTGTTTGATCGAGCTTAATACCATATTGTCGGTTTAGCACATTAACAAGAACAGCTCGTTCCTCTAATGTTACAGGCTCTGCGAATGGCTCAATCGATAATATCTTCTCCAAAAATGGCGTTGTGAGATACCCAACCACAGCATCTTCAGTGAATGAGTAAACTTGTTTCAATAGAAACAACGAGAACAAACCAAGAAATAAAATATGGGGCATTAAACTCTCAATTTATAGCAATAATAGAAGGTAGTTTGGAGTAAGCTTTTGCCCTTAAGTTCTTTAATTTTTCGAATAAATATGTCATCAGCCATTCATTATTCCATTTGGATGACATCAACGATTCTTTAGGATATCTCTAAAAATTGATGTTGAGGTGCTGCGCTGAATTTCAAGATTTTCAGCGGCATTGAAGGACTTGAAATTAGTGCCCGAAGGGGCAGACATGAAAAATCCGTTATCTCTTTTAGTTGACATGTTTATTTAAAAAAACAGGGTCAATCGCTTTTTGACAGACGTCAAAAGCAATTGTTAGAAGTGCCCTTTAATACATCAATACATCAATACATCAATACATCAATACATCAATCGACCATTTTTACTCTGATCAGGAATACGCTGAATAGAATCCCAATGCTCTATAATCTTGCCAGAGGTATTAAAACGAAAAAAATCCATGGTGACGTATTCTTCTTGATCAAGCCATGTTTGATGAGTATGCAGTGCGACCAAATTACCTTCAGCAACGACACGTTCAAAGGTGATGTTTTTCTCTGGATACTCAGAAGCCATTCGATCAAAATAATCAATAAACCCTTGCTTGCCATCTGCAACATCCGGGTTATGTTGAAGGTATTCATCTCCTACATATAAAGCAACCGCCTCTTCAGGCTGCCCCATATAAGCCATCTGATAGAAATTAATCGCAGCGTTTTTCATCATTTCCAGTTGCGTAGAGTCATTCATATCGCATTACCCCTTAATAATGATTTCAGGCTTGGCTAACCCTTTAGCCTCTTCGCTTGAAGGTTTATAACGTAAAAGATCCTTTAAAAACGTCAGAAAATAGACAACCATAATGATTGAGAAAGGGATTGCGCCAATAATGGCAACTTGTTTATTTAAGTCCACATTATTTCTAGCAACCAACCCCATCGCAATACTCACAAGAACAATTCCCCAAATGAGCTTTACCTTGAAGGCACATGTGCCAAATCTACCCATAAATAACGCTGCAACATAAAGCGCGGAGTCAGCACTGGTTATAACAAAAGTCATCAGCAGCAGTATGGCTCCGATAGAGAATGCAAAAGAAAAAGGATAATAAGTAAAGTACGTAAAAAGACCCTGAGTATAGTTATTTTGCACCACCGCTTGAGTCACCGATAAGATAGTGCTGTCATTAAAAATACCGCAAGTAAATAAGCTAAACCAAAGAATGGTAAAACCTGTGGGTATCAGCATGACAACTAACAAAAACTCTCGAATAGTTCGTCCATAGCTTATCCTGGCAATAAAAGGCCCAACAAAAGGCGCCCAGCACATCCACCAGAGAAAATAAATCACAGACCAATCACGACTCCAATTCGAGTGGCTTTCTACACCAAAACTTAAACGAGGAAGCAGGCGAAGATATTCCCAGGTTGATTCAAATAAGGTTGTCATCAATGGAATAACTCCCGACCAAAGAGCAACAAAAAGCATTAATAATAAAGCAAAAGCGATATTAAAAATGCTTAAGCGCTGAATCCCCCTTTTGAGCCCTAAAATAGAGGAAGCGATAAATATCACTGCCATAACAATTAACAAGCCTGCACGGAACATTTCTCCCAATGCAATCGATGGCAAAAGAGAGGAAACCCCGGTTTGTATGAGCGCAACCGTATTTGCCAAGGTTCCAGCCACACCAAAAATCACGGCAACTAATGCAACAAAATCCAAGACAAAAAAACGTTGTTGTGTTGTTCGGCTCGAAAAGGCAGAGGAAATTAACATCGGGCGATTGCAATTAAATGCGTACCAGGCAAAAACAAGGCCAGTCAATGCATATAATCCCCATGCATGAGCCCCCCAATGAAAATACGTCAGCGCAAGTGCCGTGCTGGGCGATTGGCTTAATGCAATAAAACTGGGCTGTTGATTAAAATGATATAAAGGCTCGGCCACACTCCAAAAAATTAACCCCGAACCCATCCCGGCAGCAATCACCATAGATATCCACCCTGCACGATTAAATTCAGGTTTAGCCTCGGCACCCCCTAGGCGGATACGCCCCTTTGAACTGAATGCTAGCCCAACAGCCAACACTAAAATAAGCGACATAATGATTACATAGAGTAAATCAAATCGCTCTAATGCCATCTGCGTTATTGTGGAAACCCAGTGTATTGAAACATCAGGAAAGCAAAGAAAAGCCAAGGCTAATAAACAGCAAAGCAGCAGGCTTAATTGGTATTTCATTAAAAACTCCCAAAATATAGAAGAGTGAATTTATTGAGCCTG
>JAPOUS010000082.1 GCA_026708525.1 Cellvibrionales bacterium
TGTAAGCCAACACGCATTTCATCACTTACGTCATACCCAATGCTGGTTTGGTGTAACCCATCACCGACCTTCGCGTTATGCGCCCACCGCCATTTAAAAAGCAGTGTTTCATTTAAAAAATGGTGTTGGTATAAGGCTGTTGATAGCACATCCGTCATATCACGATTACTAGAGTAATCACTAGTTGCAAAATGGCTAAACACAAGCTGAACACTCAGAAATCCATCGCTGAACCCATGCCAATCAAATCCTGTTAATAGGGCAACCTCATCTCCTTCTGCTACAGCAACAGGGCTTAGATCGCTGGCATGAGTTTGATCCAATGTATAAGCCAGCTCACTGCGAAATGCTAATGATCCGAAGGTATTACTGAGTGATAAACCCAACATTTGTTGACGCGGCGTTTCAAAATAGATGGAGATTTGATCAGGGCTAACGGACACATAGCGCTTAGGTAAATCACTTAAATGGTATAAGTAATGTAAACTCATATCCCACCCTGCCAAAAAGGTATCAAACTTAATCCCGGCATCACTATTTTTTAGGCTAATCGCTGGTGCTGAATAAGGGGTAAAAGTAAACGGCATCTCAGCATCTATCGTAGGGATTTTCCCTAGCCAGATCGGGGTGCTGATGCGATACGCGCTGTCGCTGGCCGGCAGAATATGGCTTGTCGTATCCCACGCCCAAAGAAGTTGCACGCTATGATCGCCTTTGCCTAATTCAAGGTTAACCATCCACAAGGGAATATGGGCATCGTCCGAGGCATCCAAATTAAACCGTTCATAAGATCTGGGATTAACCACATCCAAAATTTTTAATTCATCCGCTTGCCCCCAAGTCACTCGCTGTTTACCAAGCGTTATCTCGCAACTATCAAGTTGCCAAACGCAACGCTCAGGTGCCAAATTTAAATGGAAATGCCTAAGTTCCCACTTAAGTGTAGAGTCAATATAATTCGGCTTAGAGACATCACTATGATAACTATTATCGCGACTACCAGGCTCGCCTAAACGGTCTTTAGATATCCGCTTACCAATATCGATAGAGAGAATCTCAGTCACATCCGATTGCGTTTCATAAAAAAATTGCCCAACCCACTCCGAATTATCACCATTATGATTGCTGCTAATCGATTGGATGCGCTCACCTCGAACTGTCCAGTAATGCTCAAACTCTGCTGAAAACGCATCTAAGTTCAATAAGCAAGCAAAAAGTAAAAATAATTTACCGCGCATTGGCCAGCTTCCTTTTACTAAACGCCTCATCCGGCAAAGGTGTTGCATAGCTGATATCTGTCAACACAAGCACTGTGCTGTGTTTATTTTTACTATTTTGCGCGATAACTTTTTGCGCTGTCCAAATACCATCAATGGCTTTAAAGTCGGTTGAATGAATCATTTTTAAAGGATTGCCTGCAACATCCCAATGCTTGGATTGAATAACCAAATGACGTTTTGTGTCTACCCAACGCACGACTTTTGAATAACCCAGCTCTTTGGCTTTTTTCTTGCTGATCGGCAAGCATTCAATTTTTTCTAACCTCAGGCCGTCAATCGTTTCAGACCCAACATGGGTAAAAGTAAAGTCATCCAACGCAACTTTGCTTCCATTTTTCATGTCATCAAAACTAAAGTCAGTGCCTAAAAATGATTTACCTCTGTCCGATGATGCAATACGGCGAATTTTCTTCATTGCAGGCAGGTACAACCACTGATCATCTTCTTTAGCGTTATCGGCATAATCAATAATTAAAAATCCTGTACCGCGAACAGATTTGGGAGAATCATAAACAATGCGAAGTTTTTTATCGTCACCAAAATATTTACGCAGTAAACGCGTTTCACGGATTCGGGTTTTGCCCCGCTTATCTGTCATTTTGATGGTCATTTTTTGGCTAAGTTGTTTACCATCGTCTATGGCATTAACCGCTTGCATAATAGCTTGAGCATCTTTCGCCATTGTTGCATTTGATAAGCACAGAACGATTGTGCCTAATCCAAGGTATAATCCAAGGGTCAGCCCAATGGACAGCTGTGTGGAAGAGGAATGCGTCGATGATGAAGATTTTGCTTGACGAATAAAGCGTGGGTTAAATACACGTAAAATGGCGGGAATCAAAGTCACACTGGCAATAAAACTTACCGCGATACTGATCGTTACAAGGGCACCAAAGCGAACCAATGGAATCACATGGCTTAAAATCAATAAGCCAAACCCTAGCCCTACCGCTAAAAAGTTAAACAGTAATACCCGGCCGGTCGATGGAAAAAATGCTACCATAGCTTGCTGCATCGTTAATCCTTGATTTTTTACCAGTTGAATAAATCGCTCAAGGGTATGAATCGAAAAATCCACACCCAGGCCTATCGCAATGGCCGCAAACATCGAGGTGCCAATGCCTAACCAAATATCAAACAGCCCCATAACGGCATAAATCATTAATACCGCAAAGACCACAGGCAGTAGCGCAATGACGCCTGCGGTAAGACTTTTAAATAATACAATGGTTACAACAAGCACCAATAACAATGCCAAGGTTAAGCTTTTAAAATGCCCATCAGCCAGGAGTTCAATCCAATGATAATCCACAGCGACTCGACCACTGACACTTGCTGTAAGATTGTCACTGTCAACATGCTGAGTGATATAATCCTCTATAGCGAGAATAACCGGTTTATTGTTGCTGTACCGCCCAGTTTTTAACGAAACACGTATATTTGCCGTTTGGTAACCGTAATCGACATAGGCTTCAAAATCACCGGGCTCACCCGATGCGTCATACAACAAAAAATATTGTGCAATTAATTCATCATCAACAGGTAATTGATAAAAACGCGCATCACCTTGATTCATAGCCTGGTGAATGGTTTTTAGGTAATCTACAATCGATAATGTCCCGCCAACACCATCCAATGATGCAATATAATCTTGAAGATCCGCTATTTTTTTAAGTGCGCTCGCTTGATACAGGCCTTCTTCCTTGGCCGTTTGCACCACAATATCAATGGTATTGCTGCCATTAAAGGTTTGATTAATTGCCCTATCTGCTAAAGGCAAAGGCTCATCTGCACGAAATGAAGTGATACGCTCTTCATCCACCGACAATTGCATCGCTGAATATAGTCCAGCTGCCAGTAATACCACGCTGATGACAAGAATACCTTGGCTGTGCTTAAAGATTGTGAGCCCCAGCCTTTCAAGCAGCAAGGATTGATTAGGCCTGGCATGCAATGCAACCTTAGTTGGCTTTTTAGGCAACAGCATGAGCAATGCAGGAATAAACGCAAAAGAAAACATCAAAGCAGCAGCAATACCTAAAGCTGAGAATAATCCAAAATAGGCCATAGGTGGCATTTGCTCTGCTATATAAATGCCACCAAAACCCGCCACACTTGTGAGTGTGGTTAATGTAATCGGACGCCACATTTGCATCATACTGTTGACAATCAGGTCGTGTTTTTCAGTGTCTGGATATTCAGCCATTTGCTTGTAATATTCGCCAAATATATGCATCGAATCGGCTACCGCAATGCCAATTAAAATCACAGGCAATGCATTAGTGATGACAAAAAATGCCACATTAGCACCTGCCATAATGCCCACAGTCGTTAACAAAGTACTTAACATGATAAGGGCAGGAATCGCGACACTCCTTGGTGTACGAAAGGTAAAAAACAACAAAACAAGAATAAATAACACCGCTAACGGAATCATTTTTCTTGCATCTTGCGACATATACTCCTGTAGGTAACCTCGAATAGCACCTTCGCCTGAGATATACACCTGCTCGTTTGTTAATCGCGCTTTGGCTTTTAATGCCTCGAGCGCCAGGTAGGTTTCTGGGGCTTTTTCGGTATCCAATAACTCAATGACAAATATGACGCCTTTATGGTCTTTGGATACTAAAGCCCCTTCATATAATGGCAGTTGTTCGATATCGGTTTTAAGTGTATTGATAGCTTCATCAGAAAAGCTAAAATCATCTGGCAATAAAGGCGTGACATCCAAACCGTAGGATAATCCTTTGACATTCTTAAGTGTTGAGAGACTTTTGATTTTATCGGGGTCAACATTCGGCACGTCCATCAATGCATCAGAAAACCATTGAATCAGCTTTAAGGTAACAGGATTAAAGATACCGTCTTTTTCATTAATAATGGCAATAACTAACGGATCATCTAAGCCAAATGTCTCTTTGACCTTCTCTCGATATAACAGCGCAGAGTGATTCGGCGGGATATAAGCATTGGCTGAAGCATCTTTTTTCAGTTTAGGCAACTGACTTGCAGACAAACCAATAACGACTAAACAAACAAGAATAACGCATTTTGGCCAGCGCAAAATCATTAAAAAAAACTGTCGCATAAATGCATCCATAATGCGTACTCAAAAAATTTCTACTAGCTAAAACAATGTTTTAAACGGCAAGGTTGTTTAGTATTTTTATCAATGAGACAAACAAACACCTCCCCCTCAAGACAAAGTCTTTCATGTTCGATGGAATAAATTTGTTGCTTAAAGGCTAATTCAAAATATTTATCACTCACCAATTCGGTACGGATCTCGATACTTTCTAAAAATATCTCCCGAAAATACGAAAGATTAACGCGAGAGACAACTGGCATTACTTCTTCTGGCAGCATGGTTTCATTCGTCTTTACCCAGACAGATCGTCCCAATTCAAACAGCTCCAAGGCAACTGCATTATTCACATGGCCTTGAGTATCCAGATCCTTTGGTCGAATGGCATGTTCAGTGACCACAGGGTTGGTATCGGCCTTAACCCACAACAGTGTCATCTTTTACCTCCAGACGCTTTTCATCAAACACACCCGAAAGATACAATGACTTGGTCAATTGTCGCCTTACCTTACCACTGGTAGTTTTGGGTAAGGCACCCGATTGAATCAATAGCACTTCGGTTGGCAATAAACCAATATGAGAGGAACAAATTGCATTGATTTGATCGATAATACTCTGCTGTGCGCGTTTAACTTCAGCAAGAACAACAAAGCCTTCGGTAGCCCCTTGCTGAATGCTAATTGCCACGGTATTGCCCTGCCTGATTCCCTCAACAATTTCTAATGGCCACTCTACATCTTGCGCATAAATATTCCGGCCATTGACAATAATCATATCTTTAATTCGTCCTGAAATATAAAGCTCACCTTGATACATAAAGCCAATGTCACCGGTACGGAGTAACCCATTGCTAAAGGTCGACTCAGTTGCTTCTTCGGCATTAATATATTCTTTAGCGATGGACGGCCCTTCAACACAAACCTCACCGACCTGACCTTCGCCAAGCGCATAACCTGCGGCATCCAAAATGCGTATTTTATGGCCGTCAAAAATTCGCCCACAAGAAACCAGTGATAAACTTTTTTCATTTTGCTTTTCAGGAATAGCAATTTTTAATTGATGATAATCACCCTGATTGATCGCCAGCCGTTTATAAGGCGTATCAATCGAATCAAAGGTCAATGCCAGAGTCGCTTCGGCCATACCGTAGCAAGGCATAATCGCCGACGAATTTAAGCCGTAGACCGACATACGCTCACAAAAGCTATCGAGCACATCCGGGTTTATTGGCTCGGCACCACAGCCAAGCACGCGCAATTGACTCAAATCTAATTGATCGCCTTGTTTCTCTCGAAAACGTTTTACTGCCAATGCAAAGGCAAAATTCGGTGCGAAAGTAATGGTAGCTTTAAAACGCGACAGTGCAGTCAACCAAATACTTGGTGATCGAATAAACTTACGCGTCGGGATGTAAATCATATGATTTTGGTAATAAATCGGCGTTAAGACTTTGCCGATCAATCCCATATCGTGATACAAAGGCAACCAGGAAACAGACACGTCTTCTGAAGTTAAACGGATATTTTCCGCAATGCCTCTCACATTATGATTGAGATTGGCATAGCTCACCACCACGCCTTTAGGATTACCTGTTGAGCCTGAAGTAAACTGAATAAAACAGGTATCTTCAGCGGCGAGATCAACGGGGGATAGGGGTTTACTGGCCGGCTTTTCGAGCCATTCGTACACAAAAGGTTCTAGTGCCGGAAGCTTGTCTGATACTGGTAACGACTGACTCAAGCTTTCTGTAAAGAATAGATATTTAGCACAGGATTTTTCAACAATATGCGACAGAGCCTGTAAATAAGCGGCTTTATCAAAGCCAATATTGGGCGGACTCACAGGCACAGGCACTGCACCTGCTAAAACACACCCCATAAAGCCACAGATAAAGGCTTCGGGCGATTCCAAAATAAGCGCAATGGCTTCACCTTGCTTTACTCCTTCTGCTTGAAGGTTACAGGCAAGGGTTTCGGCTTGTGCATACATCTCTTTAGGCGAGCGTGCATAATATTCCGACTTCTCGCTCAAAAACTGATAGGTTTTTTTCTCGTTGTGCTGTAGTGCTTTAATTTTTTGATACAGCATGGAATGCCCTTCTATTTTTTTAAACTAGGTTGCAAAGCTTTAAGCGGGTGTTGCTTCTTCTTTGATTGTCGGCGCCGCCTCTGTTTGACGCGTTGCTATTTTCTGCTCATCAAATGCGGGCGTAAAGGCATCAAAATCGCTACCCGCCATACCTACCTCATATTTTTTATTCATCGCTTTAAACGATTCAAAAAATCCTTTTACAATGGGTGGATTAGCCACTTCATAGACGCCTAATTCGATTAAACGTTTATGTACTTTAGGCAGGCGATAACAAGGAATACCGGGGTACGCATGGTGCTCCAGATGATAGTTGGCACCAAAAAAGAGGATCGTCATTAGCGGGGAGGTACGGCTATAGGCATTACCCAAAAATCGATCATCCAACCCGGCATGATCAATATAGATCTGGCAAGCACCAATAACCTTAACCGTCAGTGAAGGTAAGACAACACAAAACAAAGCAGCCTTCCAGCTCACTAGCGCAATACCAATATACAAAGCTAACCAAAGGCCTGAAAATAAAAAGTTTAAGCGGGCAAAAAGAATTTGATCTTTAATGGGGTAAGCCATTTTATATTTCAATGGATTCGGTTGCCCTGTTGCCATCAACCAGGTGTACTTGAAGTACAGGGCATTATAAATAAACCGCGTAAATAAAATCCGCTGCCACCAGGTTTTTAGCTTTGATACCGGCTGAATATCTGGGTCATCATCTTGATTTGTATAGCGATGATGATTCCAATGACTCATGGCAAAGCCCATCTCAAAATAAGTCAACACGGCTGAAGCAAAAAATATCCCTGTGATGGCACTGGATTTACGATTCTTAAGTAATGAGCCATGGGTGCCTTCATGCCCAATAAAGCCCATCATATTTAGGCCATAGCCTGCCAAAATGGTTAAGGGCACCATAGTGATAATTTTTTGCCAGAGCGCCCAATCAAAGGTAGAAACATAAAAGCTTCCATAAGCTGGTAAACCAAATAAGCTCAAGCCATACACCATGTAAATCAGTGCAAAGGTATGAGAGGGTTGATACCACGCCTTATCCATGGATGGGCGCGTTCGCATTGTAAATTCCATTGGTGGCTCCCCTTATTAATTAATTGGCAGGGTTTAAGGTTGACTTATGCGATCTGCAAATCCGCCATCGCTTCTTGGTGCTGTTTAAATTCAGCAGTACTCATACGCTTGGTTTTATAGCGGTTAAGTGCTTTAGCCATGGTTCTTCGATTCATTCCATAACGCTTAAGTGTTGGCATTATTCCCAGTTCGATAAATTCAGCTGGACTAATCCCCACACCCGAGACACCAATGCGATCTTCATATCCCGGAACAAGACTAACTCCTGGCATTTCAAAATGCGAAATCACAAAGGCTAAATCTTCTTCCGTCCCTTCACGATCTTCTTCAAATTCAAAATCTAAAAATTTTCGATAGAGCGATGTATGAGCCGCTTCGTCACGAGAAATGAGGTTAAATATCTGATGCAATACCGGGTTGCTATCATCGCTATAGCGTTTTTTCTGCGCCTGATAAATCAAGTAAGTGGCAATTTCTTGTA
This sequence comes from Cellvibrionales bacterium, assembly GCA_026708525.1. Classification (GTDB taxonomy): domain Bacteria; phylum Pseudomonadota; class Gammaproteobacteria; order Pseudomonadales; family DT-91; genus CAKMZU01. The sequence continues at coordinate 8,021 of JAPOUS010000082.1, forward strand.
GCGCACCGTAACAGGCCATTTGTCGATAAGTGTCAAACGGTTTTGTCCAGACTTTTTCTAACACCTTGGCTTCAAAATCGATGTATTCTTGCTCGGTACGCAATCCACTTTCGGTTAAATATTTTCTAAAACTCAGTGCATGTTTAGATTCTTCGTAACCCCACGCTAAATGGAACCATGCCTGCCCAAAAAAATCGCGCGCCATATTTAATCCTGTCATGGTGTAGTCAGGAATAAACAATTCCACCGCACAAAAAGTTTCAAGGCAGATAGCGGCCTGCTCATCAGAGGCGACCCCTTCACCATTTTTTATGGCAGCTGAATTTTCTGGATTGTCTAACCAATCCCAGGCAATGTCATCTTCTGGATGCCAACGTCGGTTTTTTTCAGCAAGATCAAAAAACTCCGTGTAGGCTTTATACATTTTTTCTTTACGGCGTAACGTTGGCGACTGCATAGTAACTCCCTTGGTAGCATAGGTTTGTACTTAGGCCTTAAGCTTAGAAAGCAGTAGTGAACTACTTCCTAGCAACGGCCTTATCAATTAAATTCACAAGATCTTGTATTTTGTTGATTTCAGTTAGTTCTTTATCGAAGAATTCGATATCTAAGGTTTCTTCAATAAAGCCTGCCATCTCAAGCGCATTAAAGGATTGAATGACTAATTATTCAATCTGCTAATCAATATACAATGTCTCTGCT
>JAPOUS010000140.1 GCA_026708525.1 Cellvibrionales bacterium
GAAAAATTCATTATTTAATTGCATTTAAGTTTATCCATAAACTAGTTCATTGAGAATTGAGAGGACAATAAAGCGTTCTTTTGATGCTGGTAGATTTTAAGAGACAAAAAAGGCTGCAAATGCAGCCTTTAATAGGATGACAGATAGTTTATTGCATAATGGGCGGCAATAATTTCTGTAAACGCATTTTTTCTTTCGTGCCTTCACCGGTTAAAGCAAAACCTAAAAGCTCGCCTGCTGCATTTTTAAATTCAGCAACAACATTCAATCCGTCCTGATCAATGCTCCACTCACCTTCAACTTCACCGGCAACTGGAGAAACCACCACAGGGCAAGCAGGCGTTTTAATGGTGACAGGCATAGCAGGATAGCTAACTTCTGTTGGTGTGCCTGAAAGGGTTTTTGCCAGCGCTTTGGCACAAGCCATCAATGGCGCAACATAGAACAATACATGCCCATTCACTTCCGCACAATCACCCAATGTGTATACGTTTTTCGCCGAGGTTTCGAGTAAACGGTTAGCCACGATACCGCGATTACACTCAATACCTGCAGCTTTAGCCAACTCAACACGTGGCCTAACGCCAACGGCTGAAACAACAAGATCGGCTTCAATGGTTTGACCGCTATTTAAAGTGACTGCAACACCGCTTTCGGTTTTATTCACTTCGGTAGCTACAGGGCCAAAATCGCCATTTTCCAATGGGCCAAAGTGGAACTTAGCGCCTTTTTCTTCTAGCGCCTGTTGCACGGCTTTGCCCGCCGCTTCTGGCAATAAGGTAGGTAAGGTGTATCCCATCGGGTCAACGGTTTCCGTTTCAAATCCGCCATTGATTAAGTCATTGGTAAACTCACTACCAATCAAACCGCCACCGATAATCGCGATTTTTTTAGCATCCGTTTTCTTAACCGCGTCACGAAAGTTGGCATAGTCCATTAAATCATTAACCGAGAAGACTTGATCCAAGGCATCACCGCCCATCTTAGGACGAATCACTTCAGCACCCCAGGCAATAATTAACTTGCTGTAATCAATATGGGTTGCGCCGCCAATGGTCAACTGTTGCTTTTCCGTATCAATAGCGGTAACTGTTGTCATTGTCCATAGACTTGCGTGGAACTGCTTGGCAACCGTGCCTGCATCCGCCATCATTAAGCCATCGGCGTCTTTATCTTTAGTAAAACCTGTTGATAGCATCGGCTTTGAATAATAACGGCCGTCATCTTGAGTGATCATGATCACTGGCGTTTCTTTGTCGTACTTACGGAATTCTTTGATCAAGTTATAAGCGGCCAAACCGGTGCCAATAATAACGATTGGCTTATCGTTCGCATGTTCCGCTTCAGCAACTTCTTCTTCGGCTGTCGACTCAGAACCTTCAATGATTTCAAAATCTTCTTTACCAACGCAGCAGTCTGGGCAGAGCCACTCTTCTGGTACATCCTCCCACTTTGTGCCTGGTGCTACGCCATTCTCTGGATCTCCCTTGGCCTCATCATAGACCCATCCGCAAACGATACATTCCCACTGCGCCATTGCTTATAACCTTTTTTTATAACTGTTTCTTATAACTGTGAGTAAAAATTAAAGTGCAGACTATACAGACCACGGGATTTTTAGCAAGCACCCCACTTCATTTGTGCGATTTTTGCACAGTTTGGTCGCCTGCACCAAAACCTGCCGGTGGCTGTTGAATCAAATGCCAGAATGACGCATCATTCCGTGAATTTTTATACGCAACAACTTGGCTCATGCGACCCCATATCGACAAAAAAAATATGCACCTTGCCCAAAACCCATACCGGGAGTGGTTGCTAGATCCAAGCTCGCTAACAGAAAAGCTGAAATTACACTGTAAAGCGCATTTTCAAGTCCAAAAGATTTCACAACAATGGCACAATCCAAATTTGGAAGAAGCGAAGCTTTTAGGCTTAAAACCCAGACAAAAAGTGCAACTCCGCGAGGTATTACTCCTCTGTGATGGCAATGTTTGGGTGTACGGCCGTTCATTGATTCCCTTTTCAACAACCACAGGCAAGCTTAATTACCTTCGTCGACTCAGCAATCAATCTCTGGGTACTGAGCTATTTAAGCATCCCTCATTGACTCGAACCCATTTTGATATCACAACAACCGCTATAAAAAATGTGCCGGTGAATCACGACAATTATCCCAGTCATTTAGTCTTATTTACTCGCCGCTCTTGCTTTAATTTGTTTGGCAAACAGCTTTTGGTGGCAGAAACCTTTTTACCGCCCTGCCTAGGGGGAAGCCATGCACCTAACCACTAATCACATTCCACACTATTTAACATTGATCCGCTTTGATCGGCCCATTGGCAGCCTATTACTGCTATGGCCAACACTTTGGAGTCTTTGGCTAGCAGCAGGCGGATTACCTTCAATAAAAAACCTCATTATTTTTACCCTAGGTGTCTTTTTAATGCGTTCAGCAGGCTGTGCGATCAATGATTATGCCGATAGAGACTTTGATGGTCAGGTTAAACGCACAAAAGATCGCCCTCTCGCAACAGGCGCCATCACCAAAGAAGAGGCGTTAAGTGTGTTTGGCCTGTTAGCTATTGCTGCATTTATATTGGTACTGATGACCAATTGGCTGACTATCGTCTTATCTCTTGGAGGCCTTGCACTTGCCGCCATTTATCCCTTTATGAAACGCTATACCTATTTTCCCCAAGTTTTTTTGGGGTTGGCCTATTCTTGGTCGGTGATTATGGCCTTCGCAGCTGAATCTAACAGCCTTCCGAAAGAGGTGTGGTTGATTTATGTTTGCGTTGTTGTGTGGACGGTGGTTTATGATACCTTCTATGCCATGGTCGATCGGAAAGATGACCTTAACGTAGGAATTAAATCGACCGCAATTTTGTTTGGTGATTACGACTTACTCATTACCTCAATCATGCAGATGTTTGTCGTTTTTGTTTGGTTACTCATCGGCTATAAATTTGAGTTAGGCATTATATATTATTTGGCCGTTATCTTTGCCGCAGGCTTGTTTGCTTTCCAACAGTGGCGGCTCTCTGAAGGAGCAAAACACATAGAAAAAAACGCGTTTTGGGCCTTCTTAAACAATAATTGGGTAGGGCTTGTTATTTTCCTTGGAATCGCTTTAGATTACGCTATCCGATAAAAACTCAGGTGATGTATGCAAAATTTGCTCATTATTTTAGCTGTTTTATTCATTGCGTTGTTTGTTGTCATACCGCTGGTGCAGCGCTTCGCAAAACCAAGCTCACCTGAGCAAATGCAAAAGTATGGCAAGATTTTTATGATCTTAATGGGTATTTTAATTGTTGCCTCAACCATCAAGATGTGTGCCGGTGGCTAGTACATCAATGCACAGCGATTGTCGGTTGAGATATTTTTTCAACGCTCCCCCCTACTCGTTCCCATGCTCTGCGTGGGAACGCCTAGACCTGAAGTGATTATTTACACGATATGCATTCCCACGCAGGAGCGTGGGAACGAGTTTTGTCACTAGACAATCGCTGTGAATCGAACTACTAACTACTAGTTGCCTAGGAGGGTATCCGAGAATTGCTCGATTCGCTCCGTTACAGCTTGCGCAAAAATACCCATTCTTTATCTGATGAATCGTTTTGACTGAACTGATAGCCATCAACATCGAACTGTTTTAGCTTTTCGGCATTCGTGATGTTCTTTTTAATGGCATATGCTGCCATTAAACCACGCGCCTTTTTGGCATAAAAGCTTATGATTTTGTACTGACCGTTTTTATAGTCTTTAAATACCGGCGTAACCAACTCTGCCTTAAGTTGCTTTTTATTAATAGACTTAAAATACTCGTTAGACGCTAAATTAACCACGGTAGGCGACTTGTGATGCACTAATTCTTCATTTAACACATCGGTTAACTTATTTCCCCAGAATGCGTAAAGGTCTTTGCCCAGGTTATTCTTAAATTTCGTTCCCATCTCCAACCGGTAAGGCTGAATTAAATCATAAGGCCTTAATAATCCATAAAGTCCAGATAAAATACGTAAATGCCCCTGGGCAAATTCCGCTTGTTTCGCTGTAAAAGTTTCTGCCTGTAGCCCTTGATAGACATCCCCCTGAAAAGCCAAGACCGCCTGTTTAGCATTATCTAAGCTAAAGGGTGGCTGCCAATTCAAAAAGCGCCCAAAATTCAAGTCAGCTAATTTATCTGAAATTTTCATTAATCGTCCCACATCTTGTGGTGATAATTCGCGTAATTGTTGAATCAAGATCTCACTGTCTTCTAGAAAATCTGGGGTGCTGTGAATAACCTCATCAAAGGTTGATTCAAAATCCAAGGATTTTGCGGGAGAAATTAACATTAACATAGCTTTTGCCCTATTTATGCTGTGAATAGCTCTATGCTGTGAATAGCTATTTCGCAAGAAAATCATGCCACCAATTTAACGGGGTTTCACCATCCATTGGATCATACACATTGGCATAAAGCCATGCTGAGTCGTCCTGCTGATTCAACGCCGCATCAAAGATTTTTTCTATCGCATCAAACCCAGATTTGACGGGTACCGAATAGACTAGCATACGGTCTGTTCGTGTTTCGCATTCTCCCTCAACGGTTTTGATCGAAGCATTGAGCCGGGTTTCGATGATATCAAGCTGAGACCTGGAAATGACGCGAATACAAAGATTACCGCCGTGTTTCTCAATATCAAACTTGCCTGCGGCTTGCACTCGAATGAGATCACCTTTTGCAGCTCCTCGACAAAATAAAGGGGATGCCAACAGCTCATAGCAGCCATCGCCAATGGCTTTAGCACTGACGTCTTCAAAAATTAATTGGCCATCTGGGCGTTGGCCGGCTAGAAGGTGAACAAGTGTCGACTCAGTCGATGTCATAAAAGGCAACTCTTCAACAAAATCCTATTATACCCAACACCCAAACCAATAAACTAGTTTAATGGTTTACGATCTTATTTAATTTCGCTGATATGTATGGCACAGAATAATCAAATATTGAATGATGATCGGCAAGGTAACTCCCAAGTGCTGAAAACTCTGTGTTTTCATTCGCGTTATTTTGCAACACCTTTTGGTGTTTATAGTTTACCGTTTCATCAGCTTGCCCATGAAAACTCATGACCTTAAGCTTTCTGCCATTATCTCTTAACGCCATCGTTTCAAGGCATAACACACTATTATTTTTTTGCTTATTCACAGCAAAAGGTATCAAGGGCTTCTCATACCACTTGGCATAATCCCACCCTTGTTGGTAAGCAGATGAGTAGGCGCCCATAACAAAAAGATGTTCAACCTGCGGAAACTGTTTAGCTAGCTCAATAGCGACCGAAGCACCATATGAATGCCCTATGAGAATGATTTTTTTATCACTAAACTGACTAACAAATGCGTTGGCAATGGTTTGGTTGATGGAAAAACCTGGCTTGCCCCCGCTATTGCCATAGCCCGGATAATTAAATGTCTCTATCGGTACTCCTGTTTTTTCAGCAATCTGACTAAGGGCGGGGTGGATATCCCCTTGATCTTCGCGTGTACCCCCACAGTAAAGAACCACATATTCTGGACGTTTAGCAGGCTGACTCGACTCATAGCGAACGTGCTCAATCATCAGGCCAGATAGCATTTGTTGATGAATAAATTGACTAACTTTTTGATTTAATTCGATTTTTGAATCGACTGCGCTCTCTTCATAGAAGATATTTCGTCCACTTGGGCTAATTTTTTTTGTTTCAAAAAATCGCTTTTCATAGTAATTTTTCAAAAGCTTTTCATTACAAAAATAATTGACAATCAATAGGCTTCCGTAGGTTGCAACACTGACGCCAAGCAACCCAACAATGACAGGTAACCAACGGGTTTTCTTTTTATCTTGCCCTTGATGAGCGTGAGCATGAGTTTGCATCTGAGCTACATCATTAGAAAAACAACAGTGAGCAGAGAGACTGATGAATACTAAAACAAAGAGTATTGCGATTAAACGCTGCATAAAGCCTAACACCTGATAAGTAAGCATGAGGTAAATTTGAAATAACTTTGTTTATGAATACGTAAAAAAAGTTCCAAACCTTTTGATTGAAAAACCTTCTGGGTTAAACTGTCGACTTTTGGGCGAGTAGTAGCGTGCTTTTTATTAATAATGTGAGTCGAATCATCGGCATCTTAGCGGCTTGGCAACTCTTTGCCATGCTGCTGCTAACCGTTGTAATCGTGGTACTTCGCTATGCCTTTGGCATAGGCTCCATTGCCTTACAAGAACTAACACTTTTCTTTCATGCTAACGCATTTTTATTAGGTCTTTGTTATACCTTAAGTTGTGATGGCCATGTTCGGGTCGATATTTTTTATCAAAAAATGACTACCTATCAAAAACATTGGGCTAACGCCATAGGCGCCTTGGTTTTCCTTATCCCTTTTTGCCTGTTTTTGCTAATAACTACTGCGAACTTTTTTTATGATGCCTGGCTCATCAAAGAGCAATCCCCTGAGCCTGACGGGTTATCGTTTTATTATCTTTTTAAAGGCGTGCTCCCCTTAAGCGTTTTCTTTCTTTTATTACAAGGCATTGCACTTTTCTTTCAACATGCCATCCCACTTGTATACAAGCCTAAGGCGGATCAATGATTGCATTCATTTTATTTATTGCTGTTTGTTTTTGTTTGCTGATAGGCTTTCCTGTTGCATTTTCATTGGCTGGGGTATCTTTGGGTTTTGCCGCACTAGGCGTAGCGTTCGGTGCTTTTGATGCTGGCTTTATTCTATCGATGCCTGAACGCCTCTTCGGTATTATGAATAACAGCTTACTAACTGCCGTGCCTTTATTTGTCTTAATGGGTGTGTTTTTAGAGCAATCTAAAATCGCTGAAAAAATGCTAACGCAAATGGCCGTTTTATTGCGCCGGCTTCCCGGCGGCCTTGCCTTAAGCGTGGTTCTAGTCGGGGCTTTGCTCGCAGCGAGTACCGGCATTGTGGGTGCAACCGTTGTAACCATGGGATTAATTGCCCTGCCCGCCATGATCAAAAACCACTACCCCGCAGCTCTAGCTACAGGCACTGTGAGTGCAACCGGCACACTAGGCCAAATCATTCCTCCCTCTATTGCACTGGTATTACTGGCGGACACCCTATCAACAGCCAACAATGAGGCTCAACTAGCGCTTGGTAACTTCTCACCCGATACGCTTTCAGTAGGTGAGCTATTTGTTGCTGCTATCATTCCAGGCTTGTTGTTAGTCGTGCTTTATAGCTTTTATATTTTATTTAAAACACGCAAACTCAAAACACATATCGTGGATGCACCATTTGACCTGCGAAGTTTTTTAATCGGGTTTATCCCACCACTGGTATTAATTTTGGTGGTACTTGGCTCGATTATTTTAGGGCTGGCCACCCCGGCTGAGGCTGCTGGAGTTGGCGCTTTTGGCGCATTTTGTTTAGCACTCCTGCAAAATATGGGATTCAAACAACTGCAAGACTGCTTGCTTAATGCCACCAAAGTTACCTCCATGGTGTTTATGATTTTAATTGGCGCAGCATGCTTTTCGCTGGTTTTTAGAGGTTTTGGAGGTGACGAGCTTGTACAGTCATTCTTCCATCAGTTACCAGGCGGTCAAATGAGTGCCCTTTTTGTGGTAATGGTGTTGATCTTTTTATTGGGATTTATCTTAGATTTTATCGAAATTACTTTTGTTGTTGTGCCTATTATTGGCCCTGCCTTAATCATGATAGGTATTGATCCTGTTTGGTTGGGTATTCTTATTGCCATCAATTTACAAACTTCATTTTTAACGCCACCCTTCGGATTTGCATTGTTTTATCTGAGAGGAGTTGCGGATAGCAGTATTTCAACGAAAACCATTTACCAAGGTGTTATTCCATTTATTGCCATTCAATTGTTAGTATTGCTGGCCATTATCATTTTTCCTTCTCTTGCAACTTGGCTGCCTAACGTATTACTTTTGTAGTTTTTAATCAATACTAACTTATCTTTCCATGGATTTTTCAACGTAAAACATTGTCTATTGTTAAATAGTTTAAAGGTTTTTTTTATGAAAGTTCCATTCTATTTATTTTTAGTATTTTTTAAGTTTTACGTTTGCTTTTTTCATATTCATTCTCACGCCTATTGGTTTAGAGAAGAAGACGGCTATTTGGTTATAGAACCAGATGACAATCCAACGCATAACCCAGCCTCAGCCTCATTGTCATTGTCAATCTCAAGCTCATTGCCACTCCTACTACAGTCAAAAATAAAAAAACCGCTTCTCACACATAAAGATCTCCATAGAATGATCGATAAAGATCTTGCAAAGATCGATAAAAATCTTGCAGAGCTTCGTGAAAAGAAAAAGAAAAAGAAAAACAAGGCCCATGAGCCTGACGTAAAAGAAACTTACCACTTTCCAGCACATGAAGCAGACCTAACACTCAATAAAGACTCTTTACCCCCTGATGAGGAGCATTTAAAAAATCGTTTAACCGAAATGACTTCTACTCCAATAAATCGTATGAACTATATATTAAATATAACCCGTTTCATTTTAAAATTTTTCCCCAATCGATAAGCCTGGCCCATCAAAACTAAAAGATAGTGCCTAATTATCAAATAGTTAATTTTATGAATAGAATACAAGATATTTAAGAAATGAAAAAAAGTGATGGATAATTCCGACAGCAACCAATAAGATCAATAGAGGTACCCT
>JAPOUS010000025.1:0-22548 GCA_026708525.1 Cellvibrionales bacterium
GGGTGTCATTGCAGAAATGCTAAGTCGTATTTATTTTTCTGGCAATCATAAAAGCTATATTTTGAGAAAAAAATTAACACCCAAAGATGATGACAATTGATGCAAGTCAGTAATATAGCCCGAACGCTCAATCATGCTCTCTATACCAAGACGTTTTTGATAGGTGCTTTCATCCTTGTGGTTTGTTTAAATTTAGGCATACCACCACTGGTTGACGTCGACGAAGGTGCTTTTTCTGAAGCAACAAGAGAAATGGTCGCATCCGGCAACTATGCTGCAACCTATCTTGATGGTGAACCACGCTACGATAAGCCCATTCTCATTTATTGGTTTCAGTCTTCAGCCGTCAAGGTATTAGGCGTAAACGAATGGGCATTTCGTCTGCCTTCTGCCATTTTTGCAGCTCTTTGGTTAATTGCCCTGTTTGGCTTTGCAAGAGAACAGATCGGAAAAAATAGAGCACATGTGGCAGCCGTTAGTTTGGTCAGTCTGTTGCTCTTTGGCTTAGTTGCTCGCGCGGCTTTTGCCGATGCCTTGCTTAACCTGCTACTTAGCCTCGCTCTCTTTGATATCTACCGCTACTATAAATCACCAAAGCAAACGCTGATTTTTCGCGTGTACTTGTGGATGGGGCTTGGCATGCTAACCAAAGGCCCGGTGGCTGTAGCTATTCCCTTAGTCACTACCTTCCTCTTTTTTCTCTGGCAGCAAAAGCCAAAGGACATGATAAAAGCCTTTTTCCATCCGATTGGCTGGCTGATCTTTTTGCTGATCCTTCTCCCCTGGCTTTACCTTGTTTATCAAGATCAAGGCTTGGGCTTTTTTAAAGGCTTTTTGATCGACCACAACCTCCAGCGCTTCACCCAAACAAAAGAAGGCCATGGCGGTAAAATCTACTATTACCTGTTGATCTTCCCGCTGATTATTTTGCCTTTCTCTTTTTTACTCAAAAAGCCGTTTTTAGCCTTTAAAGCTAAACGGCAACCTGAACTTAGTAAGTTTTTATGGCTATGGATGGTTATCGTACTGGTGATTTTTTCTTTCTCAGATACCCAGTTACCTCACTATGTCATGAACGCAACCGTACCCTTTGTCATATTACTTGCCATGAACAGCCAACGATATAGAAAGCGCAGTTATTATTTTTTACCTTTATTATTTGCAGCCTTATTATTTTTAGCCTTGCCTTTTTTTGGCCAGTATTTTGATGGCAAAGCACCCACGCATGTGGCTGAAATGCTGCAAGGCACTATGGATGCCTTCCCATACTACTATTACCTTTTAGCCCTAACACTTTTTCTGATATACGGATTTCTTGCCTTTTGCAACAAACTGCCCTTGTGGCCCTCGCTTGCATTGGCAGGTATTGCACAATCTATTTTTATCTACTATGCATTATTCCCTGCCTTAGCGGCCTTGCAACAAAACCCGATAAAAGAAGCCGCTATGCTAGCCAAGCAATACAATGCGAATGTCGTACGATTTAATATTACGCATCCAAGTTTTAGTGTTTATCGCGAAGCTATTACCGAAAAGCGCTTACCCAAAGCCTCAGAATGGGTGTTAACAAGAGCAGGGCAAACAAAAAAACTGCAAGCTGAAATTGCTCCACTCCAACTCTTGCCGATTTATGCTAACGGAGGGATTCGACTCTTTGAGGTATCCAACTGATGAAGATACTTGCTAGATGTTGGGGAAATTTTCGCGAAGAAAACCAGTTTTATCACAACACGCCGTTCTACCATTGCCCAAAATTCGCACTCTTTTTAGTGATCGCAACACTTCTCGGCAGTATCAAAGCCTTCATGCTGTATCAAATGGTCGGTTCTCACGGATTCTTTGCGCCTATCAATAGCATGAGTTGGCACCTACCAGAGCACTTAATACAAATACTCAACACCTTTGGCGACACTGTCTTTGTTTTATTACTAGTGCCCGTTATTGGACGATTCGACCAGCGATTTATTTATTTAGTCTTTGTCGCTGCGATTTTTACTGCCATAGTCGTTCATACGAATAAGGCCTTATTCGGCGCTTTACGTCCACCCGCAGTTCTCCCGGAGGGAACCTACTTTTTAACCGGCCATACACTCAAGCAAGGCAGTTTCCCTTCCGGGCATAGCGCAACGATTTTTGTTTGTTTTGCCGTGTTAAGCATTAAATACACTCAACTTTGGCTCAGGGTTCTCTTTTATTTGGCGGCAGCAATTATTGCAATAAGCCGCGTGTGGTCTTCCGCCCATTGGCCACTCGATGTGATCGCTGGCGCTGTTGTTGGCATATTTTGCACCTGGCTCGCCTACCTTTTCTGCCGAAAATATCCTCAAGGCTTGACATTGAAGGCGCAAACAGGCTTTTTAACACTGCTTATCATCAATATGCTCTTGGCATTTTTCCATGATACCGGTTACTCAATGGTACAATGGCTCGTGTGGATAACCAGCGTATTATGTTTATTGCTAACCTTGCTGCATTACCTCAAAAAACCCAAGTTAGCCGTTTAGGCGCAAGTAACAAGCTCACAGGTTTTGCTTGTTTATTTTCACATCAAGCAGAAATGCCAACCCTAAAGCAAGTTTGTAAGCTTTCGAGTACGCAGTTCAAAAGGTAGTCGCCTATTCATCGATCATGCGCTTATCCTTTGCCAAAATGCCCATTAATACAGCAATTGGGTATTTTTATGACTGGCACTATTTCTCAATTACCTCTACTTTCTTACGAGCACCATGTCTTACCAGGTGGCAGGCTGCCTTTAAGAATTGTCGAGCCTAGGCATATCCGCATGGTAAAAGAGAGTTACCAACGAGAACATGCCTTTGCGTTATGCATGCATAGCGAAGAAGATGAGACTATCTACCCTATCGTCACTTTAGTGAAAATCATCGATTTTGAACCTTTAGCGCATAATATGCTTGGCGTAATCGTTGAGGGAATAAACAGCTTAGTTGTTGATGAAGTCACTAAAGATGATGAAGGATTAGAAATAGGTGAATGCCAACGCTTAGATCTATGGGAACCTATCCCTCTTCATGCCAAGTATGCTGATCTTGCAGAGATGTACCAGCAATTTTTATCGGATAACCCAAAGTTGGAAGAGCTCTACCCAGAACCTGACTTATCCAATGCCAGTTGGGTTGCCCAACGCTGGTTAGAACTGTTGCCCATTCCAGCTAAAGAAAAGCAAATGGTCATGGGCAACGAGTGCCCAGAGTATTGTTTAGAAATCCTAAGTCAACTGAATCTGACGTTAGAAAATGGGATGAAAGAAATCTCCTAAGCAAGCATCCGACAACTGAGCAATAAATAGCCATTGAAATCAAAGGCATTTCGTGGCACGATTCTCATTTGAATCATAATAATATTTATTGCTTTCGTAGTTTGTGAAACAGAGCAATAGCCTCAAACGGATTTTTCTCAACTGCATGCTTTATTGCAACCTAACCAAAAGCCTACCGCTTTTATTAGCTGGTTTTCTTTGTGTAAGCTTGTTTGCCTTTAGTGTGCCTGCCAAGGGCGATATCGCCATTATTGTTCACCCAAGCAATACAAACACCATTACCCTTAAACGCGTCAAAAAAATCTTTTTGGCAAAGACTCAATCCTTCCCTGATGGTAAACCTGTCAAAGCCTTCCAAATGGATTTTGAGCCTTTGCGTACTGCGTTTAACCGTAACGTACTCAACCGATCCGAAAAAGCCGTTAATTACTATTGGGCTAGAATGTTATTCTCATCGAAAGCCAAGCCCCCGGTCATTTTACAAAATGCTGATCACATTAAAACCATTGTTGCCTCCCAGCCTGAAGCCATCGCTTATATTGACATAAAAGACGTTGACCCTTCCGTGCGCGTGTGCCTTGTTGTTAAATCATCGCATGACACGCATGGCGATATCGGTCGACAAACGCAATAATTGCCTCGAAAACGCACTGACCAATGCATCATAGCCTGTTTCACTTATCTGCTCGCTGAGTGTAAAGGGTTCATCATGAATGATCTCACCGCTCTTAATCCACTGCCAATGGCCTTGAAGATGAACACGGCTTTGCTTATCAAAATCAAAACGACTAAAGCTTACCAATAGCTTGTTTTTTGATAATCGCACACCTTGAGACAATCCCACGATCCAATAGTTAGTCACCTCAGCCTGTAAACTAAGCACCAGAAATTCCGTAATCTGATCTTTAAGTGAAGGCATCCAAACATGAGATTCAACATAGTTAAATTGTTGAGGCGTCTGCTGAAAAACCATTTTTGATGAGGCTAAATGCGGCATCAATTGAACCGGGAGGACTTGCAGGGTCGGGCGACCATTGTAGCTGGGTTTTGCAAGGTATTCCGGCACACTCAAACGATAATAGGCAGGTGGCGACCCTGCGCAACTCGTCAAAAATAAACAACACAGGACAATAAAACGTTTTATTTTCATGCGTCCTGTCATTTTCTTATTCCTTTAGGCTTAGGATCAAAGCCCTTGGATTCAGTAAAAATCAAGGCGTTTGACTTCTGATTTAACTGTTTTAACAATAATGAAAGTTCTTCTAGGCTCCGATCCAAGTGAATTAAACTCTCTTTAAAGGCATACAAACTTTTTCCATCTTCGTTAAATGCATCCAAGGTCTGATGCAAGCTCATCAAAGCCTCACTTGCTGAATGCGTCAAGGATTTGGTTCCTTTCGCCGTCAGCAGAGAATGCACATCAAACACTGCCGTATTTGCGGTTTTTAGCAGAGTATTTAAATTATCCAAGGTTTTATCTGCCTTATTTAGGGTGCCGCTTGAGGTTAAATTTTTTAAAGTATTCGCAAGACTACCCATTTGGTGCTGTAATTGCGCCATTTGTCCAGGACGTGTAGGAAAAACTGGATAGTTTGCTTGCCACGCTTGCTTATAGCTCGGCTGAGGCTCGACAAAACTGATCGCAATAGTTAGCTTGCCAGTGAACAGGTTACTAGGCTTCAGTTTTGCGACTAATCCCTCTCGAAAAAAGGGGATAATCGTGTCGATTAATAATGGCGGGCTAATCAGTTTACTTAAATCAATGCTCACTAAAACAGGTACCACTGATCCACTTTCCAGTAAGTGCGAGCAGTCCATTGGTGCTTTTAGCACGCTACCAACCTGAATGCCTTTATATTCAACAGGTGCTTCAGAGTTCAGGCCTCGAATAGAATCGTCAAACAACATAATAAAATGCATAAATCGACTAAAGAAATCCCGTTTTACTTGTTTTACCGAACTATAAAGGGTAAAGGCACGACTATTTTCTTTAACTTGCGGCCCTGCGGATTCCCCATTCGGCAATCCAAAAGTCACTCCACCTAAAATTAAATTTTCAAGCGACCCTACCCCTAAATGGAAACCTTTATCGGTAATGGACAAATCAAAGGGTTTAGTCAGCCAAAATTGGGTATTTTCATAAATAAGATGGTTGTACGGGGCATAGATAAAGAGTTGATACTTAACTTTTTTTGCTTCAATTTCGAGGGCCTTGGTCTCCACGCGCCCGACAATAAAACCATTAAAATAGACCGGATCACCGACATCCAACTTACCTAGCGTATTGTGCATTAACACCACCCTAAGGCCTGGCGTGTCAGGGCCTGCAATTGGAGGGGCATCCAACACGTGAAATTCACGTTTTTTTTCTGTACCGCTTTTGATGCCTTGTTGAATATTGATGTACGCACCTGACAACAATGTACTTAATCCACTAATGCCATCTTTGGTAATTCTGGGTTTGACGACCCAAAATTGTGTATCTTCATGCAACATACGTCCAGCGGTTTTATCGAGCTGCGCGGTGGCAATGATTTTTTTACAGGTTTTATCTAAAGCAATCTTTTTTATCATGCCGACTTTGACATTCATGGCTTTTATTTCTGTTTTATCCGCCGCGATGTTTTCTGCCTGATCAAATACCAAGGTAATCACAGGGCCTTTACTTAATTGGTACTCAATGAAAACCCCGATGCCAAACAATAGGGTCACCAAAGGAATAAACCATAGAAAAGAAACATTTTTTACATGTTTTTTTACAATGACTTTATCCATCATGATCCAAATGCATGTTTCTCCAGATAACCCTTGAATCAAATGAGCGCGCCGAAAGCATGGTCAATATCACCACAGCTGTAAATGGAATTAACGCACTCCCTGGTTCAATCACAGCCAAAGACTTTAATTGTACCAAAGCCGAAAGTAAGGCAACGACAAACACATCAATAAACGACCAACGTCCGATAAACTGAGTAATATTAAATAACAAGGTTTGTTGCTTAACAATCTTTTTATCTAACTTCTTCTGCTTTTGCGTCTCCCAAAAAATAACTGCCAAGATGGCTATTTTGGCTATAGGTATGATGATGCTAGCGACTAAAATAATGATTGCGACCCAATAAGAGTGCATATCCCAAAGCACCGATATGCCACCTAATATCGTTGAGTTTAACTTTTGTTGCGGCGCTATGGTTATCATTATGGGCAGCACATTGGCTGGCAAGTAACAAAGTAACGCCGTCACTAAAAAAACCCAACTCGTTGTGACATTATTAGGTAAATCCGGCGTTTTCTTTCCGCAACAGTTGCACGCTTTTCCTTCCTCTTTAAGAAAATGGCACCCCTTACACAGCGAAGGATGCGATAAACTTAGGGGATTATCAGAAAAAAAATGTATCCAGGTCGAGAGCTTAGAAATTGTCACACTCAAATAGACCATACACACAATTAAAAGAAAAAATAGATAAAACCCTACGCTTAAATGCACATCACCAATATCGCCCATTTTGACCATACTGACTAACACACCGACCAAAAACACATCAGCCATCAACCAATGTTTTGCCATAAATATAAAATGGCAAAGCCATTTATGTCGCCGTTTTAAGCGGTTATGTTTAATACGAATAAACAGAATCAATGATGACAAACAAAAAGCCAAAGGTAGAAATATGACACTGATAGAAAATATCAACGCAACCAAAGGATAATGAAAATAAAAGAGGTTTTTAACCGTATCTAATAGATAAATTTGGTTCGACAAGCCTTTAAATTCGATACTTATAAAGGTAAATGAAAATAAGTATACAAACAGGATGAGAGATGTCGCTGATAAGGCAATGACCTTATTAATATAATTGCCTGCATGACAAAGCAAGTGCTTACCACACCGGCTACAAATCATACTCTCACCAGCAGGTAGAGTTATCGAATCATAGATTGCACCACATTGGTGGCAACCAAACGGTTGTAATTGAAGGGTTATTGAATGATTGCCCAATGCAACGCCCCCCGATTCAAAAAAAATTTAACAACTTATAATAAAATCCTCAATCCAAAGCGCCAGATAATCTGAAAAGCTTCGACGAATAATCAGCTCCCATTCATCAATACTTTTACGATGAATCAATGCTTGGGCTCTAGCAAACACCGTGGTGATAACCTTTCCCACAGGGAAGTTACTTAAATGAAAATCATAAGGAGAGGCAGCATGTAATAATCGATGACTATTGCTACCTGAAAGCAGCAAACGGGTTTGCCCACCCGACACATTAACAAGAGCATAGTGCCCTGAGAGTTTCTCTCGTAAATTTGCCTCAGTTTCAAAAGCATCTTTATTGGTAGCTATCAACCATTCGTCAGGGCTTACCCAATAAATCGTCGCATGCGCACCCTGAGATGTTTGAAGTTTTTCAGGCAAACGCATAGAAGCAGCTGTTTCTATGGCTGATATAAAATCTTGATCATTAACATTACCACGAATCACCAAGTGAGATAAAAACGCTTCTTCGACAACCTTAATGCCATTATTTTGTATGCCATCATTGGCTATCGCTGTATGAACCACAGGGCTCTCCATCGCTACATCACCACTTGTACATTGATCCATCAAAGCATACAGCGCAGGTTTTATCGTGTTTTTTTCATCAGGATGTTGTGTATCATTCAACATGTTGCTTGTCACCATTTGGATCATAAAATACAGGGCTACATATTTCTGCTGTAATAATCGTGCCGTCAGGCTGAGGGTAATACACGGTATCCCCCATTCGATTAAACCCATCTTTAATGAAGCCCATAGCAATACTTTGATTGAGGTTGGCACTAAAATAACTAGAGGTGATATGGCCAAGTGCCTCTAGGGGCAAAGGTTGATAGGGGTTATCAACTGCTTGCGATCCCTCTGGAATCATGACCTCTTTCGATTTCGTTTGAATACCAACAAGCTGCTTACGACCTTTTCTTAAACAATCTGAACGCGCCATCCCTCGCTTGCCAATATAACTGAAAGACTTTTTGTTACTGAGGCACCAGTCCATCCCCAAATCTAGAGGCGTCACTGATCCATCGGTATCCTGCCCTGCAATAATAAACCCTTTTTCAGCTCTGAGCACATGCATAGTTTCCGTACCATAGGGTGTCAATTTATATTTTTTTCCTGCAACCTGTAACGCTTTCCATACATGCATGCCATAATTTGCCTGAACATTAATTTCAAAAGATAATTCACCCGTAAAAGAAATTCTAAACACTCGCGCAGGGACGCCAGCAACGATTCCTTGTCGCCAGTCCATCAATTTGAACTTATCTTTATCGAGATCAATACCCTCACATAATTCAGATAGCAGTTTTCTGGCATTAGGGCCGTTTATTGCTATCGTCGCCCAATGATCTGTCACAGAGTTAAAATAAACGTCAAGCTCTGGCCACTCTGTTTGGTGAAAAAGCTCTAACCATTCCAGTACTTTTGCAGCGCCACCTGTCGTAGTTGTCATTAAAAAATGCTGCTCTGCTAAACAAGCGGTGACGCCATCATCAAACACCATGCCATCTTCATTACACATGACACCATATCGGCATTTACCTACGGCTAATTTAGCCCAAGCGTTGGTATACACACGCCCCAAAAACTCTCTGGCATCCTTTCCTTGAATATCTATCTTACCCAAGGTTGAGGCATCCATAATGCCTACGCTTTGCCTAACCGCTAAACATTCTCTATTTAAGGCATCTTGCATTTTTTCGCCTGGATAAGCTTGAAAATACCATGGGCGTTTCCACTGTCCGACATCTTCAAATAACGCGCCATTATCACAGTGCCAACGATGCATGGCGGTATAACGTTCAGGATCAAAGAGTTGATTTCGGTAACGACCAACAATAGTACCAAAAGCAACTGGCGTATAGTTTGGGCGAAATGTTGTTGTTCCGACCTCAGGAATGGATTTATCTAACGCATTGGCTACGATAGCCATACCATTTATGTTTCCAAGCTTTCCTTGATCAGTTCCAAACCCCATAACGGTATACCGTTTCACGTGCTCAATAGAATGAAACCCTTCTCGTACAGCAAGATCGATAGCTGAGACTGTCACATCATTTTGAAAATCGACAAATTGCTTGGGAGACTGCATAACAGGTTTAGTATGGGGAATAGAAAACAAAGGCATTATCGGCTCTTCTAGCGCTGACTCTACCTTGAAATCACCTAACACCTCCTGAACAGTTAAACTTTCATTTAATATTATTTGATCCGCGCAATTCACAGCCTCTTGCAAACAATTCGCTAAGTCATAATGACCATTAACACTGCCTGCAAAGAGAATATTTTCTCGGTGGCTACCGGGCACAAAAGCCTGAATGTCTTCTCGCCATTTAGGCCGACACCCTGTATGGCATGACAAATGCACGACAGGGCTCCACCCCCCAGAGCTTGCCACTGTGTCACAATCTAGGGTTGTCAGCATCCCCATGACTGCTTGACCAGACGGTTCTATATCGGCAATAACGACACCAGTAACACGATTCCGCCCTCTAACATCAATGACCGCTTTACCTGCAAACACATTGATCCCCATTTCGCGCACTTTCTGAACAATTTTTCCTTCAGGATTTGGCCGAGTATCAACCACAGCAATAACAGTTCTGCCGCATTGATACCAATCAATGGCCGTATGATACGCATTATCATTGTTCGTCATTAGCACCAGCCGACTGCCTGGTATAACACCATAGCGATGAATATATGTTGAGATAGCTGATGCTGTCATACAACCTGGCACATCATTATTACCAAATACCAGCGGTCGTTCATGTGCGCCCGAGGCTAGAATAATCCACTTGCAACGCACTTTGTGTAAAATTTGTCTTGCTTGCCCTGTTGGGGCTTTTTCTGCTAGATGATCGGTCACTCGCTCATTAACCGTAACAAAATTGTGGTCATGGAAACCATTCACTGTTGCGCGAGTCAATAATCGAACGTCGGGGTTAGCTTGGAGGTCTTTAAGCGCTGCTTTTACCCACACTTTAGCATCCTTACCATTAATGTCCTGCTGGCTACTTAATAAGCTTCCGCCCATCTCCGTTGTTTCTTCAGCTAGCATGATCCTGACATTGGCAGCTGAAAGACGAGTCGCCGCTATTAAGCCAGCAGGCCCTGCACCAACAATCAGCACATCAATATTATGATGGACATGATCATACCTATCTGCATCTGATTCTTTTGGGCTTCTTCCAAGCCCTGCGGCTTTACGAATATATTTTTCATAGGTATGCCATAGAAAAGCAGGTTTCATAAAGGTTTTATAATAAAAACCTGGAGGCAGCATTTTTCCCATGAATCGGCCTATCAGGCCACCAAAGTCAACATCACAACTTGGCCAACCTGTTACAGAGCGACACGTTAGCCCTTCATAAATTTCCTGTTGGGTCGCAAGAATATTTGGCACTTGTGTGGCCTCATACTTCCCAAGTTGCAATACAGCATTTGGTTCTTCTACCCCAGCAGCCATAATTCCTCTTGGACGCCTGTATTTGAAACTTCGAGCAACAATATTTACACCTGATGCCAGTAACGCAGATGCAACCGTATCCCCCTGATACCCTGTGTATGACTTCCCGTTAAAAGTGAAGGTAATCTTTTGGGTTCGATCAATATTTCCACCGGAATCAAGCCGATTTATCTCTGTCAAAATTACGATCTCCCAAAAGGCGTTTTCATTGTAGGGTAGGTAGAAAACTATTCACTCGCCGGTGCCTGCAAGACTAGTTAATTGTGTTTTAAAAAATTGTTAAAGAAAGGCTTATTACACGGGTGAGGTGTTCAATATTTCATAGGTTTCTGTATTTCTTTGGATATTAAAAAACTTACGACAACCGACTGAATGCACCCAGAGTTCATTATATTCCCCGCGTGTATTTTTTCTGAAATACAAATACTCTCCCCACTCTTGATCACTACAGCCATCAGGATCAGAAGGACGAACAAGATTGGCTTCTGCGACACGATGAAATTCTTGTTCATCTCTATGCTCCTCGCAATAAGGGCAGCGTATATAAAACATCAGTTGATTTCCAAGAGTTCACTTATGAATGAGCGACACCTGCCGCTCCATGTTCATCTATTAGGGCGCCAGTATAAAATCGTTCTAACGAAAATGGCTTAGTCAGCATCGATGCCTTACCTTCTGAAAGCATCGATGAAAATACATGCCCTGAGCCCGGTGTCGCTTTAAATCCCCCAGTCCCCCATCCACAGTTAAAAAACAAATTCTTAACAGGTGTTTCAGAAATAACAGGACAAGCATCAGGTGTTGTATCCACAATACCTCCCCATTGGCGATTCATACGTACACGACTAAACGATGGGAACATTTCAATGATGGCTCGTAAGGTATCCTCAATCGTTGAGTATGATCCTCGTTGGCCATAACCATTGTAGCCATCGATACCCGCTCCAATGACAAGTTCACCTTTATCCGATTGTGAAATATACGCATGTACATGGTTTGACATAACAACAGTATCAAGCACTGGCTTTAAAGGCTCGGATACCGACGCTTGCAAAGGGTGAGATTCAATGGGTAGCTTAAACCCGGCCATGCTGGATAATACACTTGAGTTTCCAGCAACCACACAGCCGATTCTTGCAGCATTAATTGCTCCATACTCACGGGTTTTTACTCCGGTTGCAGCGCCATTTTCCAACATAAAGCCTTCTACCGTGCAGCCTTGAATGATGTCCACTCCAAGGGCATCAGCCGCTCTTGCATAACCCCAAGCAACCGCATCATGTCGAGCAATACCTGCACGTGGCTGCCATGAGGCACCAAGAATGGGGTATCGCCGATTAGAGGAGCAATCAAGGGCTGGAACCAGCTTTTGAACTTCTTTGGTGCTCAATACAACACTATCTATACCGTTCAGTCGATTAGCATTGACCCGACGCTCTATATCCCTCATGCATTGAAGTGTATGACCGAGATTTAATACGCCTCGCTGAGAAAACATGACGTTGTAGTTTAATTCGTTCGATAGGCCTTCCCATAATTTCATGGAATGCTCATAGAGACAGGCTGCTTCATCCCAAAGATAATTAGATCGAATGATTGTTGTATTTCTGGCTGTATTACCTCCACCTAAATACCCTTTTTCGAGCACAGCAACATTTTTTAACGAATGATTCTTCGCTAAGTAATACGCCGTAGCAAGGCCGTGTCCACCACCACCGACGATAACAACATCATAGGTTTTTTTAGGGCTGGGAGTTCGCCAGACAGGCTGCCAGTTTTTATGATGCTTCAAAGCATGAGCAAACAATGTAAAGGCAGAGTACTTTTCCATAGTAAGCTTTTTGCACTCACGGTAAAATAATTTTTGAATTAGAATGAAATTTTCATAGTCAGTTCATAATTTATTTATAAAAATTTATTTAGCGGAAATTATTTTTTTCTAAAACAAAAAAATAATATTCAATTAAGTCAACATGTTAAATCTACATTTAATTTAAAAGACGCCATTTTTTTAATGAAATAAACAGGCACAAGAATGAATGCATTTTAACCTTTTTGGTTATGCATGTACCTATAACAAAAACGACAAGGGGAAGGAGAATAGCAAGAAATAACAGAGCGAAACGATCCATTCCCATACCGGCGCATGGGAATAGATTAAAAGACTAATGGCACTTACTGGGCGCTACAGCAAACCGCCTGCAAACGCCAACTACCTGAACAATAATTTTTACCTTCGCTATCGGTTTGAACACCTCTTAAGGTATTACAGCTTACCATAGTCTCAGCTGGATCAGCACAGTAAAGACTGGAACGAGAAAATGAAAATCCTTTAGAATATGTATTACAAGACAACTCACCTGCTGGTTGAGACATGTCAATGCTGTCTACTTTTGTATTCAGTGCCTGAAGTTCATCACTAATATCTGCAATATCAAACTCTGCATCGGTGACACGACTTGTCGTATTAGCAACAGACGTTTGTACTTGGCCAAGTGCTGTCGAGAGGCTGGCTTGCTCACTCTCAACATTCATCACGTTTGTATTAGTATTTGCCGTTGTTGTTTCGAGCGTACTAACAGCAATTTCAAGATCGGTCACACGCTCTTCAAGATCAGCCAAACCGGAATCATTGCCCGCATCGATTGCAGTACAGTTTAGCTTGAAATTAGAAACAGCCGCGTAATCATTCCCTCCAATTAAACGAAATTTAAACTTTAAATCAAACACTTCGCCTGCTTCAACGATGGGTGCTTCTCCATCATCGACACTCGCATCTGGCTCCATAATTTTTTTAAATTCCCAATCGTTACAAGTTTTTGGGCCTGCGTTGATTAGAGACGCATCCACATAAGGCGTCCCTGTTCCCATTTTCACCCAACCAAATTCTGCGCCAAAATCTTGGTCATTAAAATAAGTATGCACCGTATTCGTGGTTGAAGAACTCGGTGAGCAATAAAACACATCAGCAGACCAGCTGACTTTTGATTTGTTAGCGCACATAAATTTACGCTGGTAATACCCTTGGTTAACGTCTCGACGAGTAATACCGTGATAAGTTTTACCTGTTGTCGGCGAATGCACTAACGGATTACCTTTACTGCCTGTATGATCGTCAAAAATGTACCAGCCCGTTAAGCCTTGATCATCTTGTAAGTAATCATCTGAAAAGGTGGAATGCACAACAGTAGCAGCATGAGAGGCCCCAACCACTAAGGTCAAGAGGAACGCAAAGATCTTCATTAGAATCTATCCTTATTATCTTTTTTATTATCGCATCAGGCCTTTGAGTAAGCTTTACTCAAGAGCCTAAGTCAACACGGCGCGAAAATAGCAAAGACACCTATGGATAGCAACTATTCTTTCAAAAGGGCTGAAGCTACAACGCCTCTTCAAAGATCTCAATCAAGGAGTTATCGGTATGCACTTGATGCTTAATGATAAAAAATTGACGCTTTAGGTTAATTCCTTCAACAGGTAACACGACTAATTCTTTATATTTCACTTCGGATGCAATAGCGAGCTTGGATAAACAGCTGATACCAAAGCCGGTTTTCACCGCTTGCTTGATTGCCTCGGTATTACCCAATTCTAAGATACGCTGCTCGGGTTGAAACTTCCCGCCAAGGGCATGACTGAATATTTCGCGAGTGCCCGACCCAGCTTCCCGCAATATCCACTGGACTTTTTTTAAATCATCAACTGTTAAAAGCGACTTTTTAGCGAGTGGATGATTGGCGGATGCAAACACAACCAACTCATCTTCTTTCCAAGGAATGCGCTCTATTTGTGGTTCATCGCACAGGCCCTCAATCAAACCAATATCTAAACGATGATGCAGCACATCTTGGATCACCTGTTGGGTATTGCCAACTTTTAAGTCGATATCAATGGCATCTTGCTGCTTTAAAAAATCGGCAATGATCGCTGGCACCAAATAGTTCCCAATCGTGCTTGATGCACCAACCCGGAGCAGGCCCGCCACAGAATCAAGCCCTGCTTGGTACTCAATTTCTTGCGCCAATTGCAGAATTTGCAGCACTTTAGGCAACAGGCTTTCACCTTTATGATTCAATTTAATGCGTTTCCCATAACGATGAAACAAAGGGGCATTAAGTTGCGATTCCAGTTCTTTGAGCGCCATACTCATGGCTGACTGGGTTAATGCAATATCTTCTGCTGCCTGAGTCATGTTCTCAAAACGTGCAACGGCGGCAA
Source organism: Cellvibrionales bacterium (assembly GCA_026708525.1). Classification (GTDB taxonomy): domain Bacteria; phylum Pseudomonadota; class Gammaproteobacteria; order Pseudomonadales; family DT-91; genus CAKMZU01. The sequence continues at coordinate 15,007 of JAPOUS010000025.1, forward strand.
ATACTCGTAACTGTTTAAGCGTTATTCTCATTCTTTATTTACTGTTTTGTCTTCTGTTTGCTTAAAAAACCTTCACTCCATTGCCGTTGCATGGCCAAATAAAGTAACGACGCTGTCCATGTAATCATCATTAAACCAAGCAAGGCTTCAATGGCGACAGTAAAGCGAATAAAGCCTACTGGGGTAATATCACCAAACCCTACCGAAGTATATGAAGTGAAAGAAAAATAAAAACAATCAAAAAAGGTGCCATCAAACACACCTTCAAGATGCCCGAGGTCAAAATGGTGCTCCATCATATAATAGACAACCGCAAATAGAAAAATCTCAAGGATGTGCGCCGCCAGCCCATCAAAGACATGCAACAACAGATAAACACGGTGTTGCACCTTCAGATTATCGATTTTAAAGGATACCCAGGCCATAAAGCCGTAGTGGATCAAGACACAGCTAATCACCAGCAAGCAGTTAATGGCAAAGCATAGCAACATAAAGCAACGTCGCTCTCAGTTAAAATCAAACAGATTACAAAACGTTAACAAAGTTGATTAGAGTGTCAAATTGGACACAAATTCGGATAAATTCAGCAAAAACTCGTAATTTCTGCCCAAAATCACACCACTTAACATTTAACTTTCACAAAAAATCCGTATACTTCACTCCACTGCTCTCGAACGGTTGATCGACAAATGCTTTTTCAGCAACTATGATCAAACCTTTAACAAATCGAGAAAACCAAATCCGAGCATCGGGAGACTAAATAAGCCCCATGCAGGTCGATCTCAGGATGAGATTGATACTTCGCTGCCTTAAAAGGCTAGCGATAGCAAAAGCATGGCGCTTTGGATAAGAATAAAAACCGACATTTACTGGAGAACACTATGGCTGCTCAACCGACACCAATGGACTATGTCAACGAACCCGACAATACCGATCTAAATCACATACCTGGCAACTACGGTGTATTACCTTACCTTGGTAATGTTATTGATATCGTTAAAGACCTTTATGGCTTTATCGATAAAAACTACAAGCAGTATGGTGAAGTTTCTAAAATCAAAATTGCAGGTCAGCCCTCTTTGTTAGTTGTTGGCGCTGATAACTATCAGCAAATCTACCTTGACCGAGAAAAAACTTTCTCAGCGCAAATGGGCTATGATAATTCACTCGGGCACTTCTACAAAAAAGCTTTACTACTTCGTGACTTTGGCGACCATAAGATTCAACGTCGTTTATTCCAAACCGCCTTTAAAAACGATCAAATGCGCGGTTACGTTGACATCATGAACCCACTATTTAAATCCAATATCGAAGGCTGGGATAAGAAAAACGACTTCCGCTTTTTCCCATCGGTGAAAAAGATTCTTCTTGATGTTGGTGCTACTGTATTTATCGGGGTTGAAGAGCTTGGCCCTGAAATGGATCAACTTAACGAAGCCTTCCTAAACATTTCTGAAAAAGGCCTTATGGGCGCCTTTAAAGTTGACGTTCCTGGCTTTAAATTCCATAAAGGTAAGCAAGGAGCTAAATACCTTGAAGAATACTTCGAAAGAATCATCCCCATCCGCCGTGCTGGCAAAGGCAAAGACATGCTTTCACACATGGTTAAAGAGAAGATGGATGATGGTAACTACTTCCCGAACGAAGATTTAATTCCACAAGCAAGCTTCTTATTGTTTGCTGCACACGACACCACCACTTCAACCCTTAACCAGTTAATCTGGAAGCTGGCTGAAAACCCAGAGTGGCAAGACAAAATTCGTGAAGAAGCGCGTAGCCTTAATAAGCCGGCTCTTGAATATGAAGACCTTGAAAAAGTCGAGTTAATGGAACTTGTATTTAAAGAGGTGTTACGTATGACGCCATCCGTTTCATTGATGCAACGTCGTACCATTAAAGAAACCACCATTGGCGGCCATCGCGTTCCACCAAACACAGTGATTTCGATTCCACCGGTATACAATCACTACATGCCTGAGTTTTGGACTAACCCAGAGCAATTCGACCCTTACCGTTTTGCTAAGGGCCGTGAAGAGCATAAGAACCATAGCTTCTGCTACATGCCATTTGGCGGTGGCGCCCACAAATGTATTGGCATGCACTTTGCAAATATGATAGTTAAATGCTTCTTGCATCAATTCATCTTGAAGTATGAGTGGAAATTACCTGAAGGCTACAAGCCACATTACGAAGCCTTCCCTCTACCTAAAACCAAAGATGGCTTGAAGGTTGAGTTAAAAGCGATTTCATAATCGCTTTACACACAAAAGCCGCCAGCCGCTGATAAAGAATGATCAATAAAAATCGGAATGACGGCTAAAGTCTAAGTCTTACATTATTTGCCAGCGATAGCTGGCTTTTTTTTGCCTGTTTTTTCGAGCTAATCGTTATTTGAAGCGCTGATAAACAACCGCAGAAAGGCCAATCAAGGCAACAGCCATCACAACACCTAATGAAACATGGTCATGGGGAATACTTGATTCGTGAGCAAAAGCAAAGATAGGCGAAGAAAGCAGAAGACTGGCGCCGGTTTTCTTTAACATGATAAAAACCTCTATTTTTATTAATTTTTTGATTATACGCCAGTCGCCTTAGTTTCTACACCCCCAAGATAGCATCGCAAACATATTCAGCAGACGCCAATTATGGCGCTGCATTTTTTGTCACAATACCAACAATCACCGGCCCCCAAAGGGTTAAGAAAACGTTAGCAACTGCATAGCAAACGGTAAAAGTTACAACAGGTGTGGCGTTGCCTGCTTTTTCTAACAAGCCAGCAAAACCAGCATTTGAGCTCCGGCCACCTACCACACAGGCACAGGCCTCAATGGGGTTTTTGATTCTTAAAATAAAGTAATTAAAGAAAAACCCAACCAATTGCGGCAACAAGGTAACCACAACACCCAAAAAGAATAAGGTTAACCCGTATTCTTTGATGCTACTCACCGCCTGTGGGCCAGCATTGATCCCTACAATGGCAACAAATACCGCCAAGCCAAAATCTCTAAGGAAAGTGGAAGCACCTACAGGTAAGGAGGCAAATCTCGGCTGACGACTTTTTAACCAGCCAAAGAATAACCCAGACAGCAAACAACCAACACCTGAACCCAAGACAACGGGTATACCAAAAATGGAAAAATGGATTAAACCAATCAACATACCAATCGCCATACCCAACCCAAAAAACACAAAGTCTGTAATGGGGGCAGCGGTGACATGGTAACCGACCATCTTTTGAATTCGGTTGAGATCACTGGTTGTACCGGTAAACTTAATTAAGTCGCCCAATTGCAACTCTAACGATGGCACAACCAAAAGATCACGACCAGCACGCGAGACTTGGGATATAAATACCCCGTGGCGCGTTTCGAGATCGACCTTTTGAAGCGATTCAAAGGTTGCGCCATGAAACTGTTTATTGTTCAAAATAATATCGCGGTTTTCTTCAACCAGTTGAAACCCTTCCGGCGCAGCAACCTCATCTACCATCCAGTTGGGCACCTGTTCAAAAACTTTAACGACGCCTGTGACACCGACAATATCGCCCGCTTCAATTTTGGTTGAGCCATCCATATCCATTTGCTCACCATTTCTAATAATCGCCTCTACTGCTAATCCCGTGACTCGATCAGCGATTTCTAATGTGGTTAATCCCACCGCATTCGCTTCCGGTGTTACACGATAAAATCGCGTATCAACTCGCTTCACAGCATTGAATTGACCTGGTTCTAAAATCACTTTGCCGCCTGACATTTTACGTGCTAAGTCCAACGCTTCTTTGCGTAAATCCCAGCGCATAATGGTCGGGAAAAACCAAGTCACCATCAAAATAGGGCCAATGGTTCCGAAAATGTAACAAATCGCATAACCCACTGCGACATTGGTTTGCATAAGTTTAATCGCTGCATCAGAGGCATCTAGGTTAGCAATAGAGGAGCCGGCGGTACCAATGATTGCGGATTGTGTTAACCCCCCGGCAGCCAAACCTGCTGCTGTTCCTCGATCAAGATTAAAGAAGTAGGCACAACCAAGCACCGTCAATAATCCAAAGAATGTCATCATAAACGCTGCGATAAGCTGGTTTAGCGTTTTTATGTTAAGCGCTGCAAAAAACTGAGGGCCACCTTGGTAGCCAACGCAATAAATAAACAGCGCGAAAAAAATCCCTTTAATATTTGTATCGATAGGCACATTAAACTGACCGATTAATACACCAATAATGAGTGAGCCGGAAATTCCTCCTAACGTAAATTTACCGACAGTAAATTTGCCGATCAAATAGCCCAAACAAATAGAGATAAAGAGTGCCAGCAAAGGCACTTTAGTAAATAATTGATGAAAGAAATCCATTAGTTAGCCCCTCCCTGACCTTTTTGCCAATCCGCATGATACTCATCTAACAACTCACTAATGGCCTGGCCAATATGTGGATAAGCATCTTCTTTAAGGTTGGCTAACGACACACGCACCGTCATATTAGGCGCTGCAAAACCACTGCCATCCATTAACACCACAGATTTTTCTTTCGCCAGACGCCAAACAATATCAATAGGTGGAAAGTCATTTACCAAGTGCTCTCTAAACTCTGTGCCGTATCGTTCCTCAGCAATAGCTGGTACATCAATGGTCGTATAATAAAATGCATTATAAGGATTGACTGGTGGCTCATGACCCAAGGCTTTAAAGAGAGAACGGTAACGGGTCTGACAAATATTTTGACAGTGCTGCTTATATACACCTTCTTTATCCAACAAACAAAACAATGAAAACATCACCATTTGTACTTGTTGCGGCGTTGACAAACCAGCCGTATGATTCAACGCCACCGTTCGGCTATCTGCCACCATGCGATCAATGAGCTTTGAGTCATTTGGCTCAAGAAAAACAGGCTTGTATCGCTCATGAATTTCCGATTTTTCTCCCTCAGGCAAGGCTTGCAGCATATCGTCTAACATATTATCTTCAGCGATTGCGATAGTACCTAACCGCCAACCTGTCGCGCCAAAGTATTTTGAATAGGAATACACCAAAATCGTATTTCTTGGCGCAACGGCAGCTAACGACTGAAAGCCATTGACAAAAGTTCCATAAACATCGTCTGTTAAAATAATGAGATCTTGGCGTCTTGTTTCAACTAGATCGCGAATTAATGCCAAGGTCTCTGGATGCATAGCGACAGAGGTTGGATTTGAAGGGTTAACCAGAAAAAACGCCTTGATAGAAGGATCTGCTAATTTTTCTATTTCTTCTGGGCTATATTTCCAACCCGATTCTGCTGTTTGCGCCACCCCCATTTCAACAAATTCAAAGTTATTTAATTCAGGAATTTCTAGGTAAGGAGTAAATATCGGCACACCTAAGGCAACTTTATCCCCTTTTTTCATCAGCTTATTTTCCATTAATGTTTGGAAAATATAGGTCATCGCTGCCGTGCCACCTTCGGTTGCAAAGATGTCAAATTTACCTGGGTTTCTCACCTTGCCAGCCATTTCTTGATAAAGGTATCGCCCAACAATGCGTTCACTGCACTCCAGCATGCGATCAGGTACAGGGTAATGATCACCTAAAATGGCATCTGCCATTTCTGTAATAAATTTAGCAGGGTCAAGCTCGGCTTCTTTTTCAATATACACCAAGGATTTTCTGAGCATATCAATACCTGGCGCATCTCCACGCTTATCCAGGTACTCATAAAAGCGATCAACAATGCCTTCTTCTTCTGGCGTACCACCAATGTTAGGGTGAAAAATATGCCGCTCCGCTTCATGCATAGCAAAGGCGTTCATTTCAATAAATGCGTAACGTGGCTCAATGGCTACCCAATTTGGATTTCCTCTTCCCGCGTTCAGCATCATACGTTCCGAATTGTCACCGGCCATGGCGATCAATTTATTTTTGACTTCAAATGGGCCTAACTCTTGGTATTGCAACTGCTCTTCACGATCGCTCATTATTGATCACCTTAAGAAAACCAGACGTTAAAATCAGAAAATAAACCTTATCTTGAATTTAGTATTTATTTTTTTCTATTAGTTCACTTTAATACGTAACATGTTCATATTATAAAGACATAGACTAACGAAATAAGGGAGTAAATTAAGACAGAGGACAGACAGAGATGCTGCCCTCAATTAAACATAAAAACGCTTAACTCATCGTTAACTTTCACCCTCACTTGCAAAGGGTGATAGATTTTGCTTGAATTGGGCCTCTTACTTAACCGCTTATCCTCTGGTATGAACACGCTATCCATTGCCGATACGGCCAACGCTTTGGCTTCGGGACTTGTTGTTGCCTACCCAACCGAAGGGGTTTGGGGTCTGGGCTGTGATCCCTTCAATGAATTAGCCGTCAGACAACTTCTAGCCATTAAATCTCGGCCAATAGCCAAAGGGCTAATTCTGGTTTGCAGTAATTTAGCGCAAATAAAAAGCCTTGTGAATTTATCTCATGATGAACTAATAACGCTTGATACACCACTACCGACAACTTTTTTAGTGCCATTTCATGAAAACTCTTTACCCGAATGCGTAACAGGTGAACACGATCGTGTCGCCATACGATACAGTAAACACCCTACAATCAAGGCCCTCTGCGATACCTTAGGCCAACCAATCGTCTCTACATCAGCCAATCCCAGCGGTAAACCGACCGCAACCAACACTCAACTGATTGCTGAATATTTTCCAACCATCCCCATCTGCGAGGGCGAACTTGGTGACAACACGCAACCCTCCCGAATTATTGATTTTCAATCCGGTAAAATCATCAGATAATACGCGTTGCTAAAAAATAATGTCGCCAAGAGAAGATTATGGATATTAACGCCGTCAAAGTTTATTTGCTCAATCTACAGCAAAACCTTTGTGATGCCATTGAGCAGATCGATGGCAAGGCCCGCTTTATTAAAGATGAATGGCAACGTGAAGAAGGGGGAGGTGGCATCAGCCGCGTGCTTGCAGAAGGTCAGCATATTGAAAAAGGCGGTGTAAACTTTTCACATATTCATGGCAAAAATTTACCCCCTTCTGCTTCTGCATCAAGACCAGAATTGGCTGGTCGCTCATTTCAGGCGATGGGCGTTTCTGTTGTCATTCACCCCAACAACCCTCACGCACCTACCAGTCATGCCAATGTCAGATGCTTTGTTGCTGAAAAAGAAGGCGAAGATCCCATTTATTGGTTTGGTGGTGGCTATGATCTCACCCCGTACTATCTCTATACTGAGGATGCCGTCCACTGGCATACTGTCGCCAAAACCGCCTGTGATCCATTTGGTAAGGCCCTTTATTCAGAGCTAAAAAAAACCTGCGATGAATACTTTTATCTAAAACATCGTGGCGAAGCCCGGGGGATCGGTGGGTTATTTTTTGATGACTGGAACGACGGTAACTTTGACTCGAGCTTTGCGTTTATGCGCTCAGTAGGTGACAGTTTTGGCAAGGCCTATTTGCCCATTCTAAAAAAACGGCTCGATACCCCTTTTAATGAGCACCAACGAGATTATCAGCTGCATAGGCGGGGTCGCTATGTGGAATTTAA
>JAPOUS010000025.1:22558-39242 GCA_026708525.1 Cellvibrionales bacterium
GAGGCACACTCTTTGGTTTACAAAGTGGCGGGCGAACCGAATCTATTCTTATGTCATTACCTCCACTTGTAAAATGGGATTATGACTGGAAAGTACCTGATGACTCGATTGAACAACACTTATTAGACGTACTAAAAACCCCGAGAGACTGGATATGACTGACCAATACGCTGTCTTTGGAAACCCTGTTGAGCACAGTAAATCACCCGAAATGCATCATGCATTCGCCAGAGAGACTGCACAAGATATCCACTACAGTAAACAGCTCGTAGAAGAAGACCAGTTCGAGCATGCTGTAAGAGAATTCCAAACCAAAGGGGGCAAAGGGTTGAACATCACCGTCCCTTTTAAAATCAAAGCGTTTAAACTCGCCGATGAAAAAACCGAACGCGCTAACAAAGCACAAGCGGCTAATACCTTAATTTTTCAAGCGGATGGCAAGATTCTGGCTGACAATACCGACGGCTTTGGGCTGGTAGAAGACATCCTCACAACCCACCATTGGCAAATCCAGGATAAAACCCTATTAATTTTAGGCGCAGGTGGTGCAGTACAAGGCGTTATTGCACCGCTACTCGCTGCAAACCCAGCCTCCATTAAAATATACAACCGAACTTTCAGCAAAGCAGCCGCTATTGTAGAGCATTTTAAAGATGCTCGCTTGCAGGCTCTGGAAAGCCTTGAGCATCGCCACTTTGATTTGATTATTAACGGCACATCCGCCAGCTTAACAGGTCAATCTTTACACTTACCCAGTAGCTTACTGAGAGAAACGACTTGCTGCTATGACATGATGTATAGCAAAACATTAACACCATTTTTACAATGGGCAAAAGATCATCACATCCAACAGCTCGCTGATGGTTTAGGGATGTTAGTCAATCAGGGCGCAGAAGCCTTTCGACTTTGGCGACATATCACACCTAGCAGCCAACCTGTTATTGCGCAGTTGCGCGCAGGCTTGACGTAACTTTTAGCGCCTAAGCAAAAGATGAACTCTGCCTCCTAAGATCTGCCTAATAGAATGGTTAATTTACTCCTTGGCTATTGTCATGTTAAACATCATTTTATTTGCACTCGCTATTGGATGCCTATTCATAGAAGCAAGCAACAAAGCACTTATCCAGGTTGATCAAGAAAACATCAGCCAGCTCATTGATACGCAAGTGCTTAAGCAAAAAGACTTATCTAACACGCTTATTTTGCTGGATGTAGATGACACCTTGATAACGCATAAACCAGGCACAACTTTAGGTTCTTCAACGCATTATTATGCGCTAACAGACATGCTAATTCATGATAAAAAATACAACAAAAAACAGGCAATTGATGCGATTGATCCACTGCTAATTGAAATACATAAACGTATACCTGTAATAGTTACCGATGAAGCGATACCAGCAACGATAAAAAAATTACGCACAAAAGGGGCGACTGTCTTTGGCTTTACTGCAAGGGGCAACATACTGCTCACCACAACGCTTGAACAATTAACACAACTTGGCATTCAATTTTCACCTATTTCAAGCGCTACCCTTTTCTTAAAAAACGGATTATTTACCGTTGGGCAATCGACAAGTAAAGGCGAAGCCGCGGTTGCTTTATTAAATGAACTCAAAGACAGTGATTTTAGCCAAATTATTTTTCTGGACGATAAAGAAGAGCACTTATTTTCTGTGGAAAAAGCGCTGCATGGAAGGTTCAAACCACAGCAAACGCTTTTTGTTCATGTTAACGTACCGCCTTTTAAATTTAACCCCGCCAAAGCGAATCAAGAGCTGTGTGATTTCATTGAAGAGCACCAAAATGAATCCGCGTTTAAAGCTTTTTTTGGTACAAACACCTTTGCTCAAGACGTTTGGCGAGACTGCAATAATTATTCGGCCTCATCTTCCAATAAATATTGATCTTTAAGTTTTCGATAATTGTTTGCCGAATAGGTAAAAAATGCCATTTCATTTTCCGTTAATGGCCGAACTTGCTTGACAGGTGAACCTAAATATAAAAATCCAGAGGCTAACGTCTTACCCGGTGGAACTAACGAGCCCGCACCGACGACAACATCGTCTTCAATCACTGCACCATCCATGACAGTTGCTCCCATACCAACCAAGACACGATTACCCACTTTGCAACCATGCAAGGTTACCTGATGCGCTATGGTGCAATCATCACCAATCACTAAAGGGTAGCCCTCCGGGTTATAATCACTATCATGTGTCACATGACAAAGGGTCACATCCTGAATACTGGTACGCTTACCGATGCGGATAAAGTGCATATCCCCCCTAAGTGCACATTGCGGCCAAATCGAGCTGTCATCGCCAATGGTGACATCACCAATAACAACTGCGGAGCGATCAATAAACACACGCTCACCTAATTGAGGGACTTTTTCACCAAAAGAACGAATAGAAAACGACTGATCACAATGCTTCATAATGCAAAACTCCAAAAAATTAAGCTATTATGCGTAATGTCTCCCTAAGCACAACCCAATTTTACTATGACTGATCTCCTACCCACTTTCAGCACCATTGACCCAGCTCACATTGAGAATCAATTAGATGAGTGGCTTAACCAAGCAAGAGACACCATTCAGCAACTCACACAGATTAATGACGTTAATTGGTCTAGTATTTCATATCCACTCCAAACCATTAATAACAGTATCAACAATTTTTTTTCGCCCATTAGTCATTTAAATGCCGTCACGGATAACAAAGATCTCCGTGCAGCCTACGAGGCCTGCTTACCTAAACTCTCAGCTTTTTATACAGAACTCGAACAAAACGAAGCGTTATTTGGTCAATTATCTACTCTCCAATCATCTCCGCTAACCGATTTACAACGTCGATGGGTCGAGCTGCAATTGAAAAATCGCAAGCTCTCAGGCGTGAACCTCCCAGCCGAAGATAAAGAAACTTTTAAAGCTATTCAAATGCAACTCAGCACACTAGGACAGACATTTAACAACCATGTCATTGATGACACAACGGCCTTTGAATTGCCAATAACGGATGAGTCTGTGCTTCTTGGCCTACCGGATGCTGTAAAAACACAATGCAAACAAAAAGCCGAAGCAAAAGGGCAAGAAGGCTATCTCTTAGGTATCGATCAACCAAGCGTTCATGCCGTCATGTCTTATGCTGAAAACCGTGAGTTGCGCAAGCAGATTTATTTTGCAAGCAGCACCAAAGCCTCGGATCAAAGCCATGGCAACAAAGCATTTGATAACAGCGCCACCATGGTATCTATTCTCGAGTTGAAACTTAAGGCATCCAAACTACTCGGTTTTAACAATTACGCTGAAAACTCACTCGCAAGTAAAATGGCAGAAAATGTCGATGAAGTGACGGCTTTTTTAAACGATCTCGCCGAAAAATCCAAACCTTTTGCCATCAAAGAAATGGCACAACTCAAAACTTTTGCCAGAGATCAGCTAGAAATAGAAAAGATCGAAGCTTGGGATATAAACTTTATCGCCGAAAAGTACCGAGAAAAAACCTACTCGCTCTCCGAAGAAGCCTTTCGGCAATATTTTACGATTGATGATGTCTTAGCCGGTTTTTTTACGTTAATGCATGAACTCTTTGCAGTAGAGTTTAAAGAGATCACGGCATTTGATACCTACCATAAGGATGTTCGATTATTCCAATTAATAAAAGGTGGCGAGATCATCGCCCATTGCTATTTGGATCTTTACGCACGCGAAGGTAAAAAGCCTGGTGCTTGGATGAGCAATGCGCAAAATCGGTTTGAATTTGCTGATGGCAACTTACAACGACCGATTGCCTTTTTAACCATGAACTTTCGCGCTGGAACAAAAGATCAGGCCGCCAAGCTATCTCATCAAGAAATAACAACACTTTTCCATGAGTTTGGTCACGGCGTTCATCACATGCTAACCCAAATCAGCATCGATGGCATTGCTGGTATCGATGGTGTCGAATGGGATGCCGTTGAACTACCTAGCCAGCTATTGGAAAACTGGTGCTATGAACCGGAAGTATTAAAAAACTTATCCAATCAACGCCTACCGGACGAGATGATAAAAGCCCTGCTGGATGCTCGCGCCTTCCATCAAGGCTATATGATGCTCCGACAACTTGAATTTGCTCTATTTGATATTCAATTGCACGCGTTAACACAAGCCCCTAGCTCAGATGAAATCCAAGCGCTGCTTGATAACGTCCGCAAGGCCGTTACGGTTATTCAGCCGCCAGCCGAGAATCGATTTCAACATAGCTTTTCACATATTTTTGCTGGTGGATATGCAGCTGGCTACTACAGCTACAAATGGGCTGAGGTTTTATCGAGCGATGTCTACAGTGCCTTTGAAGAAACCAGCATCTATGACAAAGCTACAGGCCAACGGTTTTATGACACAATTTTATCGCAAGGTGCCTCTAAACCAATGAAAGACGCTTTTTTTGCATTTCGCGGAAGAAAACCAGATACTAGCGCCCTATTACGTCATGCAGGTTTAGTTTAATGAGTGCATCCACCAAACGCATCCTTCGCCGGTTTATTGCTGGAGCCACCTGCCCAGAGTGTCATCAAATGGATAAAATCGTGATGTTTGATGATGAATCGGGGCAGCGATTTCGTGAATGCGTTGCTTGCGGTTTCAAAGAAGAAATGAACGACCAACCCCAACAGAAAGAAATAAAAACACGCGTTAACCAACCCAAATTGGGAGAAAAACCCTTGGCTCACGAAGAAGAAGTTCAAGCGGTTAAAATCCTTGATCCTTCCAAGCTCCATTAAAGCACGCTTTATCCTACCTGCATTGAATAAGTAGCAAAGAAACATAACGAAAATCGTTAAGCTGCCCTGTACCTAATCGCTGCGGCATCCTTTGCTTTTCAAGGAAGCGTTGATCCTCATTCTGCGCATGAAATGCACTTTCACCATAGCAGGTATTGGTTTATGAGACTGGCTAGGAGTTGAATACCCATGGTTTTTTACAGCTTAACGTCAAAATTCATAATCTTTTTTCTGTGAAAAAGATAAAGGCTTAAACCTCGATTGCTCCCATAAATAGAATGTGATGGTCTCAATAGGTTGAGCAAACTGAATCTCCATACGCTTGGGGTAGCCTTGATTATCAAATGATTGAATTCGAATGGTTACACCATCCAGATCAATACTTTCACCATTAAAAGGTTCAAGCATTACGTTTCGCGCCATCAAATCGCCTGAACTAAAAAAAGGACTTAACGCTGTCACACTTAATGTATAGTCATCTATGAGCTTAACAGAAAGTTTTGCTCCACTACCGCCAAGGTTCCAGAGTTTTTTGGGCCCAAATTTTTGCTTAACTATGAGTTGAGGGTATAAATACACCATCTCCATCATGTCGCCTTTGAATACAAAAATCGACTCATTTTCATTGACTTGTAACGTACTCGCTCGATATTTAGCGGCCCCTGTTAGCCAGGCTGGCAGATAGCTCATAGGTAAAGTCAATAAAGGAGACAAACCTAAGTGCAAAATAATGAGTAGATAAACCATGCTTTTTATCCATGGACGCTTATTCTGCTTTAGATAATCCAACCCCTGCACAATCAGCAGCGCTAGTACGCCACTAAAAGCAAGGGATACTTGCAACAAATTGCGATCTTGAGCGGGGCTTGTTGAAATGGGAACCATTAATAAAAGCGATAGGATGAGTAACGCAAAACCTGTTTTTTGGTGTTTATTGCTACGTAAAAAATACATGATCGACGCGAGCACCAACCACCCTAACAATGGCATTAACCAAGGATATCTTGGCAGATTCAGCACATCGGACGGAACAATAAATACTTGAGATAAAATAATAATAGGGGCATTCAAAAAAAACATTTTAGCAAAAGCCAGTGGCGCCACAACAGGGTCAACATAGAATGTGGAATACCCTCGAACACCAAAACCCCCGCGTTCATAAATCCATACCCATGCCAAAAAGACAATAAAATAAGGCAGTAAATAGAACAGCTTAGTAACCAGAGGTTTATTGGTTTGCACCAAGGAGTATATCAACAGCCAAACGCCAACACAGAGACCTAACTCTGATGAGCATAATGCCAATACTGTCATCCCTACCGAGCTTAGATAATAGCTCCAGCGATAAAATACGTTATCCGTATGAAAAAATTTATGATAATAAATAACTGATAACAAAATAAATATAGACGCAATAATAGCGTGGCGATTGGCAATCCAAGTTACCGTTATGGCATGACTGACACTTAACGAAAATAGTGCAAATGCCCATAAGGCGAGGCTATTATTCCCATAAGTTCTTGCAGTTACCGGGCTCGCTTCCATGCGCTTGCGGGGGCCTGTAAAGTCGTTGTCGCCAGGGTGACTTATGCAACGATGAATATTTTGCGATTCGTAAGGTTTACTAAAAATCAGTTGGTATAGCCAAGCACTAATAGCTAACAGTACAATAAAAAGTAACAAGCTATGTAAGTGCATTAACCAAGGCTGACGGGGATAAAAGCAATAATCAAAAAATAAACTGATTTCACTCAGAGGCCGCCAAAAATTCCATGAAAAATCTTTACCCGTCCACCAAGGCAAGAGACTTTTTGCCATCAGAGCTTGACGCTTCGCATCGGATGTATCAACAAAAGAAAACAAATTAAATAAGGAAGCATCATCGACCAAAGGCAGCAGGCCAGGGTATTGAATCAAGAGATAATGCAGAAAATCATCTCCCATGAATCCTGTAAACACACCAGGAAGCAAAACAGCAACACTTAACAAACCAATGACAATAAATTTCGCCCTTAGGGTGACTTTACGCCATGAGTAAATGATTGACTGGTTCATATTATAGAGATAAACGTGTGGGATTCGATTCAAACCCTTTTCGATTCAAACCATAGAAGAGGCGCAAGCGTTAAACTCCTTGCAAGAAGAAACGCAAAAAATGCCGCCCAAAGACCTGCATTGTGCCAAGACTTAAGAAGAAAGCAAAGTGGCATAAAAATACCAAACGTTGAAATAAGCAGGCTGTTACGCATCGCTCGACTCGCCTGCAATCCCACCGCCACGCCATCCAGCCAATACGAAAATACGCTAATCAAGGGTAACAATAAAACAAAAAGCAATAAATCCTTTATGATGCTCTGTACGGCCACTTGATCGGTAAACCAACCTGGCAGCCAAGGTATCATCACCAATGAAAGCAGTGAAAAACCCAGGGTAAATAAAAATGTCATCCCAAAACTTTGCACCAAAATATGTTGTCGATATTTTTTACTCTCTCCGCCAACCAAGGCTTCTGTCGCGTTGGCAAAACCATCCAATAAATATGATTGAAATGCAACCAACTGCAATAAAATAGCATTGGCTGCAACAGTGGCTACACCTAAGCCCGCACTCATATGATTAAAAAAAGCAAAACTAAAAGACAAACTTAACGTTCGAATAAAAAGATCACGGTTAATTGCTAAAAAAGACCATAGCAAGGAAGATTTCGGCAAAGTAAACCATGACTGCTTAAATAAAAAAGGAAAATACCGTGAAAAAATAACTAGCGAAGTAAGCGTACTCACCGCTTCAGCCAAGACACTTGCCAAGGCAGCGCCTGCACTATTCCAACCAAACCCCATAATAAATATAACGTCTAGCAATATGTTTACCAAAGCAGTAACCGTTAAGGAAATAACAGCTAACGTCGGTTTTTGCCAGGCAATTGCCCACCCAACCAACATAAAGTTGAGCAATGTAAAGGGCGCCGACAGAAAACGTATTTGTAAATATTCATGTAAATAACTGTCAATTTCTGATGTTTTATCTTTGCCTAACATCAATTGCGTACCTAGATCAGCTAACCAAGGGCTTAATAAAATAACCAGCACGCTAATCAATAAGGCAAATTGCACACTTGATCGAAATAAATCTAAACTTTCGCTTGCCCTCTTATTTTCAACCTGTCGGCTCGCAAGTGCTGTGGTGCTCATCCGTAAAAAATTGCAACTTGTTAACACCAATGCGACAAAACTTGCCCCCACTGCAACAGAAGCCAAATAAACAGGGGAGCCTAAATGCCCAAGAATCATAGCATCGATCATACCCAACAAAGGCACACTGATATTCGCCAACATCAAAGGCCAGCTCAACGCCCATATTTTTTGGTAATAAGATGTGCGCTGTGTAACTTCTCGCTGCATAAAAAAGCTTCACAAATTCATTGAGTTCATTTAAAGTTTTGCTAAGTATTATCGCTAATCGCTTAACCAACTTACGAGAAAATAAATTTTTATCATTACTCTAAAAATAAAATCATTTTTCTCATAAGTTTTTTGAATTATATAGCAATTAATAATATATGTTAGGTAATAAAGTAAAATCTTCTAACTGAATTTTTACCTAGATCAATAGGTTAACGCTATAAACCAGCGACTTTATGGGCTGTATGAGCAAAATACGATTGCTTTCGACAATACACGAATAACGATCAAAAACCGCTATCACTTTAATAATATTGAAGCGGTTCGAAATAAACGTAAAGAGTAGTTAGTTTATTCTAAGATTTTTTACGAATATTAACTTTCGATAAATTTCTGTCGTACAGCCAACTCATTACATGGAGACGTAAAATGACCAAAAAAGGGATTGTTGCGCTGTCAGCCCTTATTTCTACCCTATCTCTTAGCTTGCCTGGGCTTGCCAATGTTGAGCGATTTGAAACCAACATGACTGAGAGCATTACCGATGTCGGCAAAGAAATTTACGACATTCACATGCTGGTATTTTGGATTTGTGTGGCAGCGGGTATTTTGGTGTTTCTTTTCATGCTGTACACCATCATTAAATACCGAAAATCCAATGGTCATAAACCCGCAACCTTTCATGAAAATACTGCGGTTGAAATCACATGGACGGTTATCCCTCTGATTATACTGCTTGGCATGGCTTGGCCTGCCTCGAAAACTTTGATCAAAATCTATGACACATCTGAAGCAGATATGGATATTCTGATCACAGGGTATCAATGGAAGTGGCGCTATGAATATCTCACCAATGATGAAAACGACAACGTCAGCTTTTTCTCTGTGTTAAGCACACCTCAAGATGAAATACATAATATCGATCCTAAAAACAACAACTACCTGCTCGAAGTCGATAAGCCCTTAGTATTACCTGTGAATAAAAAAGTGCGTTTTTTAATTACTGCTAACGATGTTATTCATGCGTGGTGGGTACCGGCACTGGCCGTTAAAAAAGATGCCATACCTGGATTTGTAAACGAAACATGGGCAACACCTAAAGAAACCGGCATTTATCGCGGCCAATGCGCCGAATTATGTGGTAAAGACCATGGCTTTATGCCCATTGTGGTTGATATTCGCTCAGAAGAAGATTTCAATGCATGGCTAAAAGAAGAACAAGCAAAAGCAGCTGAAATCAAAGCCTTGACCAGTAAAGTGTTCAGCATGAAAGAGCTCTATGACGAAGGTGAAAAAGTCTATCAAAAAGCCTGCCTTGCCTGTCATGGTGCCAATGGTGAAGGAGGCATCGGTAAAGCCATTGCCAAATCTGCCATTGCCATGGGCGACATCAATACCCACATGGATGTCATTGTTAATGGTGTGCCGGGTACAGCTATGCAAGCTTTTGGCAGCCAGCTCACTGATGTCGAGTTAGCTGCTGTTACCACTTTCCAGCGCAATGCGTTTGGTAACAACATGAACGAAACCGTTCAACCCATCGATATTTATAATCTAAAGCAAGGGCAATAAAATAAGAGGTAACAAGGATGGCCGGTCCCGATAAAGGTTTTTCCAGGTGGCTCCTTGCCACCAACCATAAAGATATTGGTATTTTGTATCTTTGGTTTAGTTTCGCCATGTTTTTACTTGGCGGCAGTTTTGCCATGGTAATACGTGCAGAGTTGTTTCAGCCAGGTCTTCAATTAGTTGATCCCAACTTTTTTAATCAAATGACCACCATGCATGGTTTAGTTATGGTGTTTGGCGCCATTATGCCTGCCTTTGTAGGCTTGGCGAACTACATGATCCCTATCATGATTGGCGCACCCGATATGGCATTACCTCGCATGAATAACCTAAGCTTCTGGATTCTGCCTTTTGCCTTTGCCATTTTAGCCTCATCGCTTTTTATGGAAGGCGGTGCACCAAACTTTGGCTGGACGTTCTACGCGCCCTTATCCACCACTTATGCTCCCCCTTCTGTCACCTTCTTTATCTTTGGTGTGCATTTAATGGGTATCTCATCGATTATGGGGGCAATCAATATCGTCGCAACCATCTTTAACTTACGCGCCCCCGGCATGACCTTAATGAAAATGCCTTTATTCGTTTGGACGTGGTTAATTACCGCTTTTCTGCTTATTGCCGTCATGCCTGTTTTAGCAGGGGCAGTAACTATGATGCTGATGGATATTCACTTCGGTACATCCTTCTTTAGTGCAGCAGGTGGTGGTGACCCTGTGTTATTTCAGCATATATTCTGGTTCTTTGGACATCCTGAGGTTTACATTATTATCTTACCTGCCTTCGGCGTAGTGTCTGAAATTATTCCTACTTTCTCCCGTAAACCTTTATTTGGCTATGCGTCGATGGTGTATGCAACCGCTGCCATTGCGTTTTTATCTTTCATTGTTTGGGCGCATCACATGTTTACGGTTGGCATGCCGCTAGTCGGCGAATTGTACTTTATGTGGGCAACTATGCTCATTGCAGTACCCACTGCCGCTAAAGTCTTTAACTGGATAACGACCATGTTTAAAGGCGCGTTGACATTCGAAACTCCCATGCTGTTTTGTATCGCCTTTGTGTTTTTGTTTACCTTAGGTGGATTAACTGGGTTAATGCTAGCCATCGCGCCTGCCGACATGCAGTACCATGATAGCTACTTTGTGGTCGCTCACTTCCATTACACCATGGTAGCCGGGGCTATATTTTCCATCTCAGCATCCGTTTATTACTGGCTACCTAAGTGGACTGGGCGCATGTATAACGAAACCATGGGTAAAGTACATTTTTGGATTGCCTTTATCGGCTTTAACCTGACTTTCTTCCCTCAGCACTTTTTAGGATTAGCCGGAATGCCTAGACGTATCCCTGATTACTCTATTCAGTTTGCTGATTTTAATATGATTTCATCCATAGGAGCCTTCACCTACGGCCTCGCTCAATTAATCTTCTTGTTTAATATTATTCGTACGATTTATTTCGGTGAAAAAACCACAGAAGAACAAACCTGGGAATCTGCACGCGGCTTAGAGTGGACACTCCCCTCGCCACTGCCTTTCCACACGTTTGAGCGACCACCTGCAATTAAATAATTAGGTTTTTATACGAGCAGCCAATGGACGGAGACAACAACAGCAAAGGCAACAATAACATCGTACTCAAACTCAGCATCACTGCGTTGTTGATGTTTGGTTTTGGGTTTGCGCTGGTGCCTTTGTACGATGTCTTTTGTGAAGTCACTGGAATTAACGGCAAAACCGACAACGAGCGCTACCAAGGTAAAGCCTTTGAAAAAGATATAACCCGACAAATAAAAGTACAATTTATTGCACGAAACAATGATGCCATGCCATGGTTTTTTAACCCAATAGAAAAAACCTTAACCGTAAATCCAGGCGAATCGATTTTGACGTATTTTCATGCTAAAAATCCAACGCTTGATCGAATGGTTGCTCAGGCAATACCTAGTGTGTCACCGGGGCGAGCGGCAAACTATTTTCATAAAACGGCGTGTTTTTGTTTTGAACAACAGCCGCTTGATGGGTTGGATAGCATCAAAATGCCACTGATTTTCGTGGTTGATCCTGATTTACCCAAAGATATTAAAACCATTACCTTAGCTTATACGCTCTATGATATTACCGATAAAGCAGCAGTCGAGGTAAAGATAACTAAACTATCACAGTCATCGATTAACGACAGTTATTTGACAAGGAGAGACTGATGGCGCTACCAAAAGACGGGGAAACGCCTCGTTATTATGTTCCCGCACGCAGTAGCATGGCAATATTTTCCGCCACTGCACTGGCAATGATTGCGCTTGGTGCCGCCTCTGGCATGAATGCTATGCACTCTGCTGACGCCTCAGGCAGCGATTGGTTGTTACTCTATGCCGGTTTAATCGCCCTGGCGATTGTCTTGGCTTGCTGGTTTTCATTAACCATCAAAGAAAACATCAAAGGCATGAACTCTGAGCAATTAAAAATATCTTACCGCATCGGCATGCAATGGTTTATTTTTTCAGAAGTCATGTTTTTTGCGGCTTTTTTTGGCGTCTTATTCTATGTTCGAACCCTTGCTGGCCCTTGGTTATCAGGCGAAGGCGCAGGCGTTATGAATACCCTGCTTTGGCCAGGGTTTGATTATTCATGGCCGCTAATGGATACACCACAAGATGCCATTGGCGGTGTTAAAGAGCAGGCCAAAGCCGGATTTTTAGCGAATAATGGCGAACATACAGGCCCTCAAAAAAATCTATCTTGGCCGGGCCTCGATAATTTATTCCATTGGCTGCCATTCTGGAATACTACCCTTCTTGTACTGTCTTCCATCTGGCTTGAATTTGCTCATCATGCACTCAAAAAGAATAAACGTACTGCGTTTAATTTTTGGTTAGGACTTACTCTACTTTTTGGTTTTGTTTTTGTATATTTGCAGTACCTTGAGTATCATGAAGCCTATGTTGATTATGGTTTATACCTGAATTCAGGTATTTATGGCGCAACCTTTTTTATGTTGACAGGGTTCCATGGCTTTCACGTCATTATGGGCGCAGGCATCCTAACGGTGCAATTTTTCCGAAGTGTGATGAAAAAGCACTTTACCAAAGAAGACCACTTCGGTTTCGAAGCAGCTTCTTGGTATTGGCACTTTGTTGATGTAGTTTGGATATTTTTAGTGGCTGTGGTTTACGTTTATTGATTGGCTAGCTGGGAACCGATCCCATGGGGCATGCGAACCAATTTGCCCCGTAGCGACACCAAAACCTACCAACACTAATAGACTAACGGCAAGCGTTACCCGAATGCTTAAGGCATAAAAGGTTTTTAACCCTTCGCCCTTTTCACGGTACAAAACAAACAAACTGGAAAATAAGCTAATCACTAATAATAAGAAATTTATCAGGATGAGTAATTGAAGCCAATGCAATTCCCTGCCTCCTCTTCGCAAATGGATGGTAAACCTACTTACAAAAAACACTTTAAAAAATTTTTGGTGTGTTTTGTAGTCTTGTTACTCATTATTTGTGTTCGCGCAGGGTTTTGGCAACTTGATCGCGCAGATTTTAAAAAAGAGCAAGCAGCACAATTCAATCAATCGCAATTAGAAAAACCTCAACCATTTTTTAATAGCAACCCTGAAGACTATAAAAAAATAATCATTAAAGGCACATTGTCAAATGATGCCTGGCTTATTGACAATCAGCTACAGAATAAAAAAGCAGGTTTTAAACAGCTGCAATTATTAACTCACCCAAATACCAATAAGAAAATTTTTGTTGTATTAGGCTGGCAAAAAAAATTTTATGATAAACCAAACAAGTATCAAGCAATCACAGGTGATGTAACGCTTACGGGTACGATTAAGACGATATCAAGCAACCCATATTTAGATATAACGAATATAGATAGTCATCAAAAAATATTACCCGGCATTGATAAGCGCTTGCTATCTCAATTAACCACTAGCCCTTTTAGCCAATACATTATTTATGCGCATAACATCAATAGCACCATGATAAGCTCTAACTCAATGACACCTAATTTTGACCATAACAAACATTTAGGCTATGCCTTTCAATGGTTTTGTTTTGCATTCATGCTATTGGCTTACAGTGGCTACTTAATTTTATCGTCTAATAAAAAAGCAAACTATAAATAAAAGATAAAGAAAAAGATGGCAACACAACAACAAAAATTTATTCCGCTAATTATTATTCTTGGTTTGCCATTAGTCTTAATGGGTTTATCTTACGGCCTGATTTATCTTTATAAACATCAATCATTAAACATCCCTGAGTTAGTGGGAACGCAAACGGTCGGTCAGCTAGTGACACCACCGATAAAGGTTGAAAAACTCAATCTGGTTTCTGCTGACGATCAACCTTTTAGCAACCGTGATAAAACAGCCCCATGGACGCTACTGGTCTTACCCACATCGCCTGATAATGTCATCCAAAGTCGCCAAATGCACATCGCCCTTGGCAAACACATGCCAAAATTGAATCGAGTATACGCAACCGAGCATGCATTAACGTCACACGCACTCGAACAATTTAAAAACGATCACCCCAAGCTGCGATTTGCATCGGGATTACAGGCAGATCCGTTATTTAACACCAATGATTATTTGCTGATTGACCCAAGAGGATGGGTAATGATGACTTACGCCAAAGGCACTGATGAAAAAGCCATGATGGATGATTTAAAACACCTATTTAAGTATGCGCAATAGAAAGACACCCGATGCTGATTCAACGTTTAAGTCTTGCCGCCACTCTGATAACCCTTGCTTTGATTGTACTGGGTGCCTTCGTGCGGTTATCGGATGCGGGGCTCGGCTGCCCAGATTGGCCGACCTGTTATGGACATGTGTTATGGCCGCAAGATGAGCAGGCTATCGCCAGCGCCAATTCTGCATTTGCTAAAACACCGGTTGAGACCAATAAAACTTGGCCTGAGCAAGTGCATCGATTGTTAGCATCGAGTCTTGGCCTATTTGCCTTAGTACTTTTTGGTTTAGCGTTTAAAAAGCGGCTATTCAAGATTAACCGCTCATCTTCAGGCTCAAAACTGTCTCATTCACCCCACCCTGAGCCGACTCACACCACTCACTCTGGATCCAGAGATGATCGAATGATCGACGTGGGCAATCAAACAGATCGGCTCTTTGCTCTATTTTCTGTTTCTGTCGCCATGCTATTACTCATAGCACGGATTGTTTTGGCGCAATATTGGATCATTGATGACAAGCCAGTTTATGATGCATTTGATCCTGCCATAGGCATAGCCATGCTAACTCTCTTGCTTCTGGCGGTTGTTAAATTGCTGCAATCAAATGCAAAATGTCTACTGTTATCAGCCGTCATCGTTATTGCGATTATTCTTCAAGGTCTCTTTGGCATGTGGACGGTGACGCTCAAACTCTGGCCTCAAGTAGTAAGTCTTCACTTACTTGGGGGAATGCTTATTGCCTGCCTTTTCTACTTGCTATTCTTGTATTCACACACGAATGCCATAAGCCTGCAATCTCCCCCTTTTATCGCTGGCACGCCATTGCGCAAGCACCTATCCATCGCCTTTTTTTCACTGCTACTCATGCAAATCCTATTGGGCGGCTGGGTTAGCAGTAACTATGCTGCCGTTGCCTGTGCGGATTTCCCAACTTGCCAAGGTAAGTTTTGGCCTGATGCAGATTTTGCCAAGGGCTTTACTATTACCCAATCCATCGGCCCTAATTATTTAGGGGGTATGCTTCACTCTGATGCAAGAGCAGCCATTCATTTTACTCATCGCCTTGGCGCATTGATTGTATTGCTTATGGGGTTCGTTTTTTACTTTTTATTACTTCGCAATAACAACACCAAAATCATGGCATGCATTGGCCTTAGCCTTTTAGCGATCCAAATGGGGTTGGGTATTTCTAACCTGTTGTTTCAATTTCCTATGGCATTAGCTCTGCTACACACTTTGTTTGCCGGTCTTTTATTACTGAATAGCCTGCATTGCCTCGTGGCATGCCATATACCCAATCAAGTCACTCAATCGACAAACCCATCGATAAAAACAGGGGAAGGCCAAATCGCATGACGGATATAGCACAAACATCTGCGCCGCAATCATTTATCCAGCAGTGCACACTCTACTACCGGTTAACCAAGCCCAATGTGGTTTTTTTAATGTTAGTTACCTCGGTGATTGGGATGATCATGACTGACAGTGACAAGCTCACTGTTCAGCTTATCGTCATAGCTAACCTTGGCATTGCCCTATGCGCAGCCTCTGCCGCCGTTATTAATCATGTCGCCGATCAAGCCATCGATCAGATAATGCTTCGAACACAAAACCGGCCTGTGGCTAAAGGCCATGTCAGTTTACCCAAGGCATTAATCTTTTCATTTATCCTAGGTGTGAGTGGGCAATGGTTGCTGATCACCCAAGTTAATTTATTAACCGCGCTGTTAACCTTAGGCGGATTATTTGGCTATGCTGTCATTTATACTTTAGTGCTTAAGCATAAAACCCCTCAGAATATTGTTATTGGTGGATTAGCAGGCGCTATACCACCATTGTTAGGCTGGGTTGCCGTAACGGGCAACATTCATCCAAATGCACTATTGCTAGTGTTAATCATTTTCGCTTGGACGCCGCCACACTTTTGGGCTTTAGCCATAGCACGCAAAGATGAATACGCCAAAGCCAATATCCCTATGCTGCCAGTAACCCACGGTACGAAATTCACCGCGCAATTTATCTTTTTATACACGCTCATTATGGTTGCGGTATCATTACTTCCGTTTGTGACAACCATGAGTGGTTATCTCTATTTAGCCAGTGCCATTGTTTTAGGTGCAGTATTTATTTTTTACAGCATTCGCATTCTTCAAGGCGATAAAAAAGCGCCTATGCGTACATTTGCCTACTCGATCATTTATTTATTTGCATTATTTTGTATGATGCTGATTG
>JAPOUS010000178.1 GCA_026708525.1 Cellvibrionales bacterium
ATGCATTCCCACGCAGGAGCGTGGGAACGAGTTTTGCAACAAGACAATCGCTGTGCATCGAACTACTAGCGTTCTAACCCAGAGCACGAGAAATTATCGCTTATCTTCAGTATCAACCTGCGCTATAACTTGAGGGGTGCATTTAAAAGGAGGTTGTATGCCTATAGTTAAAGTCACCAGATTGCCTTTACCTTGCAGAACAATGTCACTTTTAACGTATTTAAAGCCTGAGGCTACAGGCTCGGCAGCCAGTTCAATGGTTTGATCGGGCAACATCAAGATGGCCGATTCCGAAGGGACAAACTTAACGGTCACAAGCCCCACTTTTTCACAATTAAAGTGCATTTCATTCGGCAATGCATCCAAATGAAGTTCATCGGATGACTTTTCACAAGCAGCGAGCAAGACGAACACCAAACAACCAATTAATGCTTTCATGACGTTACTCCCAACCATTCAATGGTTAGACAGGCCGGCTTATTCTCAGTTCACTCAAGGTCACTTAAGCCCCTGTCACAATCATTACTAGAAAATGATGGAGGAACACTGAGTCTATTCTCTTAAACCCTTTGTGCCTTAACATCTAGGCTTTACTCACTGACCTTATCAATAATGGTTGAACCGTTGAATATCCAGCCTTGATACCAATGACCCTCAGGCTTTGAAGGATCAACGCCGCCTATATAATCCGTCTTATCAAAGCTAAATTCGTCACGCCCAGATAAATGTTCAAATTCCGTTAACGAATCTAACCGCGACAAGGGGGATGTGAGCGCAAGATTGGCATCGTACTCAACAAAGGTTTTCAATTGATCCAAATGAAATATATTATTTTCAAATGGCTCCGGTCTGATACCTGAACCCGGCACTAATTTATTCGCTAGCACACTGAGTGAATCATCTTCGCAATCACCGGTGATAATATTATTCAGCTGGACTCGCGTTGCATCCTCTGCCCCGTGTTCAACGCGAAGGCAATCATTGAAACCGGTAACCACACTATTCGAAACCTCAGCTGTGATATCTCCTCGAAGATAAATCCCGGGTTGTTTTCGCATGTCTTGTGCGCCCGGTTTAAGTGCTGGATCAAATGGCCCGTCTGTTCTTACCAAGTCTGATCCTATGACCGTCACATTCGCCACCTTGATATTTGTAGCCTTGACGGATTTCGTTGTCGAATTATTGGCTTCAATCCCTCTTGGGCTGTTTCCCTCCGCAGGATAAAAGATACTTTGATTTTTAATCATTAAAAAATGTTGTAAATGCCCCTGGTAGCCATGATCCAAACTGATATCATCGTCCTCGTTATTCGTGAGTACGCCGTACTTAAGATTTACCGTTCCCCCTACAAGCTTAATGCCGTCCTCTAGCCCGCCCTGTACTTGGATGTATTCAATCTTGGTGCCATGCCCTACTGAGTGAAGCCCCAGGCTCTCCGATTTTCTCTCTTTCACCTTAAGATAACCCGCTTCGGCGATACGCACATAACGCAACACCCCACTGCTATCAGCTGGATCGTCGCCACCAAATTTGGCTTTATGCTTATAACCTGCGTCTATACTTGGGTTACAAAAAGATTCCTCACTGCATCGTTTATTAGTACTTCTTTCGTAATAAGGCGCAAAACCTTGAATAAATACCCCTCCCCATTCGCCTGATCCTGAGGTACCTTCATCTACAGAACTAAACGTAATTGGGTTGTCGGCTGTGCCTTCTGCCATGATTTTTGATCCTCGACTAATAAGCAATGCCCCTTCTGGTTCTGCGAAAATTTCTACTCCCGCCTCTATCGTCAGGGTCACACCGTCATTTTTTATTTCCTGAACCGTATCCTGCGTAATCTCTTTAAACCCCTTCCCTACAACGGTTCCCTCTTTCAAGATCCAAGGGTGACCGGCATCCAAAGTGGCATCACAGTTTACAATCCCTGAGAGTGTTCTTGCTTTGTAATTTACCCCAGTGCAAGGGTCATCATCTAAGCTATTACACCCGAATAAAAAAACACAAAAAGAACACACAGAGAATAAAACAACAAAGCTATTTTGCTGCATCGTGATTTGATCTCAACCGTTGCTAAAATTTATAACGTCTTATAAAAGCATGGCATCAATCGTTTAAATGTCCAAAGCAAAGTGAGGGCACTAATGCCCTCTTAAGCTGAAATACAGGCAGCAGGGAATAAAATGATCATCTATCGTTCAATCAAACACACCCGCTGTTTCAATAAAATCAATGACTTTTTCTAACCCTTCTTGCGTTTTTAAATTGGTGAATGCATAAGGTTTGGTATTGCGCATACGCTGAGTATCAGAATCCATAACGGATAAAGACGCTCCCACCATTTCAGCAAGATCCGTTTTATTAATCACCAATAAATCGGATTTTGTGATCCCAGGTCCACCTTTACGCGGGATTTTTTCACCGGAGGCCACATCAATCACATAGATTGTTAAATCGGCCAGCTCCGGACTAAAAGTAGCACTTAAATTATCACCACCACTTTCAACAAAAACCATATCCAAACGGCCAAAGGTTTGAGCAAGTTGATCAACTGCCGCAAGGTTCATCGAAGCATCTTCACGAATTGCGGTATGTGGGCAACCACCAGTTTCAACCCCTACAATGCGCTCAGGTGGCAATGCTCCGGTTTCGGTTAATATACGCTGGTCTTCTTTCGTATAAATATCGTTGGTCACCACGGCAATTTCGTATTTTTCTCTTAGGGCTTTACACAGCACTTCAAGCAAGGCGGTTTTTCCCGAACCAACAGGCCCACCAACACCAATACGTAAAGGTTGTTTAGTCGGCAAATCGACTGTTTTTTCTACTGCTTGCATAATATTTCCTATTCAACAATTAGGATCGAAATAATCGACAATACTGGGTCTCATGTTGGCAGCTGGCGATTACCATACCAAAGGCAGCACTACCGATTTCTTCATCTGATACGTGTTTTGCTATTAATACCGCTTGAGGTAAATATTCACTGAGTTGGTAGAGTAACCATTGACCATCACTTTGCCCTAAAGGCACCAGTTTAATTAAGGCAGCGACTCTGGATTCCAGCCACGCCCATAAAAACCCTTGCAGTAAATGATCAAGTGAAATGTGCCAATTAATCCCCGCCATAGCAAAAGGAGCCAACAGGGTTTTTGTTAAGTCACTTTGCAATGCCTGCCAATGCGACCATTGGTCGGTGATGTTAAGGTTATTCAATACACGCACCAAAGCCTCTGCGCATTGCGTGTCTTCCAAGCGAAGTTCATCGGTTTCTCTTCCTGCATAAGCCAGTTGCGAAAAATCTGAAAACGCCACTAAATCATTATTATCAAGTGCTTTGAATAGACGCAGCAAAAGGGGTAAATCAAAAATGACTAAACTCTCGTTAATTAACGACAAGAGCCACTCATAAGCATCACGTTTATTTTGCAGCCAGCCCGCCTCACAAGCCCACTCTGCGCCTTGCGAATAGGTAAAGCCACCAATGGGTAAATTAGGGTTAACCAGCTGCAAAAGCCGAAGCAGCGCTGTGTCATCCATGGTGATGATGCCCCGTTTGCTGATAAGCACCAGCTTCGGGTTCAAAGGGATGAAAGTCCACGGTCACATCTAACCCCATTCCACGAATCATCTCATCTAAGACATTGTCGTGCGCATACCTAACATAGTAGGCACTCAATTCTAAAGGCACATGACGGTTACCAAGATGATAAGCAGCCCGCATCAGAGAAAAGCTGTCTTTTGCCTCAATGGTTGAGACCATTTCACTCGCGGCTAAAACCAGTACTTTGTCGCCATCATCCGATGCTAAAACATCGCCACCCCGAATAAGCCCTCCTCTTGGTAAGATAAAGCCCGCATTTTGCCCATTATCCAAGGTGATTTTTGCGCGACTTTTAATCCGCATCTCTATGGGTAGAATGGCTTGCCTAGCCGATTTAAAAGAGTCGATATCAACTCGACCTAGGTTTTTTGTTAGCACTTGCATACCTTTTCCCTCTATCTCAATGTTGTTCAACGTCCCTGTTGTTTTTTCATTTAAAATAAAAAATAGCGCTGCGCCATCGGTAACTCAACAGCGGGTTCACAGACTAACAATTCACCATCGCTTCTAACTTCATACGTTTGAGGATCAACATCAATAGTTGGTGTTGCATCATTATGAATCATGTCTTTTTTACTGATGCTGCGACAACCTTTGACGACGCCAATCAGGTTTTGTAGCTGGTACTGTTGATGCATACCCAACTCATAGGCCGATTGAGATAAAAAAGTCATGCTAGTTGATTGACGCGCTTTACCAAAAGCGGCAAACATTGGCCGATAATGCACAGGCTGAGGTGTTGGAATCGATGCATTCGCATCGCCCATCGCAGCATAAGTAATCATGCCGCCTTTAAGAATTAGGCTCGGCTTAACTCCAAAAAAAGCCGGCTTCCAGAGGACTAAATCAGCCAGCTTACCGACTTCAATCGAACCGACTTCATGCGAAATACCATGTGAAATTGCTGGGTTAATCGTATATTTTGCAATATATCGTTTAATCCTACTATTGTCGTTATATTGGCTATCACCCGCCATTGATCCGCGTTGTTTTTTCATCTTATCAGCTGTTTGCCACGTCCTGAGAATAACCTCTCCGACTCGCCCCATGGCTTGTGAATCCGATGAGATCATCGAAAATACACCCATATCGTGAAAAATATCTTCAGCTGCAATGGTTTCGCGACGAATGCGCGACTCAGCAAAGGCCACATCTTCGGGTATATTGGGATCAAGGTGATGACACACCATGAGCATGTCCAAATGCTCATCAATCGTATTAACAGTAAAGGGGCGCGTTGGGTTTGTCGATGACGGTAACACATGGGCTAATCCTGCTGCCGTAATAATATCAGGTGCATGCCCACCACCTGCGCCCTCCGTGTGATAAGTATGAATCACGCGATCTTTAAAGGCTGCCAAAGTATCTTCTACAAAACCAGACTCATTTAAGGTGTCAGTATGAATCGCTACTTGCACATCCATTTTTTCGGCAACACTTAAACAAGTATCAATCGCTTGAGGTGTCGTCCCCCAATCTTCATGTAATTTTAATCCAATTGCCCCAGCATCCACTTGCGCTTTAATTCCGGCCTCAAGGCTTGCATTGCCCTTACCTAAAAAGCCTAAATTCATCGAAAATTGATCGGCAGCCTGCAACATTTTTTCCATATACCAAGCACCCGGTGTAACGGTCGTTGCATTGGTGCCTGTGGATGGGCCGGTACCGCCCCCTAACATTGTCGTTATACCTGAGGTGAGCGCTTCTTCGATTTGTTGCGGGCAAATAAAATGAATATGGGCATCAATGCCGCCTGCGGTGAGAATATTACCCTCGCCTGCAATCACATCAGTACCCGGCCCTATAATCATATCGACATCAGCCTGCACATCTGGATTACCGGCTTTACCAATACCTACAATGCGCCCACCAATCACACCGACATCAGCTTTGACAATCCCCCAGTGATCAATAATAACCGCATTGGTTATCACCAGATCGAGCGTGGTGTCATCTAAACGTTGCGACTGCCCCATGCCATCACGAATAACTTTACCGCCACCAAATTTCACCTCATCGCCATAATGGGTAAAGTCTTTTTCAACCTTAAGCCAAAGCTCAGTATCCGCCAAACGCATGCTGTCGCCGGTGGTTGGGCCAAACATACTCGCATACGCGGTGCGATCGATCATTGCCATACTTAAGCTTCCACCTCATTCAATTGCCCCATAACCTTACCCTGAAAACCATAAATAGTTTTCAAGCCTGCGTAATCGACTAAAGTTACCGTCCGCGTTTGCCCAGGCTCTACACGCACAGCCGTGCCTGCGGGAATATCCAAGCGTTTACCCAAGGCTTTGTCACGGTCAAACACCAGCGCATTATTGACTTCATAAAAATGGTAATGCGAACCAATTTGTATCGGCCGATCACCTGTATTGGCTACTTCAATGCTAATGGTTTCACGACCTTCATTTAGATTGATTGTACCTGCTTGTATTCGCAATTCGCCGGGTATCATTCGCTCTCCTAAACAATCGGATTATGTACTGTGACAAGTTTGGTTCCATCTGGAAAAGTCGCTTCGACTTGCACCTCATGGATCATTTCCGGTATGCCGTCCATTACTTGCTCTCGGCTAAGTAATTCGCGTGCTTCGTTCATTAACTCAGCAACCGTTTTGCCATCACGCGCACCTTCTAACACTTCAAAGCTGATGTAAGCGACAGCCTCTGGATAATTTAATTTCACTCCGCGCTTAAGCCGTCTTTCTGCCAATTGCGCGGCTGAAAATAATAACAATTTGTCTTTTTCTCTTGGTGTTAATTCCATAATTTTTTTACAACAATCAGGTTAACCAAATGCGTGGCTCTATCGCCTCTTTATTCAATAAAGCTTTACGCAACCATACCCATAACGGAATAAAAATATTTCGTATCGTTTCTGCAAAGTCAGACAACACACGAACAACGAGCAGCTTATCAACAATAGTCACCCCAAAAACAAAAGGCCTAGGTATCGAGAGATTTTCGATCATTGTGCGTGCATCATCCGCAGATAACACTTTGGTTAAATGCACAACCAAAGTACCTTGCATGGTAAATCCTTGCATACCAGCTTTCGATTGAAGGTTTGTAGCAGATGAAATACAAAAACTTTCATGCAGTAATAATGTTTTATTTCTATAAATTCGCAGCGTGCTGAGGATATTACCTTCGGAAAAAGGCTCTTGATTCGCTGGTCGAGCAAGACTATTCATCTCCCAACCAATATATTGACTGGAATCTTTTAAATAAATTGCTGTTTGGGTTTTAGATTGCGAGCCATTAAAAAATATATTTTCATGAGGTAGCCACTCAAGAGCTGCATTGTCTTCAACCACAAAGGTTTGCGAAACAACAGCATCATCACCTGAACTTCGATAAAATTTAGTCGCTCCCGGAGCTGTCATTAATGCATGAGCGTTAGATTTAAGTTGAACATTGAGGGTTAATTCATCCTTAGAAGCTAACCCTCCCGGCGG
This sequence comes from Cellvibrionales bacterium, assembly GCA_026708525.1. Classification (GTDB taxonomy): domain Bacteria; phylum Pseudomonadota; class Gammaproteobacteria; order Pseudomonadales; family DT-91; genus CAKMZU01. The sequence goes on from JAPOUS010000178.1 coordinate 7,068, forward strand.
GTGTAACAAATACAGATGGCAGCAATGCTCCTCGGGATAAAAAGGCCGCTGTATTCGCAAAGGCCCAGCATGACGACTTTTAATGACGCGGGTTTTATGATGTAAAGGCGCAAGTGTTAACGATAAATTTGCTTTCCAGGGTTCTCTCTGGTGACTCTTACTACTCTCTTCTTGCATTCGCTTTTATACCGTCAAATAATTTTTTATCATATCATCATTAAGTGTATTGATTTCGCCATTTACCTTATTACTTCCACGATCAATAATATAAAAATGATCTGCCACTTTTTTTATAAATTGCAATTTCTGTTCCACTAACAAGACTGTCATACCCCGCTCCTCAACCAAATAGCGAATCACTTCACCAATGGCAGCAACAATATTTGGTTGGATACCCTCACAAGGTTCATCGAGCAACAACAATTCAGGCTCGGTAATCAATGCACGAACTATGGCTAATTGCTGTTGCTGCCCGCCTGATAAATTCCCTCCAAGACGGTCTTTCATCTCATTAAGTACTGGAAATAAATCCAACACCCATTGTGGCATTGCGCCTGTTTTATTGGCTGCCTGAAACGCAAGCTTAATATTTTCTTCCACTGTTAACAGTGGAAAAATTTGCCGCCCCTGCGGAACAATGCTAATGCCCAAGCCTGCCCGGGCTTGTGTTTTTTGTTTCTCAATTGCTTGGTTTTTAAATACAATTTCACCTTGGCCAATCTTTTCTTGCCCCATAATAGTTTTTAATAGCGTCGTTTTCCCTACGCCATTGCGCCCCATCAAGCAGGTACACTTTTGAGGTTTTACCACTAAGTCGATACCCCAAAGAGTATGACTATCGCCATAAAAATGATCGACAGCTTTAAGTGCTAACATGACTCCTCCCCAAGATAGACTTGAATCACATCCGGATTGGCTTGCACTTCATCCATAGTACCTTCGGCCAAAACTTGGCCTTGGTTAAGCACAGTAACGGTGCGAGCAATACGTCGAATAAAGCCCATATCATGTTCAACAATCATTAGGCTATGCATACCTGCTAAGGTTTCAAATAATTCGGCAGTTTTATCCATTTCTTGGTGCGTCATGCCAGCGACGGGTTCATCAATCAATAAAAGCGTTGGGTTCATCATCAACAGCATGCCAATCTCCAGCCATTGTTTTTGACCATGCGATAAAATACCCGCAGATTGATGCTGACAATCTGCCAAGCCGATCGTGAGCAATACTTCATCAATGCGCGTTTTTTCTCGTGGACGCAGCTTGGCTGTAAATAACCCAAACAGAGTTTTATCTTGACTACCGGCCAGTATTAGGTTTTGGCATACCGATAATCTTTCAAATACCGTCGGTTTTTGAAATTTTCGCCCTATGCCTTTTTCTGCGATTTGATATTCTTGGAAACCTACTAATAATTCATCATTAAAATAAACACGCCCGCTATCGGCCGC